>JBCKNJ010000103.1:0-2009 GCA_038902795.1 Polaromonas sp. | reverse complement strand
GCTTTCCTCTGACATCATGTTGATGAAAGTCATCAAAGACAACCGCGACCCAGAGCTAAGTAGTCTTTCCGATGCCTAACCTGTTGATCGACGCGTACACGCACCATCACAAGGCTGCTCCGCAGCGGGTGGCCCGCGCCGGTCATCGCCAACGTTATAACTCCTTGAGGGAATGGGATATCTAGTGCACGAATACAGCATTTCGCATCACGATAGAAAAAAAGCTTACTACTTCATTGCGATTCTAAGTGGGGGCTTGGGAACCTTTGTCGCCTACCTAATTGGTGACTTTCAGAAAGCCGTTGGCGTTGCAGTCGCCGGACCTTCAGGCTTGGCTGTATTTGGTCTTCTTTTTTTGCTGTTTGATAATTTCGTATGGCGCTGGCCGCTTCTCTACCGGCTTGGAATTGTGAAAATTCCAAATCTCAATGGATCCTGGGCAGCGGAAATAACCAGCTCAGAAAACTCAGGCGGAGGAATAAAAGCTGAAATCAACATCCACCAGACATATAGCAAGATAAGAATTCGACTTGAAACAAATGAGTCGCACAGTTTGTCTCAAATGGCAGCATTTGAGATGGCTGACCCTACGTTCTTCAATCTCCGCTATGAATACAGCGCCGAATATCAACGGGATCAAAATGCCGAAATACTCCGACACTATGGTGTTACTTGTCTGAAATTGAAAAGCGCGGACCACATCTTTTCGGCGCAACAGTCAGCGACCTATTACACAGAGCAAGGGCGAGACTCACATGGTGTCATTGTCGTGACAAAGGTCAAGTCCAATGGATAAAAAACTTAAAGAAGTTATTGAGCGCTACATTGAGAAATATGGAGAAGAGTCTCTTGCCAGAAAATTAGACGCTGAAAACAATGAGAAAAACGTACTTACAATTATCGCTAATGCCGGTGTGCACCCTTATCACGAATTACATAAGCGCGGAGATATTTTTGTAGCGTCACAGGGTAATCTTGATTTTTCATCTGCGGAGTCATCAACTGCAGAGATTGAGCGTGTGCTCTCCAAAGTCGCGAGAAAGCTTAAAGAAAAACGCTGGGATAAGGTTTACCTCGTTCCATTCGGACCTGCACCGCTTTCACTTCAAATTAAGAGTCTGGTTTACAAAGTGTTGGATATAGAGACCGTTGATGTCCTTCATGCTGGAAGCGGTGTTCATTTCGATATTGAGTTGGACCCAAGAAAAATTGCGATTAACTCAAAAACGGAGTTATAACAAGGCGTTCCACCCGACGTCCCTGCCGCCGCTTCGCGGCGCCAAGGCCGCGGGTGAACTTGGGCGTTAGGCCTTTCCTCATTTATGGAGCCAGAATTTATGCTCTGCTTTAATCATCCTACACAAATAAAGTTTTGGGTAGCATGGATTAGACGGAGTTATAGCTCAAACATAAAAAGCATGGAGCGATCCGTGTTCAAAAATATTCTGCCCTCGTTTACCGATGAGAACACCGAGAAGGATAAAGCAATAGTCGCGGCGGCTAGAGAAAGTGGCCATGTCATACATGACATGACAACAGGGGTCCAGCAGGCCGCACTAAACTTCTCTGCTGTAATGCTGTGGCATCTCATAGAGCAGCAAATGTTGCTGTTTTACATGGACACACTACTCACCCCAGAGGAGGTGTGCGGGATAAGGACAGATCCAACCATTCACAAGAAGCTATACCGTTTGGCAGAATTTCATGAACGGCTTGAAATGGAAAAATGCTCAATGAAGGGGCTACCTTCTTGGCCTATGGTTGAGGAGCTTCGGCTTGTTGCTAACGCTGTGAAGCACGGTCCGGGAGAATCCATGGATGCTCTACTAAAGATCCGTAAAGACATGCTGCGACCGTACCCGGTGACCACTCATGAAGTTATTGACGGACCCTACATGGGCTACGGGTTCATGCCGGCCAGCGGGACAGGTGTGTATGTTCGTGGTGATGACCTTGCTGTTTACTTTAAGTCAGCTGCTAGTCTATGGTCAGAGTTCGCGACCGCGCTT
>JBCKNJ010000102.1:0-2035 GCA_038902795.1 Polaromonas sp. | reverse complement strand
GGCCGCTTTCAGAGGCAGCACGATGCCCAACTCCGAGAGCAATCCACGGATGCGGTTGATGAGGGCGGTGCGCTGCTCCACATAGCCCTGACGGGCGCGGTGAACGAACAGGCGGGATTGCTGTTCGATGGTTTTGATGGGCACAAAGCGCATGCTCGGGCGAGTGACGGCCTCGCAAATGGCTGCGGCATCGGCGGCGTCATTCTTGCCGCGCTTGCCGCTCATGCGATACGGCGCCACGAACTTGGGCGCCATCAGGCGCACGCGGTGGCCGAACTTGGCAAACTCGCGTGCCCAGTGGTGGGCGCCCGAGCAGGCTTGCATGCCGATCAGGCACGGGGCTAAGTTGGCGATGAGGTCGAGCAGTTTGGCCCGAGGCACATCGGGGCGCACCAGCGCCGGCTTACCCGTCTCATCCACGCCATGCACGGCAAAGACGTTCTTGGCAAGGTCAATTCCAACGGTTACGATAGTCATGATTTCCCCTCTCAGGTGAGTTGATGAAACGATTAACCTCTCCATCGTGGCACGTTGTTGCCGTAAACCGCAAGCCTCATGGTGCGCGGCTCGCTTGGGACGGGGAAGTCCCTTTCATTCGTTAGGCCTCTCTTGGTGTTTGCATATAGGTTTGACGGTACGTACGTTTAAGCGTACCATTAAAACTCATTTATTAGGGGTGCCAAATGAACACACTTACCGCCAGCGAAGCACGTGCGAATCTTTACCGGCTTATTGATGAGGCAGGAAAGTCTCATGAGCCAATCATCATTTCTGGAAAACGTAACAGTGCTGTCCTGCTCTCCGCAGAAGACTGGAGTGCAATTCAGGAAACGTTGTACCTGCTTGCCGTACCCGGTATGCGCGAATCCATAAAGACAGGTATGGCTGAACCTCTCGCAAAAAGTTCAAAAGAGCTTAAGTGGTGATCTGGGAAATTGTTTATGCCAAGCAAGCAATGAAAGATGCTAAGAAGCTTGCCGCGAGTGGCCTCAAGCCAAAGGCACAAGAATTGATTGCAGTGCTTGCCATCAATCCATTTCAAAATCCACCGCCCTTCGAAAAATTGGTAGGTGATCTTGCAGGTGCTTATTCGCGCCGCATAAATATACAGCACCGTATCGTGTACGAGCTATTTACCAAAGAAAGAATCGTTCGTGTCCTGCGGATGTGGACACACTATGAATGAGCTGGCTAACCCGGCGTTCAAGAGGGACTCGCCCAACCAGCTAAGGTCATGAACGTTTCGCCTGCGAAAAAATCAAGTTACTAATCGGCTAAAAGTGAGCCTTCAGCTTGGCAGCCGACTGCGATCATCCCCACACCACAGAGCGCATCGAAATCGACCCCATCTGAAAGCTGGTGTTGAAAAACCGCATCGGTTCGCCGCTATCAACCGCAGCGGCGGTGTACAGCAGCGGCAGGTAGTGCTCGTGCGTGGGGTGCGCCATCTTGGCGACCTGGCCGAGCTTCAGGAAGTTCTGCAAGGCATCCAGGTTGCCTTGCTGGATGTAGCCGCCAATCGTCTGGTCAAACTCCAGCGCCCAGTCAAAGGCCTGGTTGCCGGTAGCGCCGCGCTGCATCTGGCGCAGATTGTGGACGATGTTGCCGCTGCCCACAATCAGCACGCCGCGATCGCGCAGGCTTTTAAGTTGTTTTGCCAGTGCGTAGTGGTCTTCAGGCGGGCGACTGTAGTCTATGCTGAGTTGCAGGACCGGGATGTCCGCTTTGGGGAACATGGGCTTGAGCACCGACCAGGCACCGTGGTCCAGGCCCCATTCAGTCATGTCCAGACCAAGGGGCTGTGAGCCGCGCTGCTTGACTATCTGGCTGATGACCTGCGCCGCTGCCGCATCGCCAGGTGCCGGGTATTGCTCATCAAACAGCTCCTGCGGGAAGCCGCCAAAGTCGTGGTTGGTTTTGGGCTTGTCCATGCCCGTGAGCCACCAGCCTTCGGTCAGCCAGTGCGCCGAGATGCACAGTATCAGTTGCGGCATCGGCATTTTTGAGCCAAACTCAGCGCCCAAGGCCTGCCAGC
>JBCKNJ010000101.1:0-2079 GCA_038902795.1 Polaromonas sp. | reverse complement strand
ATGGTTCGGCGGCAGCGCATCATCGGACGGAACAGCGCCTTCGGCGATAGCACTTCGTTTCATTTCACCGCTATAGCCCCGTTAGCGGTGATCACAGTGTGGCCCATAGAGCCTCGCGTGAATTCCAAGAATCGCGCGACCGCTGGCGAGGCAGGCGTTTTGATCACAAAAAAGGACTTGCGGACAAGCGGGTAGGCTTTCCGCTCCACGTTCTGCGCGCTTGGGTCGATGCCGTTGATAGATAGGGCCTTGATCTTTCCCTGGCTCTGTTCCACGACCGTCATCGTCGTCATCCCGATCGCACCTGCGACAGTGGCAAGTTCCGTTGCCATATTCCCGGCCGTCGGCATGACCTTCACCGCCTCGGGCATCTTAAGATCCTTCAGGCATGCGATGTTGTCCCGCACGACCTCAGTATCCACCTCGCTGTCAGGCCTGGTGCGCGCCGCTATCTCCATCTCCGGCCCGCCAAGGGCTTTCCAGTTCGATGTTTTCCCGGCGTACACGTCGCAAATCTGCTGAGCTGTCAGGTTGACTACAGGTACTGTCGCGTTGACACCGAACACTACGGCCACACTCGCGATTTCGTGTACAGCCATCCCTTGGCGGGTAATCTCGCCAATGTTCAGACCATGACTGGCCAACGCAATGTCGATCTTTCCCTCCGTCAGCGCCTGTACGCGGGCCTTGGTCCCGAGCCCTTTCCCCATCTCAACCGTCACGCCCGGATTTCGTTCTTGAAATGCCTTCGCCAGCGCAGCGGCCAGCGGCATCCCGCCAGTCGAGCCGTCGATGACAAGCCTCTCGGTCGTTTGTCCATGGGCGCCGACAGCAAGAAGCGCACCGAGCGAAAACGTGCCGATTTGGATAACCCAGTCTTTGTGCATAGCTCACCTCGTTAGAAAGAGTACTCGAAAAATGCTCGCGCCTACTGAAAAGGCTCGGGCGATGATTCTTGTCGCAGTGCCGCCGAACGTAAAGCTACCCGGCGCGAAGCGTCCGCGTTGAGCGCCGGGTTAGGTTTCATTGGCGAAGGAGAGTAAATGATCGACGTTTTTCTTAAAGTCGGATTGATACGTAAGGCGCGTATCGTTTTCGTAATGCTTTCCGTCTTCATGGCCTTCGCTATGAATAGCCACATATTGAAAATAGTATTGGCGGTCTATGTCTCGCCCGTCTTTGCCAAGGCGATAGATGCACCAAGCCCTGTCGAAGTGCCACTTATCCCACAAGGACAGATGCCCGCGAAACTCGACAACAGCGGACTCCAAAACGGGGAACTTGGCCCTAAGAACATTGATTATGTGAAAGCCTTCGTCGGGCCATTGGACGGGGGATGGGTAAAGCCCAAGCAATATAGTTTTAACGGTGTTACGGAAGATAGCAGCAGCATTGAGGCGACGAGTACGCCGTTCGCGCCAAAGAGCAAGCCGATGGGGAACGAGCCACGCAAGACAGAGACCGGCAGCACCAAGGAGCCACAGGTCGGATTGAGCGAGATCGATACCGAAAAGGTTCATCCTTCGTTTTGGCTATTGATAGCTGCAATCGTCATTTCACTTCTTTGCCATGACAACACAAACTATTCGATGAAACATAACGTTGAGTTCAGCCGCCGCTGTAGGCGGTCGGCTGCAACGAGGGGTTAGCCGCCTCACCGCTGGCGATGCAGTGAGTCCGGGTACCGAGAGTTACGATGGGTAACCCACCACTACTTCGCTGATCTGGATCACCGGCGACAGATCGGTGTAGTTCGGAATGTCGCCCATGATCTCCTGCGCATGCGGCCCGAATCCGCTTTGAAATGCATCAACCGAATCGCAGAAGATGTGGCACATGCCAACGTAGGTTGCCGGAGCCCCCGGTGTTCCACCAGCCAGTCCCTTGTCAACTGTGTAGTACTTGCAGCTATCTCCCATTCGAGCCTTAACAAGCGGCATATGCTTGTCGCGGTAGTACTCGTGATCGAATCGAGCCCCGGGGGTATTCGCGTACATCACGCTAACTTTGATCATTTCTTGTCTCCAGTTGGTAGTGTTGTCAGAACGAGAAGCGCAATCATACATTCAAAGTCCAACG
>JBCKNJ010000100.1:0-2131 GCA_038902795.1 Polaromonas sp. | reverse complement strand
AGGGACAGGAAATTCAACCGCATGAGGCCAAGTATGGCACCGAAAAGCAGCCTCAAAAAACGTGCTGACCCCCAGTCGCCGACCTGATTGCCCAAGAATTTGCGCCCCATCAACGCAAACCACGCGCCGCGCTGCCCATCGACACAGCCCTACCCTGTGCGGCCCTCGCCACCCATTGCAGGTTCACCAAGTGGTGCGCTGGTCGTCGGGGTAGTCTGACGCTGATTGGTTTGTCAACTCCCAATCCGGCATAGGGTCCACACCCTCGCATGTAAACGCCGGCTGTAGCACTACCAACCACCAGCGCGGTCATGCCGGGCAAATTTAGCCTAGTTGTCCCTGCGTTCGGTGCCCTACGCTGGGGATAACCACCAGCATAATCCGCAAAAGTGACGCCAGTGCTGGCTTTGCGGACGGTGCTTAAAAAACAGGCAGATGATCACCAACCAACACACCGACATGCTTTCTCAACATATCGTGAGTTTGCACCTTCAGTCAGTGCCAACGGCTTCGCCCTTGACAAGCTACACGAGGCTGTCGCGCATCACTCGTACGCTACGGCCACCCGCTTCGCTTTTACATAACGACCAGAAGCGGGCATAGCGGCGATTGGCGCGAGTCCAGGATCAGGTCGGCGGCGGACTTTCAAACGCATAGGACAACGACCGCTCTATCCAACACCATCACCTGGCAGAAAACGACCGTTTTCCAACATCCGTCGATTCGTCCATAAAGACTGTTATAAAAATAGCCTTTACTTTATATGACAGTTAAGCTATTCTGACACCGTTTTCCAACACCACAAGGAATCGATATGTCAGCAACATTTGCCTACGGGCGCGTTTCAACTACCCAGCAGACTACTGTGAACCAACGCCTTGAACTTGCCCAGGCGGGTTACGCGATTGACGACGACTATTGGTTCTCCGATGAAGGCATTTCTGGCAAAACATGCGCCATGCAGCGGCCAGAGTTTGGGAGACTGCTGACCAAGATTCGCAAGGGTGAAACTCTGGTGGTGTCGAAGCTCGATCGTCTTGGCCGTGATGCCATCGATGTCATACAAACGATCCGGTTGCTGGGTGAGCGCAAAGTGAAAGTGATCGTCCTTCAGCTTGGCAACACCGACTTAACTTCTGCTGCCGGCAAATTGTTGCTGACCATGTTGGCAGCCGTGGCGGAAATGGAGCGCGATCTTTTGGTTGAACGGACACAGGCAGGATTGCAACGTGCGAAGGCTGAAGGAAAGCAACTGGGCCGACCCAGCAAAACGTCGCCAGAGCAGCGTCAGGCGATTCTTGATGAGTTGGGCCGTAATGTGTCTGTGAGCGCAATGGCGAAGCTCTACGGAGTATCCAGGGCGACCATTATCGGCATCCGCGAGAGATCTAAGGGCGCCGTCTAATGCTTAGTGTGAATCTTCTACCATGGCTGCCGCAGAAGATTGTTTCCGGTGGGCAGACGGGTGCTGATCGCGCGGCGCTGGATTGGGCACTCCTTGGCGCCCGTTCCTGCCCGTCGCAGCACAGACGTCAACGGCCGGTGTGCTGCGAAAGCCGACGTAGCCAAAAGGGGAAAGCAGCCGTTCTATCCGTTCTATCCGCCGTCACCGCCCACGCCTTAACGTTGGCGATGACCGGCGCGGGCCACCAGCTGCGGAGCAGCCTTGTGATGGCGTGCGTCCGAGTCGATCAACCGGTTAGGCCGCAATCGTGCCTGCTACGCTGAGTGCAGGCGCACGACCCAATAGACAGCGATTGCCATTTGCACTGCAAATGCGCTGAATCTCAGTGTGACAGCGGCAACGGAAGTAGACGCGAGATGAATGCACGACTGCGCAATTCTGGCTATTAGAAATGGATACGCCAACGCATCAGTAACGCTGGACTTGCCGGCCAGCACAGCAATGACCAGGATTCCGCCAAAGACAGGAAGACCCTCGATGCAATTGGCATGTGCGCGCGCCAACCGTTGCATGAATGGTGAGAGTGACGCATTGGTCGGGTCAAAGCCGTTTGCCGGGACTTTCCGCGTCAGCACAAGGAAAGAGCGCACAGCCTCCATAAGAACAAGCAAGGCCAAAGCCCAGCCCACAAAGCCAAGAAGCGCGAGTAGAGTGGTGGACATTGAG
>JBCKNJ010000099.1:0-2257 GCA_038902795.1 Polaromonas sp. | reverse complement strand
GGTAGTTATCAGATGTTACTTGCGGCCAGCTTAAAAATAGGCCTTTCTTCTGCCTCCTGACTGATCGGCCTTAACTGTCCAAAGATGATGGCACCCTGGTGCATTTCAAGGGCCTTATAAGACACGTCACCCTCAATCTTGGCTTTTGGCTGCAATTCCAGCAATTCCGAGGCATGAACAGGCCCCATCACACAGCCATTGATGATGACGTGGTCGGCAAAAATACGCCCGGTCACGGTGGCGGATTCGCTGATCACCAGAATACTGGAGTTGCCCTCGTTGGCAGAAATATCACCAATGACTTTGCCGTCAATGCGCAGGCCGTCCGTGAACTTGATATTGCCCTCAATGCAGGAGTCTTGGGCGATCAGACTTTTGATGAGAGGCTGCTTTTTTTTGCCGAACATATGTCAATCCTGTATAGGTATGGGTCTTGAGCAACTACTTGAGCTTAAAGGTCTGGACGGAGCGGGTAACCGTTCCCTCCAGAACTTTGGCGGTTATGGTTTGTACCACGGCTTGAGGCGGCAAATCGAGCACCCCTTCAATCCGTCGGTATTGCTTGAATTGCAGGGCTTGTGCCCCACCCGGCAAATTGACCATCCACGGCTTGCCGGCAAGGGTGCCGTTAATGGTCATGTCCAGCTTGCCATTGAAATCAGGTGCGCCCTTGACCGGCTGGATCACCAGCACCTGCCATTTGAGCTGGGTTGCCGACAGTTTTTCGGCCTGCAGACTACGGATAGACACACCATCTGCACCCGCCGCAGGCAGCAGCTTTTCAAAAAAGCCAAGCTCATCGCGCAGCGACAGGTTGCCAGCCTCCAACTGGCGTATTTGCCCCGCCATCTTCTCCTGCGCGGCCTTTTCAGCCGTTAGCAGACTGCCAGAAGTGTTGGCAACGGACTGTGTCTTCTCGCGGTCAGTGCGCAGTTGAACGACTTCCGCCCGCAATGATTGAAGCTCTTCCTTCGAATGGGTATCAAGGCCGGCAATACCTTTGCCAAACTCAAAAGCCCACAAGGCAATGGCGGCTGAAAACCCGAGCATGACAGCGCCCAGCATCCAGCGCACAGGCCAAGGCAGACCGCTACGCACAGACATGCGGGGCGAACTGATGGTCAGGCGACGGAGAAACAGGCGGAACTTCAAAAGCTTGTGTCCGGGTTTTTACTCGGAATAGGCATTGTGCACCCATACAGGGCAGCCATGAAAAAAGCCGCCAGGCGCAAACCGGGCGGCTTTTCTATCCGGCAAAAACCGGAACACACGAATTAACGCTTGCTGAACTGCTTGCGACGGCGGGCTTTGCGGAAACCGACCTTTTTACGTTCGACTTCACGCGCATCGCGGGTCACAAAACCGGCCTGGCTCAACGCTGGCTTGAGCGTTGCGTCATAGTCGATCAGGGCGCGGGTAATGCCGTGGCGCACTGCACCAGCCTGGCCGGACTCGCCGCCGCCATGCACGTTGACCATGATGTCGAAGGTCTCGACGTGGTTGGTCAGAAACAGGGGCTGGCGGCAGATCATGATCGAGGTCTGACGACCGAAGAACACTTGGATGTCACGGTCATTGATCGTGATTTTGCCAGTGCCTTTTTTAATGAACACGCGGGCGACGCTTGATTTGCGACGGCCGGTGCCGTTGTTCCAATCACCGATCATTTGGCTAACTCCCGTTGTGCGTTCGCGGATATGCCTGCAATTTCAAGCACCTTGGGCTGCTGGGCCGTATGCGGGTGCTCTGCACCAGCATAGACCTTGAGCTTTTTGATCATGGCGTAACCAAGGGGGCCTTTTGGCAGCATGCCCTTGACGGCTTTTTCCAAGGCACGGCCCGGGAATTTGGTCTGCATGTCACGGAAATTGGTGGCACTGATGCCGCCTGGATAACCGGAGTGACGGTAGTAAATCTTGTCGGTCGATTTGGCACCGGTCACACGCAGCTGGGATGCGTTGATGATGACGATGAAGTCACCGGTATCGACGTGAGGCGTATAAATGGCCTTGTGTTTGCCGCGCAAACGGAGAGCAACTTCGCTGGCTACTCGTCCGAGGACCTTGTCGGTCGCGTCAATCACAAACCACTCGTGCTTCACGTCAGCGGGTTTTGCGCTGAAGGTTGTCATGAGTTTTCTCTTTAAAGGGAAGGGTTTGTCGGGTTCTTTTCCACGGTCGGCGTTCCTCTAGTGAGAACCTCTTAGGTGGGGATCCGCGCACCAGACAAGCTGGTTTGCTGCTCCGCCGCGGAACCA
>JBCKNJ010000098.1:0-2409 GCA_038902795.1 Polaromonas sp. | reverse complement strand
ATCACATGAATGCCCGCTGTGGCCTTGATGGGGTCGGGGAAGTAAATGCCGCGTGCGGCTTGCAGTGCGGCTTTCAGTGCGGCGGGGCTGCTCACAGCAACCGCTTTTTCACCAGACTTGACGGCTACGCCGGTCTTCACTACGCCAATATTTTTTGCGCTATCTGCTATGAGTTGCCCGCTGGCGGTGAGCTGGGCAATCAGCGTGTCAGTCAGGATAAGCACATCGCAGGGCGTGCCCGAGAGCAGACTGTCTTTCATCATGCCGACTGCGCCAAAAGTGCCTGCCACGTCGCACTGCTGCGCTGCCTTGAAGCGCTCACTCAGCTGCGTTACCAGGCCCTGGGCAGCGCCGCCACTGAGGATATGAAGTTGAGGGTGAAGCAATGTTATGCGTCAATCGACCTTGATATTGGCGGTCTTGATGACGCGCTCCCACTTGGCGATGTCGTCATGCGTGTATTTGTCAAACACTTCGGGGCTCATCACCATAGGTACTGCGCCCTGCTTGTTCCAGAGTTGTTTGACCTCCGGTTGTGCAGCGATTTTTGATACGGCTTCATTGAGTTTGTCGACCACTGCCTTCGGCGTACCTTTGGGTGCCATCAGGCCCAGCCAGAGGGTGGCTTCATAACCCGGCAGTCCGGCTTCGATCATCGTCGGCACATTTGGCAGCACGTCGGATCGCACCTTGCCCGTGGTGGCAATCGCCTTGACCTTGCCGGCCTTGATCTGCTCGGCCATGACGGTGATCGCATCGAACATCACATCGACCTGCCCGCCGATCATGTCGGTGCGCGCGCCCGAGCTGCTGCGGTAGGGGATATGCACCACGTAGATACCGGCCATGCTTTTGAACAATTCGCCGGCCATGTGGTACGGCGTACCCGGCCCGCTGGACGCGTAGTTGAGTTTGCCGGGGCTTTGCTTGGCGAGCTTGAGCAAATCCTTGAGGTTGTTGGCGGGCACGGAAGGATGCGCCACCAGCACCAGATCGGAGTAGTTGACCGGGGCCACCGCCACAAAGTCGCGCATCAGCTGGAACGGCTTGCTTTGCAGCAGTGTCTCGTTGACGGTGTGCGTGTTGGACATCATCAGCAAGGTGTAGCCATCGGGCGCCGACTTGGCCGCCAGGTCGGTGCCGATGACCGAGCCGCCCCCGGGCTTGTTGTCGACCACAAAGGGCTGGCCCAGCGCATCTTGCAGGCGCTGCGCGAGAAAGCGGGCGTAGTTGTCGGCCGGGCCACCTATGCCAAACGGCACGATGATTTTTACTGGTTTTGAAGGGTAGCTTTGTGCCGTGGCCGATGCGGTGAACAGGGCGGCGGCGAGGCTGCCTGCGAGTAGGAATGTGTGCTTGATGTTCATGGTGTCTTTCGTGTGATGGTGGTACTTACTCAACTTTGCCAATGCGTTTGACAATTGCGGCCATGCGCGTTGCATCAAGCTGCACATATTTTTCAAAGTCTGGCGAGTCCTGGTATTGCACGGGGCTGCCTGCGTTCAGAATAACTTCCTTTACCTTCGCATCTTGCGCCGCAGCTTTGGCTGCGGCACGCAGGCGCTGGGCAATTGGCTCTGGTGTGTCTTTGGGTATGAAGAGGCCTGACCACTGCGCGTATTCGGCACTGTAGCCCGCGTCTTTCAGGCTCGGTACGTCTGGCAGCGCGACCAGGCTGCTGGTGCCCCAATGCGCCAGCACCCGCAGTTTGCCCGCCTTGACATGCTGCAACACCGTGGCCGGGCCGGTCGATACCGCATCAATCTGCCCGCCCAGCAGAGCAATCACTGCGGGACCAGCGCCAGTGAAGGGCACATGCGTCATTTTGAGGCCGGCGTTTTGCGACAGGATTTCCATCGGCACATGCATGGTGCCGTAGTTGCCGGATGAGCCGTAGTTGATCGCACCCGGGCGCTTTTTGACATCGTCGACAAATTGCTGCACGGTTTTCCATGGCGACTCGGCGCGCACCGCGAGCACCGTCGGGTCGGCGGTGTAGCGGGCAATCGGGCGCAGGTCAGCCAGCGCAAACATCGGTGGGCGGCCCAGCAGGGTGTCGGCCTCGGGGATCACCGTCAGCGACGACAGCGCCAGCAGAATCGTGTAGCCATCAGGCTTGGCTTTTGCCACCTGGCTCATGCCTATGCCACCGCCTGCGCCAGCCTTGTTTTCGATCACCACCGGCTGCCCGAGGTCACGCGACATGGCTTCAGCAACCGGGCGCGCCACCAAGTCAGCCAGGCCGCCCGGCGGGAAGGGCACGACCATGGTGATAGGCCGTGTGGGCCAGCTACCTTGTGCGGCTGCATAGGTGATGCAGCCGCACAGAAGCACGCTGCTGACAATTGATTGGATGGCGAATTTTCGTGTCATGGTTGTTTCCTAAATGGGCCGCGTCCAGTGTGCCGT
>JBCKNJ010000097.1:0-2474 GCA_038902795.1 Polaromonas sp. | reverse complement strand
CCACATGCACGGGTGATGCCACATCAGGTGCAGGCATCACGCCCTGCATCGCCTGCACGGTATTTATGAACGCTCGTGAAGTGTCACCAAAATCCAGCTGAATTTCATCCAGCGTTGCACGCCGTTTGATGGAACGAAACAACAGCCGGTCAAGAAAATAGAAGAATTGTTCTTCGTTGTCGCGTTTGAGCTCGAAGTCTTCCACCTTGCGCAAACCAAGACGGGTGGGCGTTTGCTGGCCCAGCAACAAATTAATGTCTGGCGCATAACTGCGCCAAATGCGCCCATCGGTAGCAATGAGTACAAAGTCATAACGCTCGCCGCTATGCCACTTTCCCGTCAAATATTCGGCTAGCTGGTCCTCTGCGTGGCGACCGGTTTTAGTGAGATCTTTTTCCCATTCGATGATGACGTTGCTATACGCAATATCTGCGTAACCTCGTTTGGGGACACCAGGGCGTGGAATATTGAAGATTGTCTTCTCACCCCCTGCAGCCATTTGATCAACGACTGACCGAGACTGCGCGCTGTCCTTAAACAAGCGCAGCAAGAGATTCTGAAACCGCAGTTTTTTGGCTTCTTCGCTGTTTGACCCCTTTAGCGCGGCCAGGTAGTCAACAATCTCTTCAGAGACTTTGGAGTCAATCATTGAAGTCATCCACCAGCATTTTTTCTTCCATATCTGGCGACTATATAGCAGCCCTCAAGTCCTAGCCCACTCCGCAACACTTGCAGGGGCTCAGTTGTCCATACGCCGCCAACATTCAGGTTTGACGACTACGTAAAGCCCACGCAAAAACTACCCCCAGCAACGCCACCACCACGCCGCCCAGTGCAATCACTAAAAGAATTAGGGTCAGACTCCAATTAGTCACGTTCGCTACAAAAAGAACGCAAGGGGTCAGGTCTTGACATCGTTGTTTTCACAAAAAACATGGAATCACAAAAAGGGCGTGACCCAAGAACGGGTAACACTTTTTCGGGTGGCCATCGGTTGAGTCATAGGCAAACCAGCCAAAATTCATATTGTCCGTGTTACCCAAAAACGTTACTTTTTGAACCACGCCGTGGATGCGTAGACTTCAGCGGCGTTCGTGCCAGTGCACCATCGGCAACCCGGGCACAGGTGAGCGGAAATACGGAATAGTGCTGCCCAGCAGGCTGCCCAGGTAGACCGTGCGCAGATCGGCCCCGCCAAAGGTGATGCTGGCCATCCAGGGGGCCACGGTGCCGCGGGCGCGGCCCATGTCTTCGGGTGTCACCGTGCCGGCGGCCATCCGGTCGATCAGGTTGCGACTGCCGGCCGGGTCGCCGTCGTCGAGCAACAGCAATTTGTCGCCCTGCGGAGTCAGCGCGACGAGTTGGTCCACCATGACCAGCGTGCACCACAGGTTGCCGAAGGCATCGAAAGCGATACCGTCGGGATAACCCCCCAAGTGCGTGGGGCCGAACACCTCGCGGTCTGTCAGCCGCACGCCTTGCGCAGAGGTCTCGTCGAGCCGCATGCGCGTGATCCACGGGCCGGTGGTCTCCACGATGTACAACCACTGCTCGCGCGCATCCAGCCGGATTTCGTTGGTGAAATAGAAACCTTCGGCGACCACGCGAATGCCGCGACCCGGCTCCACCACCGCCAGGTAACCGTCCTGCACGCGGGAACTGGCGGCCAGGGTCCACGGGTTGACGCGGGTCGAGACCGTGATCCAGACCCGGTTGCGCGAGTCGCGCAACACGAAGTTGACCTTGCCGATGGGTTGGCCGTCGATCTGGTCGAACAGGGTGCGGGTGTCACCGTCGCGTGTCATCACCTCCAGTCGGTCGGTGCCGAAGTTGGAGATCAGCAAATCGCCGTTGTCCGCAAACGCCAGCCCGTTGGGCAGTGTGCCCTGGGTGAACTTGGCTTCAAAATCATCCGCCGTCGCCACGCTGGCGCTCTGGAAACGCGGGTCGGCGCGCTGCCCGATAAAGCGCTGGGAACCATCGGCGGCAATACGCGTGACACCTCCGCGCGCGTCGGCCGCCCACAGGGTGCCGTCGGGCTCGGCCAGGATGCATTCGGGGCGTTGCAGGTCCTGCCCGACCGTACGGATGCTGGCGCGATCCACCTGGAAATCAGCGAGGGGGTTAGTAGCAGAGGCGGTCATTTGGCGGGCCGCTCAGAATTCTCACCCAAGGCAGCTTTGATCGCATCCGCACCATACTCACCCAACACGCTGCGTTTGCGCAACGCAGTCCGGGTGCGCAGGATTCGTGTCTCGACGCTCGCAGGCGTTCGATTCCATGCCCGACCGGGTTTGTCGTTGGCAAAATTCACGCTCGCCAAGTGCCGACCAGTGGCACGTTCAACCCAGTGACTGACCGTGCCCACGCTTACCCCCAAACGCCTTGCAACACTGCGCAACGCTTCGCCTTTTCGGACGGACTGAACCATCGCAACGATGCAGCGCACCAGGGCCCGGCCAGGGCGCGCCTGT
>JBCKNJ010000096.1:0-2609 GCA_038902795.1 Polaromonas sp. | reverse complement strand
GGACTTGATGCGCGACGAGAGTTCCGCCCAGGTTCCCATCGCGCGCCCCTGGGCGCCTTCGGCTTCCAGCGCGGCGATGTCGCGCTTGAGCCCACGCTTGCCAAACCAGGGCAGGTCTTGCATGACCGTATAGCGTGTACTGCCGACCCGGTTCGGTAATAGCGTTGGGTTCTGCTCGCCCATTTTTGTGATGTCCTGCAGCTCCACGCGTAGCTTGGGGTCGGGCAAGGCGCCCGCTGGCGCGACGCGCTCGTCGGCGGCCTGGGCCTCATGGCGCATGCTGGCGTATTCCGGGTTGCGCTCCCGGGCCAGCGCAAGAAGGCTTTCCACGCTGCCGCCCGGTTCGACTTCGCTGGCCAGCGCGTAGGTTGGCGTGCCAGTGGCTAGGGCGATGGTGCAAGCGCAAACGAAAGCGCGTGAGGCATGCTGCATATGATTTCTCCCGAGAGATGAAGGATGGACGACGGGTGGCCGGAACACATCGCGTGCTCAGGCAGCAATCAGCCGTTCGCAAAGAGAAGCTACTTTTTCAGCTCGATGGACAGTACGGTAAACGCGCCGTTGATCTTGTCCGCAGTGAAGTTCACCTTGTCGCCGGCCTTGACCTTGTCCAGCAGGGCCGGGTCTTTAACTTGAAACACCATGCTCATGGGTGGCATGTCGAGGTTTTTAATCTCGCCGTGTTTGATGCTGATCTTGCCGTCTTCCTTATTCACTTTGCGGACCTCGCCTTCGGCGAGGGGCAGAGCGGCCTGCGCGAAAGCGGCCGAGGTCAGGAGGGTGGCGATCAGGGTGGTAAAGCGTTTCATGGGAAATCCTTTGAATGCACTCAGGTGCGGTGGTAACTTTGATAAACACGCGTGCTGCCGTCACGGTTGATGAGCAGCACGTCATACGGGTCCTTGCGTCCGCCATAAACAGGCGCGTCCATGCCCGGCGAGCCGACCGGCATGCCGGGTACGGCAAGCCCCACAGCCTTTGGCCTTTCCTTTAACAGACGCTGAATCTCACGCGCGGGGACATGCCCTTCAATGGCATAGCCGCCGACCAGCGCGGTGTGGCAGGAGCCGAGTTTTGCCGGTACGCCCAGCCGGGTCCTGGCCGCCGCGTTGCCGCTGTCGTTGACCTTGACCTCAAAACCGTTTTCCTGCAGGTGGGTCACCCAGTCCTTGCAACAGCCGCAGTCGGGATCTTTCCAGACCGTGATTTGAGTTTGCTTGGCTGCCTGCGCGAGCGCGCGCAAGGGTTGACTGAGAACCGCAGCCCCGACCAGCGCCAGCCGCAGCGCTGACCGGCGGGAAAAAGCGTTAACGCTGTTGTTGGGCATGACCATCTCCTTTGGCTGGAGTTTTGTTGCTTGCCACATTCACATGGCCCTTCATTCCAGCAGTGTAGTGGCCCGGATGCAGGCAGGCGAAGTCCACCTTGCCGGCCTTGGTGAATTGCCAGATCACCTCGCCGCTTTTGCCGGGTGCGACAGTGACCATATTGGGGTCGTCATGTTCCATTTCAGGATTTTTTTTCATCTCTTCGTAATGCGCCTTCAGATCCTTCTCTGTACCCAGCGTAAACTCGTGCTTGAGTTGGCCTGAGTTTTTCACGATGAAGCGGATGGTTTCGCCCTGCTTGACGTTAAGGTTGGCGGGGGTGAATCGCATGTTGTCGGTCATGTCGATGGTTACCGTGCGCTTGGCTTTGGCGGCAACACCGGGTTTGCCGATGGCTGCATAGCTGTGCCCGCCTGTGTGGCCAGGACTGGCCCACGCGGCGGTTGACAGTGTTGATATGCCCAGTGCGCTGATGGCGAGGGTGAAAATGAATCTGACTTTCATAAATACTCCTATAGGTGTTGAAAACTGAAAACTCAATGGCCGGCGTGGCCGGGTTTGGCCACTGGTTTGCGTACCTGGACCTCGATTTCCCTGGTGCTCTTCTGCGCACGCGGCATGGATTGCCCGCCCTCTGATTGAAAGCGCGCGGGCTCGGTCAGCGGGCCCTTGTATTCGAAGGCCACCGTGCCAGGGGGGTGCTGGTACCAACCCGGATCCTTGTAGTCGCCAGGTTTCTGGTCTTTGCGCACTTTCAGCACGCTGAACATGCCGCCCATTTCGACCGAGCCGAACGGGCCTTGGCCGGTCATCATGGGAACGGTGTTGTCGGGTAGCGGCATCTCCATTTCCGTCATGTCGGCCATGCCGCGTTCGCCCATCACCATGTAGTCAGGAATCAGACGGGTGATCTTTTTGACGACGTCCCGGTGATCCACACCGATCAGGGTGGGCACGTCGTGGCCCATGGGGTTCATGGTGTGGTGGCTCTTGTGGCAGTGGAAAGCCCAGTCGCCTTCTTCATCGGCGAGGAATTCAATCTGCCGCATCTGGCCGACGGCGATATCGGTCGTGACCTCGTACCAGCGGGTGGATTTCGGTGTCGGGCCGCCATCGGTGCCGGTGACCAGAAACTCGTGCCCGTGCAAATGAATCGGGTGATTCGTCATGGTCAGGTTGCCCATGCGGATACGCACTTTGTCGTTCTTGCGCACGATGTGCTGCGGGTGAATACCAACCTTGAAGGTGTCAATCACTCTCAAGGTGTTGGGGTCTATCACA
>JBCKNJ010000095.1:0-2736 GCA_038902795.1 Polaromonas sp. | reverse complement strand
ACGCAAGGCCGGGCTTCCTGACCGGCCGCAAGGGCAACTACGAGATGGTCGAAATCATGGGCCTGTACTGGCACTTCGTCGATCTGGTGTGGGTGTTCATCTTTGCATTCTTTTATCTCTGGTAGGGGGCGACATGGCACACGCAGAAGCACCGCAACATTCGATTTTGCCCAAGAGCGACATGGCGCACGCAGAAGAACATCAACAACATCCGATCAGTGTTTATTTGTGGATCTGGGGGCTGCTGTTTGTTATTAGCGCGTTCTCTTATATGGTCGACTACCTCCAGTTCCAGGGTTATCTCAGATGGTCGCTGATCATCGTGTTCATGTTGTTGAAGGCCGGGCTGATCGTCGGCATCTTCATGCATCTGGCGTGGGAGCGTCTGGCCTTGACGTATGCTATTTTGGTTCCGACCGGCGCTTTGCTGGTTTTGATTGGCCTCATGGCGATTGAAGGGAACTACACCTTCTTGACGCGGGGCGTATTCTTCTCGCCGTAACCCGAGGTCGTGAAACACAAATAGACCGCATTATCACGCTGCAAGCACCGAGCCGCCGATGACGGTGTAGCGGGTTGCGCCACTGCACTGTTTCGACAAACATATCCGGAGACTAGTTCCATGAAGCAAAACCGAATCAATATTAGACGTCGTGGTTTCCTGAAAAGCAGCTCGCTTGCTGCCGCTGCATTCGCGCTAGCTTTGCGAGCCGGATCATCCCTGGCGCAGCCCAAAGCGCAAGATAAGAAAGGCGCGCTGCCGCAGCTGGATGAAAAAGACCCAATGGCGCAGGCCATGGGTTACAAACACGACGCCGGCAAGATCGACAAAGCCAAGTTCAAGCAATACGCGGCCAGCCAGACCTGTGCCAGCTGCCAACTGTTTCAGGGGAAACCCAGTGATGCATGGGCGCCGTGTACGATCTTCCCCGGCAAACAGGTGAACGGGAAAGGCTGGTGCTCAGTCTGGGTGAAGAAGGCTTGAGCTGATTTAGTTTGCCGCGTACTTGGCGTTGACGGCCATGTCCTTTTTCTTGCCGTCAACCCATATCCTGTAATCGCCGTCGCTCACCACATTGACAACGATCAGCACGCAAGCGCGCCCCGCACCGCAGGCTTCGATGCTGCACAGGCCGCGATAGGTGCCAATTTTTTGAGCATGGAACCAGGTGTCGCGGGCAAGCCCCGGGACCGCATCCTGTTTGACTCCCAGCGCCGGAATGTGCCAGGAGTGGATGGCATCGTTTGCGGTAAGGACCATGCGGATTTTCTTGTTGACCGGCACAATCACGGGATTGTCGACCTCGAGTGAAAAGGAATCGCTCTGGGCCGTGATGGAATCGACCGCGCGACTACGCGGTGAATACAGGTTGGAGAAGAAAGAAATGCCTTCGCCGTCACCCTTGAGGTAATCGTAGCCCCATTTCCACTGCATGCCGGTGGCCTTGATGGTCAGGTCTGCGCTGGTGGTGTCTTTCTGGGCCACCAATAGCTTGGTAGCCGGCAAAGCCATGGCGATCACGATCACGAAGGGAATAATCGTCCAGGCGATTTCAACCGCCGTCGATTCATGAAA
Source organism: Polaromonas sp. (assembly GCA_038902795.1). Classification (GTDB taxonomy): domain Bacteria; phylum Pseudomonadota; class Gammaproteobacteria; order Burkholderiales; family Burkholderiaceae_C; genus Polaromonas. The sequence continues at coordinate 1,160 of JBCKNJ010000095.1, read as the reverse complement.
ATTGGCTGCCTTGTGGCTGACCGACTTGCGGTGCTTCCAGATGGAATAAAACATCACGCCGAACACCGCCACGAAAATCACGATGCAGACGATCATCAAATACCAGTGCAGCCAGTACTGATCATCGGCAATTTTGGTGACTGCGGGATGCAGATTGAGCTGCCGGACAGCCGGGCCACCAGGCAAATCGTTGACGGCATAAGCGGTGGTACTGGCCCAGGCGGCCAGAAATCCAAAAATTGCGCCCGTCTGCTGGGTGCCAAGCTGTGACAATTTGCCCATGGTGTTGCTTACGTTCATCGTGATCACTTCTATTACTTCAATTTCCAACCGAATTAACCTCCCGATTATAAAGTTAGCGCCGACCCTGCCCCGCCCGTGAGGGTTTTTTAAAGCCAATCAGCACGCGGACGACCTGTAAACGGGCAGCATCACGGGGTTTTATTCGGGGCCTAATATGCTCCTATGGGGCGCGCAGATTGATTCGGGTCTTTATTCGGAGTTTTCGGCGCTTTGAGCATACTGCGCATGTCCGCGATCGAGACTGAACTTAGCGCGCTGACCTTGATTTTTGGTTGGGCTTTGAGCGCGTGCCCGTAGATCACCTCAAAAGTCAGTGAAAGTCGCCCATCCGCACCCGTGAGCCGCTCGGCCAGCATGGCTTCAAGACGGCTACGCCAAAGGCGACCGCGCAGGGCCGGAAAGCGTGCCGGATGAAAATTGCGCCCCAGCTCTGCCAACTCCTGCAGCAATCGCGCCGAGCTGTCATACGTCAGCGTGATGCGCTCCATGTCCATCACCGGCTCGGCAAAGCCGGCCTGCACCAGCATGTCGCCCCAGTCGTGCATGTCGGTCAAATCATGCCCTGCGGGGGGCCAGCCAAGCTGCCTGTACACCTCGCGCAGCTCAATGGCGGTATCCGGCCCCAGGCACGAAAACATCAAAAAACCGTTGACCTTCAAGGCACTATGCCACTCGGCCAGCAGCGCCTGCGGGTCGGCGGCTTCATGCAGGGCCATATTCGCCCACAGCATGTCTACGCTGGCCGGTGGCGGCAGTTCGAATCGCACGGGTTTGCGAATCCAGCAGATTGGATTCCAGCATGAAGTTGCTATTTTTTTAATCGCTGCTTGCGCTTGTAAATAGGCGGTTTCAGCCAC
>JBCKNJ010000094.1:0-2896 GCA_038902795.1 Polaromonas sp. | reverse complement strand
AACCGGACGGGTGTTGCTGACTTGAAGGGGCGCGTCAGAGGTATCTTGTATCCTAAAGCGGCGGCCAGTAGTCCGGCATCGGTGCCGACGGTGAAACGCTAGTTTTTTAAAATACCCGCATGTCCAGACTCGTCTTCATCACCGGCGCTTCCAGCGGCATAGGCCAGGCCTTAGCCTTGCGGTTTTATCAGGCCGGGTATCGGCTGGCGCTGGCAGCACGCCGGACGGCAGAGCTTCAAGCATGGGTTGATGCGCAGTCAATGCGCGCAGGCAGCTATCAGATTTATAGCGCCGATGTGGCAGCCAGTGACAGCATCGTTGCGGCGGGCAAGGCCTGCATCGCTAGCCAGGGCGTGCCGGATGTGGTGATTGCCAATGCCGGCATCAGCATTGGCATGGACACCGCGATGCGCGAAGATCTTGATGTGATGCAGCAAACCTTTGCTACCAACAACATAGGCGCAGCGGCCACCTTTCATCCTTTCATCGAAGCCATGACGCAGCGCGGCTCGGGTACGCTGGTCGGCATTGGCAGCGTGGCAGGCATTCGTGGGCTGCCGGGGCATGGTGCCTATTGCGCCAGCAAGGCCGCGCTGATCGCCTACTGTGAAAGCCTGCGCGGCGAACTGAAAGCGGGCGGGGTAAAAGTGGTGACGATTTGCCCAGGCTATATTGACACGCCACTGACGCAGAAAAACAGCTACTCGATGCCATTTCTGATGCAGCCGGATGCGTTTGCAGACAAAGCGTTTGAGACCATTGAAGCGGGCAGCAGCTACCGCGTGATTCCCTGGCAGATGGGCGTGGTCGCCAAACTGCTCCGGCTGCTGCCGAATGCCGTGTTCGACAGGGCGCTGGCCGGACGGGCGCGCAAGCCGCGTAAGACCTAAAGCAAAAAGGAAAGCAAAAAGGCTTCAAAACCGAAGTCTTGAAGCCTTTTAAAACACTTCACGATTGCCTTTAGCCTGGGCTAAGGGCAAATCGCTGGCGTTGTAAGGGTCTAATTCCATTTCCAGATCAATACGATATGTTGTTGCTTCGCCTTGCCGTGCTACAGCACTGTCTGCGGCTTCGCGCCTAATCTCCTATCGATCTGAAAATGGAAGAAGGGTCGTCGTGAGGGCTTAGTAGCCGCCGCGTCCATCGCCGCTACCGCCGCCGCCGGAACGGCCACCGCCGGAACGGCCACCGCTGCTACCGCCGCCGCCGTATGGGCTGCGGAAACCGCCGTCACTGCCGCCGCCACCGCCGCCGCCACCGCCACCACCGTAGCCACCGCCGCCGCCACCAAAGCCGCCAGTGCGTGGAGGCCGTGCCTCCATCGGACGGGCTTCATTCACGACAACGCTACGGCCGCCGAGAGACTGGCCGTTCATGCCCGTGATAGCTGCTTGAGCTTCGGCATCGCTGCCCATTTCGACAAAGCCAAAGCCTTTGGAGCGACCAGTGTCGCGTTCCATCATGACTTTAGCGCTGGTAACAGCGCCAAACTGGCCAAAAGATTGTTGCAAGTCTTCGTCGCGAACGGAATACGGCAGATTGCCGACGTATAGTTTGTTGCCCATTAAGGGACTCCTCTAAAACACAAGATGCGGATGCATCAACAAAAGCGATGGGGTCCCGAAAGCACAACAAATCTTATACGTACCGCTGTAGCGCGCGAAACTGACCGATCACCTAACCTGTGCGAATGCGGACATTCACACCCCTACATTATGCGTCAGATAGCGGCTTGTCAAGCAGCTAGCGTAAATTACCTACAGGCCGCTGCCTGTGCTAGACCCTAGCGCTGGCGCGGGCTGGCGAGGTTTTTCCATAGCATGTGGTGTCGGCGCTGTTCTTTGCTGTGCTTGGCTTGTTGGCGCTCTTCATACGGGCGTAGCAAGATATACTGGCTAAAGCGCCGATTTGCCAGCTTGCGGGCGCTTAAAAAGTACCGCTAAAGACGATGCTCCCTAGACCCGGACTCGCTTTTAGCGATGCCGGGTTTTGTTTTTTTACGGGCCATTTAAATCTTGTTACCTGCTGCCGTCCTTGTTGCCAAGTCCCAGTCCATGCACTTTGCAGACAGCCTGCCATTGCAAAGCGGCACAGCTATTCGCGCCTATGACCTGAGCTATGAAACCTACGGCACGCTCAACGCCGACAAATCCAACGCAGTACTGATCTGCCACGCGCTCAACGCATCGCACCATGTGGCAGGCGTGTATGTGGATGAAGCAGGCAAGGGCATCGACAAATCCGAAGGCTGGTGGGACACCATGATTGGCCCCGGCAAGCCGGTAGACACAGACCAGTTTTTTGTCATCGGGGTCAACAACCTCGGCTCCTGTTTTGGTTCCACCGGGCCGATGCAAATCAACCCCGATACAAGCCAAATTTACGGTGCGGATTTTCCGGTGGTTACCGTGCAGGACTGGGTCAACGCACAGGCTAGGTTGATGGACGCGCTTAGCATACAAACGCTGGCCGCCGTGATGGGTGGCAGCCTGGGCGGTATGCAGGCTCTCAGCTGGACGCTGCAATACCCCGAGCGCGTGCTTCACGCCATCGTCGTTGCCAGCGCACCCAACTTGACCGCCGAGAACATTGCTTTCAACGAAGTCGCACGCCGCGCCATCGTCACCGACCCCGATTTCAATGGCGGCAATTATGCAAGAGCAGGCGTGCTGCCCAAGCGCGGCCTGCGCATCGCCCGAATGATTGGCCACATCACGTACTTGAGTGATGACGTGATGAACGAAAAGTTCGGACGGCAATTGAGATCAGGACAAGACATCAAGTTTTCTACCCAGGATGTCGAATTCGAAATCGAAAGCTACCTGCGTCATCAAGGTGACAAGTTCGCAGAGTACTTCGATGCCAACACCTATTTGCTCATCACTCGCGCACTTGA
>JBCKNJ010000093.1:0-2974 GCA_038902795.1 Polaromonas sp. | reverse complement strand
GTTTAAGACCATGGCCGACGTGGTGGCGCAGCTTAAAAAAGACCCCGGCAGCGTGAAGTGGGGCGGCGGTTCGCGCGGGTCTACCGAGCACATTGCCGCAGCCATGATTGCGCAACAGGTTGGCGCTGATCCATCAAAAATCAACTACGTGGCTTTCAGGGGCGGCGGCGAGGCTACTGCGGCGGTGCTGGGCGGCCACGTCACGGTTGGCGGCAGCGGCTACAGCGAGTTTGCCGAGTACATTGCAGCCGGCAAAATGCGTGCGATTGCGGTCACATCAGCCAAGCGGCTAGACGGCGTGGCCGTGCCGACTTTGAAAGAGCAGGGCATTGATGTCGTGATTGCCAACTGGCGTGGCGTGTACGGTGCGCCCGGCATTACTGCTGCACAGCGTCAAGCCTTGACCGACATGGTGCTGGCTGCGGTCAAAACCCCGTCATGGATAGAAGCGCTCAAGAAAAACAAATGGACCTCGTCAGTGCTGACCGGCGCTGCGTTTGAGAAGTTTGTAGATGACGACTTTGCAAGCCTGCGCGCAACGATGGTCAGGGCAGGCATGATTTGACATGCTGTCCAGCGCATCATCCCCTGCAACCTCAGCCGCGCCAAAAATCCTCATTGAAACCCTGGTCGGTGTGGGCATCTTGCTAACCGGCCTGGGCTTGGCCTTCGGTGCCATCGACATTTCATCCACCGCTGGTTACGGCGGCGTTGGCCCCAACTTTTTGCCGTGGCTGGTGTCAAGCATGCTGATGCTTTGCGGCAGCATCATTATTTGGGAAGCCCGCAGCGGCGGCTTCAGGCAATTCGATGCGCCCAGCGGTGCCGAGAGCGCTTACTGGCCCGGCTTTGTTTGGGTATCTAGCGGGTTGCTGCTCAATGCAGCGCTCATCACCACGATTGGTTTTATCTTGAGCTGCACGCTTTGCTATGTGCTGGCGGTGCAGGGCTTGCGCCGCGCCAGTGGCCAGGCATCGGGTACAGGCCGCATTTTGTTGGTTGACCTAATGACCGGGCTTTTGATTGCTGGCCCGGTGTTCTGGATGTTCACAAAATTTCTGGCGATCAATTTGCCGGGCCTGAGCTCAACAGGGTGGATTTGATATGGAAATCTTTAACGCCCTGATGGCGGGTTTCGCTACTGCGATTACCCCGGTCAATCTGCTCTGGTGCTTGTTCGGTTGCGCGCTGGGTACTGCCGTCGGCGTGCTGCCCGGCATTGGCCCTGCGGTGGCCGTCGCCATGCTGCTGCCGATCACGTCGAAAGTTGAAGTCACGGCTTCGATGATTTTCTTCTCGGGCATTTACTACGGTGCGATGTACGGCGGCTCGACCACCTCTATTTTGCTGAACACGCCGGGTGAAACCGCCAGCATGGTCACGGCCATGGAAGGCAACAAAATGGCCAAGAACGGGCGCGCGGGCGCGGCGCTGGCCACTGCCGCCATAGGCTCGTTTGTGGCGGGCACGATTGCCACCGTTATCGTCACCTTGTTCGCGCCTTTTGTGGCTGATTTTGCGGTCAAGCTCGGGCCACCCGAGTATTTTTTATTGATGCTGCTGGCCTTTACCACCGTTAGCGCGGTGCTGGGCAAGAGCACCGTGCGCGGCATGACGGCGCTGTTTGTCGGGCTGGCTGCAGGCTGCGTGGGGCTTGACCAGATTTCAGGCCAGGGCCGCTACACCGCTGGTGTGCCTGAGCTGCTCGATGGTATTGAAATTGTGCTGGTCGCCGTGGGCCTGTTTGCAGTGGCCGAGGTGTTGTACGCGGTGTTGTACGAAGGTAAAACTGTTAAAGAGCAAAGCAAGCTTTCAAGAGTCCATATGAGCGCACGCGACTGGAAGCGGTCCATCCCGGCCTGGCTGCGCGGCACGGCCATCGGCGCGCCGTTTGGCTGCATACCTGCCGGCGGCACCGAGATACCAACTTTTTTAAGTTACGCGATGGAAAAAAAGCTGGCCAAAGACCCGGCAGCCAAGGCCGAGTTTGGCACCACAGGCGCGATTGAAGGCGTGGCTGGCCCCGAAGCCGCCAACAATGCCACGGTCACAGCCGCGCTGATTCCGCTACTCACGCTCGGCATCCCGACATCCAACACCACGGCGATTTTGCTCGGTGCTTTTCAGAACTACGGCATTCAACCCGGCCCGCAACTCTTCACCACCTCGGCTGCGCTGGTGTGGGCGCTGATTGCGTCGCTCTACATCGGCAATGTGATGCTGCTGATACTGAACCTGCCCATGGTTGGGTTGTGGGTCAAGCTTTTGAAAATTCCGAAACCACAGCTCTACGCAGGCATATTGATTTTCGCCACGCTGGGTGCTTACGCTATGCGGCAAAGCGCGTTTGACCTCTTCTTGCTGTATGCGATTGGCTTGCTGGGCGTGGTGATGCGGCGCTTTGATTTCCCGACCGCACCTGTGGTGATCGGCATGATTCTTGGCCCGCTGGCAGAGGCGCAACTGCGCAATGCGATGTCGATAGGCGAGGGCAGTGCGGCGGTGTTCTTCCAGCGGCCCATGTCGATTGCGCTGGTGGTGATTGTTGTCGCTGTGCTGGTGTTGCCGCGTGCGGCCAGGGTGTGGTCGGCGCGACGAGAGTGGTCGAGGTAGCAGGTTGCGGGCACGCGCCTGCGCTTACTGCGTAGCCCCTAGCGCTACGGCTGCCGCGCGTGAAGCGGCGCGCTTGTCTGCGTCGTCAGGTGTGGCCTGGGTTGGCCAGCCTGCAAGCTGCAGCGCGGTGAATTCTGCCAGTGCAGCTATCCACACCGGGCTGTCGTTCAGGCATTCGATGTAATTAAATTGCCTGCCGCCTGCCTGCAAAAATGCGTGGCGCGCTTGCATGTTGATTTCTTCCAGCGTCTCCAGGCAGTCGCCGGTAAAACCGGGGCAGACCACGTCAACACTTTTTGTCCCCGCCTCTGCCAGCTTAATGAGAGTGGGCGCTGTGTAAGGCTCCAACCATTTGGCCTTG
>JBCKNJ010000092.1:0-3120 GCA_038902795.1 Polaromonas sp. | reverse complement strand
CCGATGAAGTCGCTCAGTCCCGCCAGGTGCTGGCTTTCTTCATCGAGAAAAAGCTCAATGACCTTGGGCGAGGCCACCACACGAAACTCGCGCGGGTTGAACTGCCGGGCTTCTCTAAGGATCTCGCGCAGGATGTCATAGGTCACGCTACGGGCCGTCTTGACCACGCCTTTGCCCATGCATTCGGCACAGGGTTCACACAGCTGGTGCGCCAGCGACTCCCGTGTGCGCTTGCGCGTCATCTCGAGCAGGCCCAGTGCTGAAAAACCGTTGACCTTGGTCTTGATGCGGTCACGCGCAAGCTGCTTCTGGAACTCGGCCAGCACGGCATCGCGATGGTTTTCCTTCATCATGTCAATGAAATCGACAATCACGATGCCGCCCAGATTACGCAGGCGGAGTTGCCGGGCAATCGCCTGCGAAGCCTCTAGGTTGGTCTTGAAAATGGTGTCGTCAAAGTTGCGCGCACCGACAAAGCCACCGGTGTTCACATCGACTGTCGTCAAGGCTTCGGTTTGGTCAATGATGAGATAGCCGCCGGATTTGAGATCTACCCGACGGCCCAGCGCCTTGGCAATGTCTTCGTCGATATTGAACAAGTCAAAAATGGGGCGCTCGCCGCCATAAAGCTGCAACTTTTGCAGCGTCGCTGGCATAAATTCGGTTGCAAATGTTTTAAGGCTTTCAAACTGCTCGCGTGAATCGATGCGAATGGTCTGCGTGCCTTCAACCACCATGTCGCGCAGCACACGTTGCAGCAGGTTCAAATCCTGATGCAGCACAGATGCAGGCGCAAGCCGCATCGATGCGTCCTTGATGCGCGCCCAGGTTTTGCGCAGGTAGGTAATGTCTTCCGATAACTCGGCATCCAGTGCATCTTCGGCGTTGGTGCGCAGGATAAAACCACCACCCAGGTCGCCCGCGAGCGCCTGCATTCGCTGGCGCAGGTCTTCACGTTGCTTGAGCGGGATTTTCTGCGACACGCCGATGTGCTTGTCCTGCGGCAAAAAGACCAGCAAGCGCCCGGCAATGCTGATTTGCGCAGTAAGCCGCGCACCCTTGGTGCCAATCGGGTCCTTGAGCACCTGCACCATCACGGCCTGACCTTCAAACACCTGCTTTTCAATCGGCTGCAATGCCGCTGCCGGGGCTGCCGTTGCGGGCGCTTCGGCATCGGCATGACGGCTGTTGATGCTGCTCATCAAATCGGCCACATGCAAAAAAGCGGCCCTCTCCAGGCCAATGTCGATAAAAGCCGACTGCATGCCGGGCAACACACGCGCAACTTTGCCCAGATAGACATTGCCCACCAGGCCGCGCTCCAGCGTGCGCTCAACCTGCAGTTCCTGCACAGCACCGTGCTCCACGACGGCTACCCGAGTTTCCTGCGGCGACCAGTTAATGAGGATGTCTTGTTGCATTTTTTGTCTTGGGAAAACTATAGTTTCAGGCCTGCTGCCCGGAGCAGAAGCGCGGTTTCATGCAAAGGCAGGCCCATGATGCCTGAGTAGCTGCCGCTGATGCGCGTGATGTGTAGCGCCGCCCTGCCCTGCACCGCGTAGGCACCGGCCTTGCCCATAGGCTCACCGCTTGCAACGTAGGCACGAATTTGCGCGGCTGTCATGGTATCAAAGCTCACATGCGAGGTGCTCAGGGCCTCAAAACGCCGATCAGCTTTACCTGAGCCCTGAACGGCCACGGCAGTGAGTACGCGATGTGTACTTCCAGCCAGTTCAGAAAGCATGCGCCTGGCATCTTTTGCATCTTCAGGTTTGCAGTAAATGATGCGGCCCAGTGCGACCGTGGTGTCGCAGCACAGTATGGGGGCTGCGGGTAAGCCGCGACGCTTCAAGCGCGCCATTGCGGCATCAAGCTTCAGGCGCGTAACCCGCTTCACATAAGTGGCAGGTGCTTCATTTGCTTTTACGGCTTCAAGTGCTTCTGCGTCTTCATCGGGGTCAGGCAGCAGTAATTCGTGGCGAACGCCAAGCTGCTCCAACAACTGTCTGCGCCGTGGGCTTTGCGAAGCCAGATAAACGAACTCAGTCATCCTCATTCCCTGTGGTACGGATGGTTGATCGTGATGCTCCAGGCACGGTAAAGCTGCTCTATCAGCAATACACGAACCATGGCATGTGGCAAGGTCAAATCCGACAGGCGCAAACGCTCATGGGCAGACTTTTTGAAACCAGCGTCAAGGCCATCAGGCCCGCCGATGACGATGGCCACGTCGTCGCCAGACAACTGCCAGGCCTTGAGGCGTTCAGCCAGCGCGACAGTGGTGACGGCCGTTCCGCGCTCGTCCAGCGCAACGATGTGCGTGCCACGCGGCATAGCGGATATGGCGCCCTCAATGCGTACTTTTTCCGCAGCCAGCAAGGTGTCTAGAGTTTTTGAAGCTCGGGGCTCGGTCTTGACGGCCTTGAGTTCGACCTTCAGCTCAGGCGGAAAGCGCTTGGCGTAGTCGTCATAAGCCGTTTGCGCCCAGTCGGGCACTTTCTGACCGACGGCGACTATCGTCAGCCTCATTTTCCTCTAGAGACGGTTTTCTTAGCAGCAGGTTTTTTAGCTGCGGGTTTGACTACCGCTTTCTTTGCTGCAACTTTTTTAGGCGCAGGTACTTTGACAATCGGCATTTTCAATGCGGGCTTGGCGGCCTTTACCAGCGGCGCTGGCGCACCCAGTTTCAGTTTGATCGGCTTGTCACCCCAAAGCTCTTCCAGGTGGTAGTACAGGCGAATCGTCGGTTGCATGATGTGCGCCACGGCGGCACCACAATCCACAATAATCCATTCGCCGTTGTCTTCACCTTCAATGCGAGGCTTGGCAAACCCTGCGTCGCGTACGGCATCGCGCACGCTGGCGGCGAGGGCCTTGGTTTGCCGGTTCGAGGTGCCCGAAGCGATGATCACACGCTCGAACAACGATGTGAGGTGCTCTGTATCAAACACAGCAATGTCCTGCGCCTTCACATCCTCCAGTCCGTCGATGATCGCGCGCTGAAGTTTCTGCACATCTTTTTTCTCAAGGGTGCTGGCGGTTTTGACGCGAGTAGAGATCACGCAGTGCTTTGGTTCGGTGAGGGAATTCGGTGGAGAAAATCAGGGCAGGCTGTAAAGA
>JBCKNJ010000091.1:0-3120 GCA_038902795.1 Polaromonas sp. | reverse complement strand
AAACATACCGGCATAAATCAGGCGATAAAACAGCACTGGGTCAATGCGTTTGGCAATCCGCACACCTAGCCACACGCCAACCGGTGCCAGCGGTAACAGCACCACAGAAGTCGCCATGTTGCGCGCGTCCAGCAGGCCAAGCCAAGCGTAGGGGATCCACTTCGACAAATTGATGACGAAATAAAACACCGCCATGGTGGCGGTGAACGTGATGGGCGCAAGGCGCATGGGAATCACATAGGCACTGAGCGGCGGCCCACCCGCATGGGCCACAAAACTTGTAAAGCCCGATGTCACCGTCAGCAATGCACCCACCCACTTGGGCGGCGGTGGGCTATCGACACGCGGCGGAAACAACAAACGTTGCGCCAGAAACAGCAGGGTACATCCACCCACAATGGCAGCGACCACATGCGCGTCGAGCACCTTGAAGAGCAAGGCACCCATGACAGTACCGACAAGCCCGAGCGGGATCAAAAACTTCAGCAAGTCACGGTCAAAGTTTTTGCGAAACGCCGCCAGGCCCAGCAAGTCAACTGCGAGCAATATCGGCATCAATATGGCAGCGGCCTGCGGCACCGTGACGACAAGCGCAATCAGCGGCACCGCAAGAGAACCAAAACCGGCACCAAAGCCGCTTTTGCTGATGCCCATCAGCAGCACGGCGGGAACGGCCACCGCGTAGAAAAACGGGTCGGTTATAAGGGGGAAATGGGGAAAATTCAAACCCGGCTAATCCTCAAAGTACGCTACAGGCCTGCTCGAACGACAAACGCGGGTTGCGGTCGAACAGTTTGCTGTCGTCGCCATAACCCAGGTTGATGATAAAGTTGGCCTGCAGGCGGCCGTCCGGAAAGAACTCCGCATTGACCTTGGCAAGGTCAACGCCGCTCATCGGGCCGCAGTCCAGGCCCAGCGCACGTGCGGCGATCATGAAATACGCGCCGCCAAGCGTGCCGCCGCGCGTCGCTGTGCTCGCGGAGAGGCCGGGATTGCCCTCGAAGTTTTCTTTCGCGCCGGGCTTGTGCCAGACTTGTGGCATGTGCTCGTAGAACTTCGTGTCGTTGGCCACGATCACCGTGACCGGCGCGGCCTGGGTCTTGTCAAGATTGCCGGGTGACATGGCAGGCAGCAGGCGCGCGCGGGACCCGGCGGAAATCAGGAACACGTAGCGAGTGGGCTGGGTGTTCATTGATGTGGCACCCATCTTTGCAATGTCATACACCTCGCGCAACAGGGGCAGTGGCACCGGCTTGTCGAGAAATCCGTTGGCGGTGCGTGCCTTGAGGAACAACTGGTCAAGGCACTCTTGGGTAATTTTCATGGGTTGGCTTTTCAATGGTTCAAAAAAGGGGATTCATTCGGACTTGATGTCGGCATCGCGGATCAGCCGGGTCCAACGCTGCACATCTCGCTCCACCAGAGCCCTCGTCTCGGCCAGGGTAAGGCTCAGGGGCTTGCCTCCGGCCTTGCGGAAGGCTTCGGTCACATCGGGTGCGGCAATCACGCGGGCCAGTTCGGCGCGCAGGCGCCCCAGCACTTCGGGTGGCGTTTTGGCCGGCGCGAAGTAGCCAAACCAGGACTCCAGTTCCAACGCTGCCACGCCGGTCTCAAGAATGGTAGGTACGTCGGCGTGCACGGGATTACGCGCGCCGCCTGACACCGCAAGCACCTTGACCGTGCCTGCATCGACCTGTACACGCGCTGTCGGCGAGAGATCAAAAAACAGGTCTACCCGCCCGCCCAGCAAGTCCTGGTAGGCCGCCTGTGCGCCGCGGTAGGGCACGTGCGTGATCTCCACGCCGGCCAAATGCCACAGTGCGGCGGCCAGCACATGCTGACCCGAGCCGATGCCGGCCGAGGCGTAGGTCAGCTTGCCCGGATTGGCCTTGGCGTAAGCCACCACGTCCTTCAGCGAGCCCAGGGCCAGATCTTTGCGCGCCATCAGCGTGTAGCTGTAGCTCACGGCCAGGCCCAGAGGTTCAAAATCTTTCAGGCTGTCATACGGCAGGTTGCGGTACAGGCCGGGATTGAGCGCGATGTTGGAGACCGAGCCGGTCAGCAAGGTGTAGCCATCGGGCGCGGACTTGGCCACGAAGTCGGTCCCGACCAAGGTTCCCGAGCCGGGCTTGTTTTCCACGACGAAGCTCTGTCCCGTCAGCTTGCCCAAGCGGTCGGCCAGCAGTCGGCCGACAAAGTCGAAGCCACCGCCCGGGGGCTGCGGGACGATGACCTTGACCACCTTGTTCGGGTAGTTGCCGCCCTGGGCGTGTGACAGCGAGAAACAGGCGACGGCGACGAGACCGGAGGCCACGGCAAAACGCAGCAGGGTCAGGAATTTTTTCATGAAATTGGTGAATGTGTTCATGCCGTTCATCGCTCCAGTGCACCACCGGCCAGCCAGCGCGCGCCGCGCCGGTACAACTCATCGACCACCGGGCCCTTGAGCATGGGCATGTCGAGCTTGACAGTGTAACCAATGCGCGTCTGGATATAGGCCAGGTGGCGGTAGCCCTCGGGAAAGGCGGCCAGCGCCTTCGGGTCCAGGGCCAGGCTGGCGGACGAATCAACCGGGTCAATCCGGTCTTTTTCGTAAATCGGCTGGCGGTGCAGCAGCTTCCATTGGCCTTCATGCTTTTGCACAAAGTCGTAGAAGCGGCCGGTACAAACCACGTCGCAAAGAACCTGGCCATCAGCGCCTTCGACCATGCCGCGCTGCGAAATCGTCATCTTGGTTTGCGCGATGGCACGCTCGCCCGCCACCTCGATGGCCGAGCCGCCAAGAAAATGCAGGATGCTGACGCCCTTGTTCCAGCCCTCTTGCGTGACACGAATGAAGTCTGCGAATGGGCCCTGGAACCAGGTGGCCATCATCACGCCTTCCGGGTGCCAGACGCTGGCAAAACGCTCCCAGTCACCAGCGTCGCGCCAGACCGCCCAGCGCTCCACCATCTGGCGCACGAGCAATTCATCCATCAACTTGTCATTCACGGTTCATCTCCTTGTTCACGAATGTTCCACATCACGATGTGCTTTATCACGCTAGAGTTTCGCTCAACCAAAGCGCTCAGACCGTGGGGTTAAGGACGAAGTCGTAATCGAGGCTGTAGGTGCCGTCGG
>JBCKNJ010000090.1:0-3262 GCA_038902795.1 Polaromonas sp. | reverse complement strand
CGCCGAATTAACTCGTATTGTTCAAGTTATTTTTGCTTAACGCCTAAGGTAACATTGGTGTCTCGCATGCCCGAAATATTGAAAACCGTGGGATCATTCGGAACTCCGGGTACAGCGGAACGGAAGGCGTGATGTTTCCAGCCCAGAAGCTGGATCTCGGGATCACTGAGCGCTTCCACCAGGCGCATTCCACCGTCGGTCAACGCGATCATCGGTTGGGACGTAAGGACAGTCGGCTCGGGGTACAATAGCACCAAGTTTTGGCGAATGTATGCTTGCGAAGCTTACCGGAGTCTGAAAAATGCTGAATGCCGAAACGGCGCGCATGCTGACCCGCTACAACGCGTGGTCGGACAAAGTGATGTTCGATGCGGTTGCCGCGCTGCCGGAAGGGGAGGCGGTAAAGCCGCGCGCCTCCCTGTTCAAGAACATGGTGCATACGCTGAACCACATTTATGTCATCGACCGCATCTGGCAGGCGCATCTTGAAGGCCGCGACCACGGCTACGAGGCGCGCAATACCAAGGAGCATCCGCCGCTCGCCGAATTGGGGCGGCTGCAGCAGCAGGCTGATACCTGGTATGTGACATGGAGCGACGCGCAGACGGATGCCAGCCTCGGCGAAACCGTCGAGTACACCCTGATCGGCGGCAATCGCGGCGCGATGACCCGCGGCGAAATCCTGCTGCATGTGGTGACGCACACCAGCTATCACCGCGGCTATGTTGCCGAAATGATTTACGCGGTACCAGGATGCCGGCCGCCGGCGATGGATTTGCCGGTGTACATGCGTGAAGGCAAAAAAGTTGAAGTTCGGCCCGCGGTTTGACCGCAGGGTAAGCGGCGCGTAGCATCAAAAACGGCGTGGTTCAAAAAGTAACGTTTTTGGGTAACCCGGAGAATCTGAATTTTGGCTGGCTTGCCTATAACTCAACCGATGGCCACCCGAAAAAGTGTTACCCGATTTTGAACCACGCCGGTTGTTGCCAGATTGGCGACACCCAAGGCAAACAGGGTAAAGATGTAGTGATGCGGTGCATCCCCGACTGGTGGGGATGGGCCGCCATAGTTAAGGTTGCCGCCTGCGGGTAAACACGTATTCTGAGAACCCGATACGGTGAGACACTTGGGCTCATGCGGTTGAATTTCCTATCCCTGAAACCGACCGAATCGCCCAATTCGGACTTCTTCATCGGCCGTACATGAAAGCCCCATGCCGTCATCCTTTGTAGGTGTCGACATCGGGGGAACCTTCACCGATTGCGTCGTCATCGACGAGAATGGCAAGGTCACGACCGCCAAGGCTTCTTCCACGCCGGAAGATTTCACGCAGGGCATGATCGACGCCATCGCGCTGGCCGCGGCGAAGCTCGGCCTCGAGCCGCAGCAGCTCTACCAGCGGATTTCCATCCTGTCGCACGGCACCACGGTAGGCACCAACGCCATCGTGCAGAAGCGCGGCGCCAAGGTGGGACTCATCACCACCAAGGGCCACAACGATGTCATCCATATCATGCGCGGCTCCCGCGGCGTGACCGGACGCGACGTGCGCCAGGTGGTGCATTTCCCGGAGAGCCAGAAGCCGGTCCCCATCGTCCCCAAGCGCCTGATTGCTGGCGTCTCGGAGCGGGTCGACTGCTTCGGCAAGGTGGTCGTTCCCTTGAACGAGAGGGAAGCGGAAGAAGCGGTACGGCGGCTCCTCGACATGGGCGTGGAAGCAATCGCCATTTGCTTCCTGTGGTCGTTCCTGAATCCCGACCACGAGCGCCGCGTGCGCGACCTGGTCAGCCGCATGGCGCCGAACGTCTACGTCACCTGCTCGACCGACCTGGTGCCCAAGTGGGGCGAGTACGAGCGCACCACCGCGACCGTCATCAATGCCTACATCGGGCCGCTCACGGCGGGCTACCTGAGCAACCTCGACAAGCGGCTCCAGTCCCTCGGCTACCGCAAGCCGCTGCAGATCACGCAGTGCGGCGGCGGCACCATCTCGGTCCGGGAGGCGATGAAGCGGCCGCTGCTCACGCTCGACTCAGGCCCGGTGTCCGGGGTGACCGGCTCGGTCTATCTGGGCGGCATCATGGGCACGCCCAACATCATCACCACCGACATGGGCGGCACTTCCTTCGACGTGGGCCTCATTCACAACGGCCAGCCCGCCTACTCGTTCGTGTCCATCGTCAACCAGTACGAGTACTTTATTCCCAAGGTGGACATCCAGGCGATCGGCGCCGGCGGTGGCAGTCTGGTGAGCATCGACGAGGCCTCCAGAACCATGCGCGTGGGGCCGGCAAGCGCGGGAGCCGTGCCCGGGCCGGTGTGCTATGGCCGCGGCGGCAGGATCCCCACCGTCACCGACGCCGACGTGGTGCTCGGCTATCTCGATCCGGACAATTTCGCTGGCGGGCGCATCAAGCTCGACAAGCCGGCCGCCGAAGCGGCTATCGGCCAGATCGCCGCACGCCTCGGCATGAGCCTTGCCGAGTGCGCCAGCGGCATCGCCAAGATCGTCGAGTTCCAGATGGCCGACCTCATCCGCAAGATGACCGTCGGCAAGGGCTTCGATCCCCGCGATTTCGTGCTGTTCGCCTTCGGCGGCGCCGGGCCACTGCATGCCGGCGTCTTTTCCCGCGAGCTCGGCGTGCAGAAAGTTATCGTGCCCCAGCGCGAAACCGCCTCGTCCTGGTGCGCGTTCGGCGCCGCCGCGGCCGACGTGATGCATATTTTAGACCGCGTGGACATCATGGGCTCGCCATGGGACGCCGAGCGCATCAACCGCCACCTGTCGCTACTGGAAGCCGACGCCCGCGTCCAGCTGGAGAAGGACGGCATCGCAAAGGCGCGGCAGGTGCTGCAGTTCTCGGTGGACATGCGCCACCGGGGCCAGATCAACGAGGTGGAGGTCCCGCTTGAGTGGTCGCGCGCGGCAGACGATTTCGAGGCTCCGCTGCGGCAGAGGTTTTATGAGAAATATGAGCGGCTGTACGGCCGCGGCGCCTCTTTCCGGGGCGCAAGATTGGAAATGGTGACTTTTCGGGTCCGCGCGGGGGCCCAGACGCCACGGCCTAGCCTACAGCCGTCGTCCAAGCTTAGTGGGGATATTCCGGCAGAAGCGCGCCGCGGCAAGCGCGCCGTCTACTGGGACGAGCTGAAAGACTTTGCGGAGGCGGACATCTACGACGGCACCCGCTTCGTCGCCGGGAATTCGATCACGGGGCCGGCGATCGTGGACACCCCCGACACGAGCGTGGTGGTGCGTCCC
>JBCKNJ010000089.1:0-3376 GCA_038902795.1 Polaromonas sp. | reverse complement strand
CGGTGTCGCGCGCCAGTGCGCCGGTAACCTTGAATGTTTATTTGGCCAACACCTTGTTTTTGTCACAAGGTGAAGGGCAAAAAACCATGTTTACCACCGGCCATCACTTCCGGGTTGCCGTAGATGATGAAAAAATCTCCCTGGATGTAGCGCCTTTTCTTGGGCAGCCGGATAACTTCACCAAAGCCATTGATCTGGCCCAGCATTTGATTGACCTGCAGCTTGATGAGCAAATACCCTACGAGCGCTTTGATGTTGCACTGCGCAGGCGTATTCCCACGGTGGATCTGGAGCAACAAAACGTCGGCGAGCTTTATCTGGTGTATTGCGCCATGCGCAAAGCCAAGCTTGCGGGGCGTGACTCCATCTGGAAGTTTGTGTTGCAAAACAACTACCAGCCAGTATTCATGTACCGTGTGTTTGATGCCATCGTTGCTAACCCGCCGTGGTTGACTTATGCAGACATCACCAGTGGTGACTACCAAAGCGATGTGCGGCAGATGGCGCGCCACTACGGCTTGATGCCTGCTTCAAAAGCCAACAACGCGCACGTTGACCTGGCAGCCCTTTTTCTGGCGCATTGCGGAAAGTATCTGGCCAAAGATGGTGCGCAGCTTGCATTTGTATTGCCACGCGCTTTTTTGACGGCTGACCAGCATGCCAATGTGCGCAGCGGCGAGGCCAGTGGCTTCAAACTGACCGAGGTGTGGGACCTGGACGGTGTTAAACCGTTGTTTAACGTACCAGCCTGCGTGCTGATGGCAACTGCCTCGCACGCTGAAAATGACGATGCGCGAAGGGCCCGCAGTCTGCCCAAAAATGGCATTCTGGGGGAGGTTTTTTCGGGCAAGTTGCCACGACCTCATATGCATTGGGCCGAGGCCAAAAGTTTTCTCGCGGAGCAGCCGACACGCTGGTATTTTCAGGAATTGGGTAACGCCGAAAGCCGCAAAAAACGTTCAGCACTGGTGCAGAAAAAAATTCAGGGTGGCAGCGGCGGCAATGCCTATGCGCCGCGCTTCAAACAAGGCGCGACCATCGTCCCGCGTGCCTTTTACTTTATTGAACCCCAAGGCGGTGCTATCAACGCCGCGACCAACGTGCGTGATCGCAGCGTCAATATACGCACCCATCCGCTGGCTTTTGACGGCGCTAAAAAACCCTGGGATGGCATCTCGCTAACCGGCCAGATGCAGGGGCGCTACCTTTACCGCACCGCGCTGGCCCGCAATGTTTTGCCGTTTGCGATGGTGAACCCGCCTCTGGTTGCATTGCCCTTGCTAGTAGATGACGACAACGACGTCGGTGATGCGGCAATGTCTGGCTCGCGGAAGTGGCGTTTACTCGATTCTGCTGAACTCACCGAACGCGGTGACATTGAAGCGGCGCGCTGGTTCAGCCAATGTGAAAAGCTTTGGAGTGAGCGGCGCAGTGACAGTGCCAAAAAGCAGGGGATGAACGCTTATGGCCGACTAGATTTTCAGCGCGGTCTTAGCGATCAGCCCGTCAGTGCTGAATGGGCGGTGATGTACACGGCATCCGCTAGCGATGCGTCAGCTTGCGTGTTGGATGTTTCATCTAGCGCACATCGTTTTTTTGCTGAATCAACTTGTTATATCGCTTTTACCAAAACTCAAGAAGAGGCGCGCTTTGTCGAGTGCTATTTAAACAGCGGGTACGCCAACGGTCTTATCAAGGAATTTCAGGCTCGTGGGCTCTTTGGACCACGTCACGTGCATAAAAAAATACTTGAACTCCCTTGGCCTGAATTTTCTCGGAACAGCCCCTCACATAGACAGTTGGTAGCGCTCGGAAACCTTGCCGCGCAAGCTGTTCAGAACCTTTTGGGGGCACAGCAAGACCTGGAGCTTGACCCGCGCTCTCTCGGCCGTTTGCGGACGCGCATACGCGTTGAGTTGGCTCCGCTTATGGGTCAGATTGATGAGTTGGTCGAGGCTATATCCACCGGCAAAGACCTGGTGGATAGCCAAAAGAGTTGGCAACAATTGCTTCGCAAAGACCGTCCGACCTTGCCGGGTGCGGATTCGACAGAACTAAGTGCCTTCTTGCGTGCGGAGCGGCAGACATGGAGCCACCGTGATCCGTCCACCGGCAAGGGGCGGTAATGGCACAGGTTTTATTGATTGACTCTAACGTCTGGAGTCATTTGGTACTGGGCGATGCTGCCAAACAGGCCAAGGTGCGAGCTGATCTGGAGGCCTTGGTACAAAAATATCCGCTCGCAGCCCGCGCCACCAGCGGCATTTGTGTAGTCGAGTGCATGGTGGGTGCGCGCAGGCTGACTAATCCTCAATTGGTCGTTGCCGCAGAAGCTCAATTCAACGAGATGTTCGGAGATCCCCTATTGATAGTGGTTGACGTAAGTGAGGTCGTGCTTGATCGCGCTGCCACCTTGCGTGCGGATTCGTTGCATCGCGCGGCCGCAGCTGGCGGGCCTCCAGCTGGCGAAAACGGTGGAAAGTTAAAACTACCTGACGCTGTGATTGCAGCCAGTTGCCTGGACTTTGATCCACCTGCAGTGCTGGTGACTGAAAACGATGCTGATTTTCGTTATCTCGAGAATGGCCAAAGCTTGACTGTCGCGGGCTTGGTTGTGGAGCGCGTGGGTTAAGCAACTGCGCTGGAGCTTCCCGCTTGCCAAGAACGCAAGGGGTCAGGTCTTGGTTGCGGCTTGGCAATGTCGCACAATCTAGCGGGTGTGAATCCCGCCTTGGTAACCGTTAGCCACGGGCCAATTATCTAGCCTTGCAGGCTGCTCAGTAATGGGCCGCTTGATGCGTAGGCAAGAAAGCAGGCGAGGCGCAATGGTAACGGGTGAAGCCGACCGTGAAGGTTGTAGTCCCGAAATGACCGCATTGGAAGGGGCCGATGGTTTCAAGACACCAGCAGGCAACAGCGGGCACGGCGAGCATCCGAAGGGGCAAGCCGTGCCAGCCCCCCGGGATTGTTAGACCGCATCGAGCCTGACACAACGAGTGTGCAGTAACCAAGGAGATCCGGTAATCGGCGCGGGACACCGCGCACCCTCCGACAAGCCTAAACAGCGAGGGAGAGGGCAGAGATTATCGGAAGTCGGAGGCGCCCATAGTAGCGATGAACGCGGGTAATGCTGCGGGAGCAAAGGGGCGCCAGTTTGAGATAGTGAATAGGGGAAACATGCCCCGACACCGAGCGGACTATACGCATGAGAACACAACTTATTCACTTCACACAATGGGCGATGTATCCCAGTCCATTGTGAATGACTCAAGCTGGGAGCCGGATGGTGTAACGCTCCAAGTCCGGTTCTGCGAGGGCGGCAAGCTGCAAGGCTTGCCGCTACTCTCCACATCGTTGTTTTCAAAAAAAGCACAAA
>JBCKNJ010000088.1:0-3514 GCA_038902795.1 Polaromonas sp. | reverse complement strand
CACGGCATCATGCGGGTGCGTGGCTTTACGCAGGATGATGGCCACATTTTTTGTACCGAAGATCAAATTTTGCGTGAGTGCGTGGACTTCACGTCGCTGCTGCAAAAGGTCTACACCGACTTTGGTTTTAAAAACATCATCTACAAGGTGGCGACGCGCCCGGAAGCACGCATTGGCTCTGACGAAAGCTGGGACAAGGCCGAGGCGGCTTTGATCGAGAGCCTGCGCCAGTCGGGCTGCGAGTATGAAATAGCGCCTGGCGAAGGCGCTTTTTATGGTCCAAAGCTCGAATACACCCTGAAAGACGCGATTGGCCGGCAATGGCAGTGCGGCACCATGCAGGTCGATTTTTCCATGCCTGAGCGGCTTGATGCCGAGTACGTGGGCGAAGACGGTGCACGCCATCACCCCGTCATGTTGCACCGCGCGATTGTTGGCAGCCTGGAGCGATTTATCGGTATTTTGATCGAGGAACACGCCGGGGCGATGCCAGTCTGGCTGGCTCCGGTGCAGGTTTGTATCCTCAATATCACCGATTCCCAGGCTGATTACGCCCGAGAAGTTGCTAAAGCGCTGCAACATCAAGGGCTTAGGGTGCATTTGGATCTGCGCAACGAGAAAATAACGTATAAAATACGAGAGCAGTCGCTTCAGAAGCTTCCCTTTATCCTTGTCGTAGGCGACAAAGAGCGGGATGCCAAAACTGTTGCGGTGCGTGCCCGGGGTAACAAAGACCTTGGCGTGATGTCCATCGAAGCGTTTGCACAGCAAATTGCATCCGACATCTCACAAAAAACCTGAATTTCTACCATATTTGTTGGCGATTTTGGTCTGTGGTCTTCACAAGACGGGCGCAAGCAGCTATAGCTTTTATAGCAAGATTTAAGGACTAGAACCATCGCTACTGAATTTCGTGACCGCCGCCAACGCGAAGAACGCAAGCACCGCTTGAACCGTGAAATCATGGCCCCCGAAGTACGACTCTCGGGCCCCGACAACGAGCCTTTAGGCGTTGTCAGCATCTTGGAGGCCTTACGCCTTGCCGGTGAGGCAGACGTAGACCTTGTAGAAATTTCACCCACGGCGGTACCGCCCGTGTGCAGGTTGATGGACTACGGCAAGTTCAAGTACGCCGAGCAGAAGAAGGCAGCGGAAGCGAAGTCCAAGCAAAAAGTGATCGAGATCAAGGAAGTCAAATTCCGACCCGGCACTGACGATGGTGACTACAACATCAAATTGCGCAATATCAAGCGCTTTTTGGAAGCTGGCGATAAATGCAAGATCACCTTGCGCTTTCGGGGTCGTGAGATCACGCACCAGGACCTGGGCTTGGCCTTGCTGGCGCGGATTCGTGATGATCTGGCAGATTTGATTGTGGTGGAGCAGTTCCCCAAGCTTGAAGGCAGGCAGATGGTCATGATGATCGCGCCGGGCCGTAAAAAGCCGGTGGCGAAGCAAGTGGTAGAGGCGGTAACCGCCGCAGCTGCTGCAACTGCTTGAGGTTTTGAACAAATGGCCGGTTGATTTTTCAACCGGTTGTTTTAGGGAATGCGTTTGCGTTTCCTGTGAGGTTGGACTTTGGTCTGGCTTCCAAAAACAAGTGGCTCGGGGCCATCAAGTTTGCGAGAGTTTCGCAGCGCCTCACGAGCACAAATGAAAAGGAGCATTAACATGCCCAAAATGAAGACCAAGAGCGGCGCTAAAAAGCGTTTCCGCGTTCGTCCCGGTGGCAGCGTCAAGCGCGGCCATGCCTTCAAACGTCACATCCTGACCAAGAAGACCACCAAACTCAAACGCCATTTGCGTGGTACGGTGACTGTTCGTGAGACCGAAATGGGTCGCCTGGCACAGATGTTGCCAGGCCAAGGCATTTAATTTAACGACGAACAAGGAGTAATCACATGCCTCGCGTCAAACGTGGTGTAACGGCTCGCGCCCGCCACAAAAAAGTTTTAGCCCTTGCAAAAGGTTTTCGTGGTCGCCGCGGTAACGTCTTCCGGGTCGCCAAAGAAGCGGTGATGAAGGCCGGGCAATATGCCTACCGTGACCGCCGTACCAAAAAGCGCGTGTTCCGTCGCCTCTGGATCACGCGTATCAATGCTGCAAGCCGCGCTTGCGGCCTGACCTACAGCCAGTTTGCCAATGGCCTGAAAAAAGCCGGTATCGAGATTGACCGCAAGGTTCTGTCTGACATGGCGATTCACGACAGCGCCGCATTTGGTGCCATCGTTGAACAGGTGAAAGCCAAGCTGGCGGCCTGATTTCAGCCTGGACATTAATAGCTTGTCACGCATGAAAACAAAGGGCTGGAGCTTGAAAAAGCGCTGGCCCTTGGTTCTGGTTTCGTGGGTTATTGGTGTCTGACCCCAATAACCCACTGGCGTTGCAAACAAACAAAAGAATTCAAGAGAAGCCATGAATCAACCTGATGCCACTAGCGAGTTGGTACTAAGTGCCAAATCGAGTTTTGAGCAAGCCGCAACGCCTGCCGATCTTGAGAACGCCAAGGCGCAGTTTCTCGGCAAGTCAGGTAAGGTTACCGAGTTGATGAAGGGTATGGCCCTTTTGAGCGTAGACCAGAAAAAGTCTCGCGGTGCAGCCATCAATCTTGCCAAGCAGGCGATTGAAGCAGCCCTTAACGAGCGTCGCAACGCGCTGGCCAATGCTGAACTTGAAAAGCAGCTCAAGGCCGAAGCGCTGGATGTTAGCCTGCCTGGCCGCCAGCGTACACAGGGCGGTTTGCACCCTGTATCGCTGACTTTGGAGCGCATTGAAGCGATTTTTGGCTCCATGGGTTTTGATGTGGCACAAGGCCCGGAAATTGAAACCGACTGGTTCAATTTCACCGCACTGAACACGCCGGAAGACCACCCGGCGCGCTCCATGCACGACACGTTTTATGTCGAAGGCGGCACCGAGACCGCACCGAATTTGCTGCGTACCCACACCAGCCCGATGCAGATCCGTTATGCGCTGCAGCACGTTAAAAAGCATCGCGCGCTGATTGACGCTGGCAAAGGTAACGCAGGAGCCTTGACAGGCGCTATGCCCGAGATTCGCGTTATCGCGCCTGGCCGTACCTACCGTGTTGACAGCGACGCAACCCATTCGCCGATGTTCCACCAGTGCGAAGGCCTGTGGATTGGCGAGAACGTGAGCTTTAAAGACTTGAAGTTTGTCTTTACCAATTTCTGCCGTACCTTTTTTGAAAGCGATGACCTGGTGCTGCGTTTCCGGCCCAGTTTTTTCCCGTTCACAGAGCCAAGTGCTGAAATCGACATCCAGTTCCAGACCGGGCCTCTTGCTGGCCGCTGGCTTGAGGTGGCTGGCTCTGGTCAGGTGCATCCGAATGTGGTGCGCAACATGGGGCTTGATCCTGAAAAATACATTGGCTTTGCCTTTGGCATGGGGCCAGACCGTTTGACCATGCTGCGTTACGGTGTGAACGACTTGCGCCTGTTCTTTGATGGTGACGTGCGGTTCTTGTCGCAGTTTCAGTCTTAAAAATAACAGG
>JBCKNJ010000087.1:0-3712 GCA_038902795.1 Polaromonas sp. | reverse complement strand
GGCCTACAGGCGCTCAGTACACAGACGGCGTTACCGGGCTGTGTGCCAATGCGAGCGTCTGCCTGGCATCATCACGGCGCCACCACCGAGAAAACTGATTGCGCGGGGCAAGTTTGGTGTGTCGGTATGGACCACCGCCCGCCCTTTTTTCTATTCGACTCGCATACCGGTTTCGCGCACGACCTTGCCCCATTTTGCGATCTCGGCCTGCACGAACGCGTCGAAAGCCTCGGGCGAGTTGCCAACGCCTTCCACCCCCAGCGCGGCCAACCGCTCTTTCATATCGAGACTACCGAGCGCGTTGGCAACTTCCCTCTGCAGCCGCGCCACCACCTCCTTCGGGGTGCCGGCGGGGACCCACATTCCGGTCCATGTGGCCATCTCGTAGCCGCGCAGCCCGAGTTCTTCGAATGTCGGCGTATCGGGCAGCGACGGCGCCCGCTTCACCCCCGAGATGGCAATCGCTCTGACCCCGCCCGACTTCACGTGGGGAAGCGTCAATGGCATGGCCTCGATGAGGAGCGAGAGCTGCCCGCCCAGAAGAGCGACCATCGCCGGTCCCCCGCCCGTGTAGGGAATGTGCGTCATCTTTACGCCGGCCAGCATCGAGAAGTACTCGGTCGCCATATGCGCCGACGATCCATTGCCGGCGGAACCGTAATTGAGCTTGCCGGGCTGGGCCTTCGCGAGCGCGATCAGTTCCTTCAGATTCACTGCGGTCACCGACGGGTGGGTGACCAACAACATCGGTCCGCTCGCAATCAGGGTCACGGGTATGAAATCGCGCGTGGCGTTGTACGGCAATTTCGAATAAAGACTCGGGGCGATGGTAAAGGGCAGGGCTGTCACGAGCACCGTGTAGCCGTCTCCAGGGGACTTGGCGACGACGTCGGTCCCGATGGTTCCGCCCGCGCCGGCGCGGTTTTCCGGCACGAAGGTCTGGCCCGTTGCGCTGGACAGTCTTTGCGCAACCAAGCGCGCAATGATGTCGGAAGGTCCACCCGGCGCGAACGGAATGATCACGCGCACGGGCTTGGACGGATATGCTTGCGCCATCGCGAGGCTGGGAAACATGCAGGCAACAGCGGCTGCTGGCGCGATCGAGGCGAAATGTCGGCGATTGAGTCTCATGGGATTCTCCTTTTGGTAGTTCAGTGGTGATCGGGGCCTTCTTTGATCATCTCCGGCGGCAACGTGGCCTTGAGCGTTGCATACCGCGTTGCGGCCATCGACGGGCGCTTCTCGAATTCGGCGTGCCAGGCCGCCAGTTGCGGACAGCGACTGCGCCAGGTGTCACCGGCAAAGCGCACGTCGGAATAGCCGAGGGCGCAACCGATGGCGATGTGGCCGATCATCAGCGGCTTCGAATGAAGCTGCGCTATCCTCGCCTCCAGCCACGCATACGCCGCCTCGACGCCCATGATCTGGCGCGCGATCCAGGCCGGCGATTGCTCGCCGGGATCGCGTATCAGCTCATTACGGCGCGACACATTCGCATCGAGGATGCCGTCGCCCACGGCCTGCAGTCTCAGCGCCTGCCAGCGCGCATCGCCTGCGGCGGGGAAAAGCTTTTGGCCGTTGTGAAGGCTGTCCAGGTATTCGCAGATAACCGGGGAATCGAACAGCACTTCGCCGTTGTCGAGGATCAGCGCGGGCACCCGGCAAAGCGGATTGTCCTTCCTCAGGTATTCGTCGTGGTGCGGATTGGTCGGGATCCGCGTGATGCGGTCGCTGAGGCCGGTTTCGTGCGCGACCGCCCAGACTTTTCTGGCGTACGCAGACGTGATTGTCGAGTGCAGTTTCATCGAGGCTCCTTGTTCAAGCGCCGCCATCTAGTGCAGGCACTCGTCGCTTTGCCTCAAAACGCGCCGCGAGAAATAGCTGAATGTTGCGCCCACCGCCTTCGGTTCGTAGCGCCAGTCATGCGCTTCTTTGGCGAGCTTCGGGTCGATCGGCCTGATCGGGCCGATCGAGCGCGCCAGCAGGTGCAAACGAGCCGCGCGCTCGATCCAGATGCCCAGCATGGTGGCCTCTTCGATGTTGGTGCCGCTAACGAGCTGGCCGTGATGCGCGAGCAGGATGGCCCGCTTGTTTCCCATCGCCCGCGTGATGATTTCGCCCTCCTCGTCGCCGATGGGCAGGCCGGGCCAGTCCTTCAGAAACGCGCAATCGTCATGGAACATGCAGGTATCCATGTGCGCCACCGCGAGTTCCTCGCCGACCATGGACAAGGCGGAAACATAGGGTGCGTGGGTGTGGATCAGGCAGTTGATTTCCGGGCGCTGCCGGTAGACCCAGAGGTGGAAGCGGTTGGCCGGGTTGGGCATGCCGTCACCCTCGACCACGTTCAACTCGTCGTCGACCAGCAGCATGTTCGACGCCGTCGCCTCGTCGAAACCGTAGCCGTAGCTCAGCATCCAATACGTATTCGGCTTTTCCGCGCGGACCGAAAGCTGGCCGGCGAGCGCGGACTCGTGGCCCTCGGCTGCGAGGATGCGGCACGCCAGCGCCATTTTCTGGTGCAGGGTCCAGTTCGGCTGCGCCAAGTGCCTGTCCATCAGGGCAGTGGATTTCTCGTGGTAGAACTGCTTCGACTTGGTCTCGGCGCTCATGGCATTTCCTGGATTGTATTCGGCACGTTCGCCATCTGCATCACCGTGGCGAAGTCCTTGAGCGTGTCGCAGGAGATGAAACGAGCACTCATTGCGGCCTCTCCGATGGTCGGTATCGGTCCGATCACTGTGATCAAACTGGTATCAGTTTACGAGGATGCGGACGCCGAGAGAACTAGTCTTTGGGAATGACGACCATCGCGGTTCGCGATGGCCGCTTAGGTGCTGGAAAGATGCTCGATCAATTGCGCGAGCCCAGGCGCATCGCTGCGGCCTTCCTTGAAGATCAGATTGAGCTCCATGGCCGCCCAGCTGTCGGAGAGCGGGATGGCGCAAAGTCCAAACAGCTCCTTATAGGGGATGATGTTCGGCGCCGGGATCACCGCGATTCCGAGGCCGGCCTGCACCATCTTGCGCATCGACTCGTAGGAAGTGACCTCCATTACGAGTCGCGGCTTGCGGGCGGTCCGGGCGCCCGCCTCGACTGTCCAGCTATGGATCGCCGTCCCTTCCATCAGCGTGATCAGTTCGAACTCGAGGATTTCCGCGAAGCGGATCTCGTTTCGTCCGGAGAGCGGGTGCGCAGGCGGCACGACGAGCATGAGCGGCACTCTTCGGTACGGGCGCACCTGTAGCCGGTCTGACGGCTGGAAATATCCGATCACGCCAAGGTCAGCGCTGCCGTCCGCGACCGCGTCGATGGTCGGCAGGCTCCGCCTCTCCTCCAGCCGGATCTTGATCTGCGGGTGTCGCGAGAGGAAGACATTCAAATCGTCCAGCACGTAGCCCACCGTCGCCGTCATGTTCGCCCACACATGCAGCATCAACGAGTCGTCGCTTGCCGCCGTGCTCAACGCGCCGGGAATGCGATCGAGCGCATGGATGACGCCGCGAGCATGTTGCGCGAGCGCTACGCCGGCGGGCGTCGCGACGACGCCGTCGTGCTGCCGCGTGAGCAGCGGTATTCCGAGCTGCACTTCGAGATCGCTGAGACGTTTGCTCACCGCCGAGGCGACGATGTGCTGCTGCTCGGCGGCCTTGGTGATGCTGCCATGATCGATGACGGCCAGGAACAGGCGCAGAGTCGTCAGATCGAAACG
>JBCKNJ010000086.1:0-3820 GCA_038902795.1 Polaromonas sp. | reverse complement strand
AAGGTGTGGGTGACTAGGGTTGCGTTTGTGGTTGAATGAGCTTTCTGAGATCTCCTCCATATGACGAAACTCTTGATGGTCTGCATGAGCAATGTGTGCCGTTCACCGATGGCGCAGATGGTGACATTGCACTGGGTCGAGCAAGCAGGCCTGGCCCGCAATATCCAGATAGATTCAGCCGGAACCCATGCCGGTCGCGGCAGCGATAGACCAGACCCGCGGGTCAAAACAGTTTTGTCTGGGCGCGGGTATGCGATTGGCAAGCGCCGCTTGCGCCAGGTCAGCGAGCGCGACTTCAGTCGCTACGACCTGATATTGGCGATGGACCAGGCGATCCTGAGCGATCTGCGGCGCATGTGCCCAGCAGACCACACGCACAAGTTGCGCCTGTTTCTCGAGTTTGCCCAAGGGGTGGACAGGCGCGACATTCCCGACCCTTATTACGGCAACGTCGAGGGCTTTGAGCGCGTGCTTGACCTGTGCGAAGCCGGCGCACGCGGTCTGGTCGCGCACTGGCAGATGAACTGCGGTCAAACTTACGACCTGTAGTAGTCGCGGTACCAGGCGACAAAGCGGGCAATGCCGTCCTGGACGCTGATGCCAGGCACGAAACCTACCCACTCCTGCAAGGCGTCGGTATTGGCATAGGTGGCAGGCACATCTCCATCCTGCAGGGGCAACAGGCGCTTCTCGGCCTTCTTGCCCAAGGCCTCTTCAATGCAGGCAATAAAGTCGAGCAAGGGCACGGGGTTGTTGTTGCCAATGTTGAACACCCGGTACGGCGCGTTGCTGGTGGCGGGGTCAGCCAAGCTTGCGTCATAGGCTGGATCGGCGACCGCAACGCGGTCCAGCACCCGGATGACGCCCTCGACGATGTCATCGATATAAGTGAAGTCGCGTTGCATCTGCCCATAGTTGAAGACGTCAATGGGACGCCCGTCCAGAATGGCCTTGGTGAACAGGAACAGCGCCATGTCGGGCCGACCCCAGGGACCGTACACCGTGAAGAAGCGCAGACCGGTGGTGGGCAGGCCATACAGGTGACTGTAGGTGTGCGCCATCAGTTCATTGGCTTTCTTGGTGGCGGCGTACAAGCTGACCGGGTGATCGACGCTGTCATGCTCGGAAAAAGGCATTTTGGTGTTGCCACCATAAACACTGGAGCTTGAGGCGTAAACCAGGTGTGCCACCTGCGAGTGGCGGCAACCTTCCAGGATGTTCGTAAAACCCACGATGTTGCTCTCGATGTAAGCATGCGGATTTTGCAGCGAGTAACGAACGCCCGCCTGGGCCGCCAGGTGAATGACGCGGTCGAACTTTTCGGCGGCAAAAAGCTTGTCCATGCCCTGTCGATCAGCGACGTCCAGTTTGACAAAGCGAAAACCCGCGTGCGGGGTCAGGCGCTTGAGACGATTTTCTTTGAGGGTGACGTCGTAATAGTCGTTGAGGTTGTCGAGCCCCACCACCTCGTCCCCGCGCGCCAGCAAACGCAGCGCAGTGCTCATGCCAATAAAACCCGCCGCCCCGGTCAGTAGTATTTTCATTGTTCGTTGTCCGCTAATGGGCACTTCTATAAATTCATTTTTCGGGCGAATTGCGTCGTTGCCTCGACCGTGAAGCGCACGTGGGAGCCGGGCGTTTGCGCCGTTTCCATTTCGGGCTTTACCACCAGTGTACTGCTTCCCCCCCCGCCGCTTGGGAATCAACCCACCACCTGAAAAGAAAACCGAAACCCAAATCTCCACCGAAACAACACCCCTTGCTGAGTAATTATTTGTTCAACAGTGATGCAAAGTCATTGACACGTTCCGCGCTTAGTGTGAACAATCAGGGGTGCTGCAACCTCGCTGCATGAAAGTTGGTGCGTATGACATTTATCAGTGGCTCGGACAGGCACAGGAGCAGATAATACTAGCGCGTGTCGGGAAAACATGGAACGTATCAAAGTGAAATCCAGGTTATTTTTTCTTCTGCTTATCGGCATCTTTTTCGCCGCACCTCTGCGGGCCGACATTCTCAGCACGATTGCCAAAGTCAAACCGTCGGTGGTCATTGTGGGCACCTTCAAGAACACGAACAGTCCGCGTTTTAGTCTGAAGGGCACGGGGTTCGTCGTGGCAAATGGGAATCAGGGCCGTGGCAATCTGGTCATTACCAACGCCCATGTCCTTCAACAACCTGCTGAAGAGAACCCGGAGACTGTTTTGGTGATCCAGATCAGGGTCGGTCAAAATGAATGGCAGATGCGACCGGCCGTTGTGCTCGAAGTGGACAAGCTTCATGACCTGGCTTTGCTGCGCTTTGACGGGCCTGCGGTACCGGCGCTGCGCGTGCGTGATTCGGACATGGTTCAAGAGGGACAAGCGGTCGCGTTCATGGGGTTTCCAATCGGAGGGGCGCTTGGTTTTTCACCGGTGACGCACCGCGGCATGATTTCTTCCATTGCGGCAGCTGCTTTGCCCACCCCCACAGCCCAGCAACTCAATGAAAAAACGATACGCAGCCTGCGCGGGGGAGCCAGTTTTAATATCTTTCAGCTCGATGGCACGGCTTATCCCGGAAACAGTGGTGGTCCCCTGTTTGATCCGGACACGGGCGACGTTCTGGGCGTTGTCAACATGGTGTTCATCAAAGGAACCAGAGAGTCGGCTTTGACAAACCCCTCGGGGATCAGCTACGCAATTCCATCCGCGTTTGTTCTGCAAATATTGCAACGGAGCAAGACTGATCTTGCCCCTGTTTTCCGGACTCCATAGGCTGCCCACTATGCGGATTTCCTGACATGAACATAGGCATTCTCGGTACCGGACGGATGGGGGCGGCCATCGCCCAGCGCCTGATGGATTGTGGGCACACGCTGTACGTCTGGAACCGCACTCGCGGCAAAACCGCGACGCTGGAGCAAGCCGGCGCCAGGGTCATGGACAGCCCGGCGGAGTTGACCCGGCACAGTGATCTGATCATTTCCATGTTGACCAACGCCGCCGCGATCGATCAGGTGTTTAACGGGGCGGACGGAGTGCTCGGGGTGTTCTCCGTTCCTCTGGCTGGCAAGCTGCTGGTGGAAATGAGCACCGTGCGGCCAGAAATTCAGATCGCACTGAGCGTCAAGGTCGAAGCGCATGGCGGCGCCATTATTGAGTGCCCGGTTGGCGGCACGGTGGGACCTGCGCGCGACGGCAAGCTCCTGGGCCTGGTGGGCGGCAAGGACGCAGATGTGGCGCGGGCGCGCCCGGTGCTGGAACAGATGTGCCGGCGCATTGAGCATGTCGGGCCGATAGGCGCAGGCGCCAGCCTCAAGCTGGCCATCAATCTGCCGCTCCTGGTGTTCTGGCAAGCCTTTGGCGAAGCGCTGTCTTTGGCCTCCCCCTTGAATCTCGACCCGGTGCGCCTGATGGACATCTTTGCCGACACTTCGGGCGCCCCCAACATGTTGAAGGTGCGCGGCGGTGCGATGGCCGATGCACTGGCCGGCAAGCCGCCGGGCGGCACCACTTTCGACCTCGACCTGATCCGCAAGGACATCCGCACGATGCAGGAGGAGGCGCGCGCGCTGGGTTACGAACTGCCGGTGACTTCGGCCGCCCTCGAGTGTTTCGACAAGGCGGCCGAGCAGGGGCTGGGCGCAGCCGACGGCGTCCAGCTTCCGGTATGGTGGCTGAAGCAGCGGAAACTAAGCCGCTAGAATCATGCAGCAGAGCGCAGCAATCGTCACCAGCGTGAATGCACAGGCGCGTGAAGTGCACGCCGATCCAGCCACTCCTCTCCTCTATGTGCTGCGCAATGATCTCGACCTCAAGGGTAGCCGCTTCGGCTGCGG
>JBCKNJ010000085.1:0-3864 GCA_038902795.1 Polaromonas sp. | reverse complement strand
GCCTATGACTTGGTTGCCAAAGTCAGCAATGAAGTCGCTGGTAAGTTGGTCGCACGACTAGTCGAAGAGACCCAAGGCGAGGTGCTTTTCTCAAACGCTGACAAGGGCCGCTACGCCACCGACGCGTCGATTTACCAGGTCATGCCTGTGGGTGTTTTTCTGCCCCGCACTTCTGACGAGGTAAAAACAGCGCTGGCCATTTGCCGCGACCTGAATGTTCCCATCGTTGCGCGCGGTGGTGGCACCAGCCAGTGCGGGCAAACCGTGGGCGCAGGGCTGGTGATTGACCACGCCAAATACCTGCGCAATATTTTGAACCTCGATGTGGAACAGCGCACCGCAGAGGTCGAACCCGGCATCGTACTGGACCACCTGAACGCCGCTCTCAAAAAACACGGCCTGTGGTTTCCGGTTGATGTGTCCACCAGCGCGCAAGCCACGCTGGGCGGCATGGCCGGCAACAACTCTTGCGGCAGCCGCAGCATCGCCTACGGCAACATGGTGCATAACGTGCTGGGCATAAGGGCTTGGCGCTCAGATGGCGGCCTGCTTGAGCTGGGGCGCATGGATGCCGCCAGTGGGCAAGCGCGCGCACTGGGTAGCTACGTCAAGACCCTGTCAGATGCCCTGCTGCCAGAGCTTGTTGCGCACTGGCCCAAAGTGATGCGCCGCGTTGCAGGCTACAACCTCGACATCTTCAACAACCAGAGCGAAAAACCTTACACGCAGGACGGCTCGGTTAATTTGGCGCACCTGCTGGTGGGTAGCGAAGGCACCTTGGGCCTGACCAAATCATTGAAGCTGCGCCTCGCCGAACTACCACGCAGCAAGGTGCTGGGCGTGGTGAACTTTCCGACCTTTTACAAGGCGATGGATGCGGCCCAGCACATCGTCAAAATCGGTGACGGCACGCTGACGGCGGTTGAGCTGGTAGACCGCACCATGATTGAGCTGTCACTGCAAAACCCAGTTTTTTCAGCCACGGTGCGCAGCGCGTTGATTGGCCGGCCCGAGGCGATACTGCTGGTCGAATTTTCAGGCGCATCAAAGACCGAGCTAATACCGAAAATCAAACAACTGGTCGAGCTGATTGGCGAGCTGGGCCTGCCGGGTTCAGTGGTTGAAATGATTGACGATGCGCCGCAAAAAAACTTGTGGGAAGTGCGCAAGGCGGGCCTGAACATCATGATGAGCCTCAAGGGTGATGGCAAACCGGTGAGTTTTATTGAAGACTGCGCCGTGCCGCTGGAGCATCTGGCCGAATACACCAGTGCGCTGACCGAGGTTTTCACAAAATACGGCTGCAAAGGCACCTGGTATGCCCACGCATCGGTCGGCACGCTGCATGTGCGGCCGATTCTGGATATGCGTCGCCAGGGTGCTGCAAAAATGCGTGCGATTGCCGAAGAAGCATCAGCACTGGTACGCCACTACAAAGGCGCATACAGCGGCGAGCACGGCGATGGCCTGTGCCGTGGCGAGTGGATTGAATGGCAATTTGGCCCCAAGATCACACAAGCGTTTGCGCAGATCAAAAACCATCTTGACCCGCTCAATCTGCTGAATCCGCGGCGCATGATTGACCCGCCAAAAATGGACGATACAACGCTGATGCGCTTTCCGCCCAGCTACCAGGTCATAGCGCTTAAAACCGCGCTCGACTGGAGTGCATGGAACGTACAGAACAACCCGGTCACCGGGCAGACCAGCGCGCCCGGCAGCGGCAGCGACCCCGCCAACGGTTTTGCAAAAGCCGTCGAGATGTGCAACAACAATGGCCTTTGCAGACAGTTCGATGCCGGCACCATGTGCCCCAGCTACCGCGTGACGCGCGACGAAAAGCATACGACGCGTGGCCGGGCCAATACGCTGCGGCTGGCTTTGAGCGGTCAGTTGCAGGGCCTCAAGGCGGAAGATGCCTTCACCAGCGAAGCCGTGTATGAAGCGATGGACCTGTGCGTGGGCTGCAAGGGTTGCAAACGCGATTGCCCGACCGGTGTTGACATGGCCAAAATGAAGGTCGAGTTTTTGCACCACTACAAGGCCAGGCACGGCTACAGCTTCAAAGACAAGCTGATAGCCTACCTGCCCGACTACGCACCATGGGCCAGCCGTTTTGCGCCCTTGCTGAATCTGCGCGACAAGCTGCCGGGCCTTGCCTTTTTAAGTGAAAAGTTAATCGGCTTATCTGCCAGGCGCACTTTGCCGCAATGGAAGAGAAGAACTTTTTTCAATACGCCACATGACACAGCCACTCGCAGCGAAGTATTGGCAGCCAGCAAACCCGTGGTGCTGTTTGTCGACACTTTTAACGGCTACTTCGAGTCTGAAAATGCCAGCGCTGCATTAAAGGTGTTGCAGGCCGCGGGCTACACCGTACACATCGCCAGCAAGGCACAGCCAGACGGCAAAAGCCTGTGCTGCGGCCGCACCTATCTGGCCAGTGGCATGGTCGATAAAGCCAAAGCCAAAGCCCGCGAGGTGGTAGACGCTTTGTCCCCCTTTGCCGAAAAAGGCATCGCCATCGTCGGGCTGGAACCATCGTGCCTGCTCACGCTGCGCGACGAAATGCTGGTGATGGGCCTGGGTGATGCCGCAAAAACGATTAGCCAGCACGCCTTGCTGTTGGAAGAGTTTTTGGCACGCGAGGCCACCGCCGGCAAGCTGGACGCGCTCAAAGCCGCTTTAAAGCCCATCACGCAGCCCATTCTGCTACACGGCCACTGCCACCAGAAAGCCTTTGGCGCTGTCAGCCCCATCATGGATGTGCTCAAACTCATCCCCGGTGCGAACCCTGAGTTGATTGAGTCAAGCTGCTGCGGCATGGCGGGCAGCTTTGGTTACGAGGCTGGGCACTACGAGGTGTCGATGCAGATGGCAGAATTGAGCCTGCTGCCTGCGGTGCGCCAGCAGCCTGATGCAGTGGTGGTGGCCGACGGCACCAGTTGCAGGCATCAGATAAAAGACGGCGCGCAGCGCGAAGCGATTCACGTTGCAGTGTTGCTAGCCAGACAACTGGCTCATAATATGCACCATATTTAGCGCAAATTACTGTGCAAAGGAGTTTTACCATGGGTATTGCCGCCAGCGACATCGTTCCCTTTTCCCAAGCCCGCACGAACCTGTCCCAGTTGGTGGAAGAAGTGCGACTAGGGGCCGAAAAAATCATCACCAAAAATGGCGAAGCCGTGGTCGCCCTGATTGCTGCCAAGCGGCTCGATTACTACCATCGCTTGGAGCGTGAGCGGGTTCACCTGCTGCTACTCGACGAAGTGGAAAAAGGCCTGGCCGATGTAGCAGCCGGGCGCACCACACCCGCGCGTGAAGGGTTTGCGGTCATACAGGCCAGACGGGCCGCGCAAAAACTCAGTGAACCAGCCAAAGTGTGAGCCAGCCGCTGATGTTGGTTCGTTATGCCGCCAACTTTTTAGCAAATCTTGACGCCATTGAGGCTTTCTGGGACCGCAGCGCATTCCCAGCAGGTTTTGATCGTTTGATGGATGAATTAACGTGCAAAGTGGTGCCCAATTTGGAGCGACACCCCAAATTTGGCAGAGACTTCTTGGCGCGCTCGGTTGACACCGCTGACGTGCAAGGCAAAATTGAACATATTGGCCGGGTCTATGCCGCAGGCAGTTCTTTGCCCCAACTGCGCGAGTACGTCATGACGGACTACCTGTTGTTGTACGTGCTTGGCACGGATGCCATAGACCTGCTGGCGGTCAAGCACCACAAACAGTTGTCGTTTGATATTCACATTTGAGACGGTGTG
Organism: Polaromonas sp.; assembly: GCA_038902795.1. GTDB lineage: Bacteria > Pseudomonadota > Gammaproteobacteria > Burkholderiales > Burkholderiaceae_C > Polaromonas. The sequence continues at coordinate 92 of JBCKNJ010000085.1, read as the reverse complement.
CTTCAAAATCGGGAAACACTTTTTCGGGTGGCCATCGGTTGAGTCATAGGCAAACCATCCAAAATTCAGGGCACTTCTAGAAATTCATTTTT
>JBCKNJ010000084.1:0-4443 GCA_038902795.1 Polaromonas sp. | reverse complement strand
ATCCTGGTTGCGCGAATTTTGCAACCCGCCACTGTCTACCCAGCAACTCGCCGACACATTGACGATGGCCGGGCTTGAGGTTGAAGAACTAAAGAGCGTCGCGCCACCGTTCAGCAAAATTGTGGTGGGTGAAATCAGGGAGGTCGTGCGGCATCCGGATGCTGACCGCCTGCAAGTCTGCAAGGTAGACGTAGGGCAGGGCGCGTTACTCAACATCGTTTGCGGCGCCCCCAACGCCCGTGTCGGGATCAAGGTGCCCTGCGCCATGGTCGGCGCCGAGCTACCGCCCAGTGACGACGGCAAACCGTTTCTCATCAAACTCGACAAGCTTCGTGGGGTGGAAAGCCAGGGCATGCTGTGTTCTGCGCGTGAGTTAAAGCTGTCAGAAGAGCATGGCGGTTTGCTGGAGCTGGCGGCGGGCGCGCCACTGGGCGAAGACATCCGTGCCCACCTCAAGCTCGACGACATGCTGTTCACCCTCAAACTCACGCCCAATCTGGCGCATTGCTTCAGTGTCTACGGCGTGGCGCGTGAAGTCGCGGCGCTGACTGGCGCAGCGTTGAATACGCCGACTTTTCCATCAGTGGCAGTGTCTGACCAGACCAAGCTGGTAGTCAAAATCAGCGCCCCCGATCTGTGTGGCCGCTTTTCAGGCCGTGTGGTGCGCAACGTCAATACCCAAGCTGCAACCCCCCAGTGGATGGTTGATCGTCTGGCGCGCTGCGGCCAGCGCAGTGTGACGGCGCTGGTTGATATTTCAAATTACGTGATGTTTGAGCTGGGTCGCCCGAGCCATATTTTTGACCTCGACAAAATCAACGGCGCACTGGATGTGCGTTGGGGCAGGCCGGGTGAAACACTCAAGCTGCTGAACGGCAGCACTGTCACAGTTGATGAAAAAGTCGGTGTGATTGCTGACGACAGCCAGGTTGAGTCGCTCGCCGGCATCATGGGCGGCGCTGCTACTGCCGTGTCTAATGAGACCAAAAATGTCTATGTAGAAGCCGCTTTCTGGTGGCCCAAGGCGATTGCAGGTCGCTCACGCCGCTACAACTTTTCCACCGATGCAGGTCATCGCTTCGAGCGCGGGGTTGACCCTGGCCATACGGCCCCGCACCTAGAGCGCATCACGCAATTCATCATCGACATTTGCGGCACGCCGCAAACCGTGTGCGGCCCCATGGACGATGTGCAGGTCAATTTACCCAAGGCAACACCTGTCACGTTGCGCGTGGCCCGTGCCAGCAAGGTGCTTGGTATGCCTTTGAGCCAAGCCCAGTGCCTTGATGCGCTCAAGCGCCTTGGCTTGAGCGTGACAGAGGGTGACGGCACTTTAACCGTGACGCCGCCAAGCTACCGCTTTGACCTGCAAATTGAAGAAGACCTGATTGAAGAAGTCGTGCGCATGGTTGGCTACAACAAGCTTCCAGCTACGCCACCGCTGGCACCGATTACGGCGCGTATCCGCGCTGAAGCCGAACGCAGCCCATTTTCCGTGCGCCATGCACTTGCAGCACTGGGCTACCAGGAAACCATCAATTTCAGCTTTGTCGAAGAGCGCTGGGAGCATGAACTGGCCGGCAATGCCAATCCCATCAGGCTGCTGAACCCGATTGCCAGCCAGATGAGTGTGATGCGCTCCTCCCTGCTGGCATCGCTGATCCAGGTGCTGAAATTCAATCTTGACCGCAAGGCACCGCGTGTCAATGTGTTTGAGCTTGGCCGGGTATTTTTGCGTGACGCGCAGAGCCAGAACACCGACACGACGGTTGCCGGTTTCAACCAGCCCATGCGCGTGGCTGGCCTGGCTTATGGCCCGCGTGCGGCCTTGGGTTGGGCGCAGCTTGATAAGGCCGTGGACTTTTTTGATATCAAGGGCGATGTGGAGGCTTTACTTGCACCCGTGAGGGCAGTTTTTGCCCCTGCATCACATCCGGCGATGCATCCGGGCCGCTGCGCCAGCGTATCGGTTGCAGGCAAGTCCATCGGCTTTGTGGGTGAGCTGCATCCCAAATGGCGTCAAGGCTACGAGCTGGCACAGGCCCCGCTGATGTTTGAGCTTGAGCTGGATGCCGTGTTGCAGCGACGGGTGCCCGTTTTTGCGGCGCTTAGCAAGCTCCAGCCGATTCAGCGCGACATCGCCGTCATCGTGCCAGAGAGCACTACCCACGCTGCACTGATGGCTGCCATTGAAGGGGCGGATAGCAAACTACCCCAGGGCCGGCTCAAAAGCGCAACGCTGTTTGATGTCTACAGGCCACAGCAGGCGAGTAGCTCCATGCAATTGGGCGAGAAAAGCCTGGCTGTGCGCTTGGTGCTGACGAGCGAGGCCGCTACACTGACCGAGGAAGAGATAGAAGCGGCTGTCCAGGCAGTGCTGGCTAATCTTCAGCATCAATTGCAGGCGCGCTTGCGGGCCTGATTCCATTTCCAGATCAACGGGCGAAGCCCTAAAAAATAATCACGCGGAGCAGAGGACATGGAATTTTCGATTGAAAGCCTGGAAACCCCGGCGCTCACCAAAGCGCATCTGGCGGAATTGCTGTTTGAGCAAATCGGCCTCAACAAACGCGAATCGAAAGACATGATTGACGCGTTTTTTGATCTCATCTCCGCCAGTCTGGTGGACGGTACAGACGTGAAGATTTCCGGCTTTGGCAACTTTCAAATCCGTACCAAGGCCCCACGGCCTGGCCGCAACCCGCGTACCGGCGAAGCCATCCCCATTCCGGCCCGGCGCGTCGTTACCTTCCACGCCAGCCACAAGCTCAAAGACCAGATTCAGGGTAATGGCCTGGCTATTGTGTAACGGCGCAACACATTTCAAAAAATCCAAAAACCCCTTTGCGCTAAGTTTCGACTTAGAGTAGATTTGGAGGTTTCCGCTTTAGCGCATTGATTTAATTGGATAAATCCCTTCCGCCCATTCCCGCGAAACGCTACTTCACCATCGGTGAGGTCAGCGATTTGTGCGGTGTCAAACCTCATGTGCTCCGTTATTGGGAGCAAGAGTTCACGCAGCTGCGCCCGATGAAAAGGCGCGGCAATCGCCGCTACTACCAGCACCATGAAGTGCTGATGATCCGCAGAATCCGGGATTTGCTGTACGACCAGGGTTTTACGATCAGCGGCGCGCGTAATAAACTGCACGAGATTGTGCAACTTGAGGGCGACAAACGCCGTAACGGCGAAGTCATGCTGGACGGCATTGAGGTGATTGAAGGTGGCGATTCTGACTTTCCTGATTCAGCCGATTTTGAAGACAGCGAGCCTGGCCATGACGGTGTAGATTTACCCAGCGGCAGCGCTGCGCAACAGCGGCTGCAACTGGTGCGTCGCGAGCTGTTTGAAATCCGCGATTTGCTGGCTGCTACGCACTGACGCTCTTTCTGCGCAGGCTATAATTTAAAGCTTCGGTGTGTGGCGCAGCCTGGTAGCGCACTTGCATGGGGTGCAAGGGGTCGAAGGTTCGAATCCTTTCACACCGACCACATGAATCAAGGACTTAGCGCAGAAATGCTCTAAGTCCTTTCTTCTGTCTGGCTTCAAAAACATCCATTGTCCCAACCGCAGCGAAAGATTTTCAGGGTTTGGGCGACCTGCTGCCCTGAATCCCCTATCATTTGGGTGTCGGGCGCTGTCCGGTTTGAGTATCTATGCTACCCACCGTCAACCCATCACTTGTTGAATTGCATCACCTGACCTTTGGGTACGGGGAGCGCGCCATTCTGGATGACGTTTCCCTGCGCATTCCAAGGGGAAAGATCACTGCGCTGATAGGGCCGCTGGGCGGTGGCAAGACGACGACACTGCGTTTGATGGGCGGCCAGAGCCGTGCGTGGTCGGGGCAAGTGCTGTTTGACGGGCAAGATATCACCCCCATGAATCAGCAGCAACTCTATGCAGTCAGGCGTCGCATGGGCATGCTGTTTCAGTTCGGCGCCTTGTTTGCTGACCTGAGCGTGTTTGAGAACGTTGCCTTCCCGCTGCGTGAACATACCGATTTGCCCGAATCACTGATCCGTGACATTGTCTTGATGAAGCTCAATGCGGTGGGCCTGCGAAATGCGCGTGACCTCATGCCCAGCGAAGTGTCGGGAGGGATGGCCAAGCGTATTGGAATAGCGCGTGCGATTGCACTGGACCCGGAATTGGTGATGTACGACGAACCTTTTTCCGGTCTCGATCCGATTTCGCTTCGTGTCGTAGCGCGCCTGATTCGCCAGCTCAATGATTCCATGGGACTGACCAGTATTTTTGTCTCGCATGAACTCAAACAAACCCTTGAAATTGCCGACCATGTGGTCATTCTGGACAATGGAAAGGTCGCGTTCCAGGGCACTGTGGATGCGGTACGCAAGAGCACCGATCCGCTGGTGTTCCAGTATGTGAATGAACGCCCGGATGGCCCGGTGCGGTTTCATTACCCGGCCGTCGCGATTG
>JBCKNJ010000083.1:0-4756 GCA_038902795.1 Polaromonas sp. | reverse complement strand
GCTTTGCCGGATGCGATGCGTCGCTCCCTGCAAGGGGGAGAGGAATTACACGCAGCGCAGCGCAGTGAAGACGCTGGGGGTGAGCCAATAGGACAAGAAGGGGGGTTGGAACTACACGCAGCGCAGCGAAGTGAGGACGGCGGGGGTGAGCCAAAAGCTCATGCTGGAAGCAGTCTCTCATTGCCTTTGGCTTTAGCGATGCTTTGCCTGATTGTTTATGCCAGCCTGTACCCCTTTGCCGACTGGCGCGATCAGGGCATATCACCGCTGAATTTTCTGGCTGCGCCACTGCCCAAATACTGGACGGGCTTTGATGTCGCAGCCAACCTGGCGGGTTATGCGCCGCTTGGCTTTTTACTGGCTTTATCGGCACTGCGCAGCGGGCCTGCGAAGTGGGCCATCAGTGTTGCGGTACTGGGCGCAGCTGCGCTTTCACTCTGCATGGAAACGCTGCAAAGCTATTTGCCATCGCGCGTGCCGTCGAATGTTGATTTGGCCCTCAATATTTTGGGTGCATGGTTAGGTGCGTGTATGGTGCGGGCGCTTGAAAAACTGGGCGTGGTCGATAGCTGGAGCCGCTTCAGAGCGCGTTGGTTTGCAGCTGACGCACGCGGCGCACTCACGCTGCTGATGCTCTGGCCCGTGGCCTTACTTTTCCCCGCATCAGTACCCATGGGCTTGGGCCAAGTGTTTGAGCGCTTGGAGGCCGCACTGGCTGAGGCACTGGTTGCCACGCCTTTTCTGGCCTGGCTGCCAGTACGCGAGATTGAGCTACAGCCGCTGGTGCCCGGCGTTGAGCTGGTCTGTGTTGCCTTGGGGGCGCTGGCTCCCTGCCTGCTGGGTTACTGCGTGATGCGCAGTGCCTGGAAGCGCGCTGCCTTTGCCTTGCTGGTCTTGTGCACGGGCATCGCTGCGTCGGCGTTGTCTGCTGCGTTGAGCTATGGGCCAGAACACGCCTGGGCCTGGCTCGACTTGCCGGTGCGTGTGGGGCTGGCGTTGGCGGTGGTGATGGCGCTGCTGCTGCTGCCCGTGCGGCGGCGCGGCGCGGCGGCGTTTGCGTTGCTCGCGCTGGCCGTCCAGTTAAGTCTGCTCAATCAAGCCCCGGCCAGCGCCTATTTCTGGCAAACCCTGCAAACCTGGGAGCAGGGGCGCTTCATCCGGTTCAACGGCATCGTGCAGTGGCTGGGCTGGCTCTGGCCTTATGCGGCCTTACTCTACGTGTTGGCAAGATTGGCGGGGCGTGATGCAGCGGATGCCGAATCGTAAAATCAGGCCATGACCAAAGCAAACCATACTGATTCTGGAAACCTGTATTACGAGCGACACATTTTTTTCTGCCTCAACGAGCGCAAGGCCGGCGAAGAATGCTGCGCCAACAACCGCGCGCAGGAAATGTTCGACCGCTGCAAGTCGCAGGTCCATGCGGCGGGGCTGAGTGGCCCCGGCAAGGTCAGGGTCAACAGGGCGGGCTGCCTGGACCGTTGCGCCGCTGGCCCGGTGGTCGTGGTCTACCCCGAGGCCGTCTGGTACACCTATGTGGATGCGCACGACATTGATGAGATCGTCGAGTCACATCTTAAAAACGGCAAGGTGGTCGAACGGCTTTTGATGCCTGCGAACGCGGGCCGTTGAGTCTGTGAACTCCCAGACCCGGAAAACCGTTGTTCAGGGCGCAGCCGGCGCGATTGAAGTGGCCATTGATGAACCTTCGGGCGGCGCGCAGGCCAAAGGCGTGGCGGTGATTGCGCATCCGCATCCGCTGTTTGGTGGCGCCATGGACAACAAGGTCGTGCAGACACTGGCGCGGGCCTTCACGCAATCCGGCTGGACGGCGGTACGTTTTAACTTTCGCGGTGTAGGCAGCTCGGCGGGCACGCATGACGAAGGCCGTGGCGAGCTTGAAGACATGCTGGCGGTTATCGCGGCAACCGCGCCTGTAGGTGCTATTTGTCTGGCGGGATTTTCTTTTGGCGCGTTTGTGACCACGCACGCTTTTCAGCATCTAGCGGTGTCGCGCGACATCGACAAGCTGGTGCTGGTCGCAACCAGCGTGACCCGCTCGGCAGCTGCGCCGATTGCGTCCGAGGCGCACATGAAAACGCTGCTCATACACGGCGAGCAGGACGACACGGTGCTACTCGCCGACGTGATGGACTGGGCTAGGGCCCAGGCACTTCCTGTTACGGTTGTGCCAGGAGGCGGGCATTTCTTTCATGGACAATTGCCCTTGCTGAAAAATCTGGTGCTGCGCCACCTGTCTTCGTCTTCTACTGCTTCCTAATCTTTTCTGAGCTATCGGACTTCCCAATCCATGTTTTGTTTTACCAAGGCGCAAAAAGCCTTTTCTGCTGCCCTGCCCCTCTTTCTGATGGCGATGGCGATGGCCATCGCCGTCCCGTCTGTCTCGCAAGCCCAGGCCCCGCAAGCGCCTGAAATCGCGGCCCGCTCCTATTTGTTGATGGATCTGACCGCCAACCAGATACTGGCTGCCAAAGACATCGACGCCCCGGTCGAGCCTGCATCACTGACCAAGCTGATGACCGAATACCTGGTGTTCGATGCGCTCAAGGCGAAAAAAATCGACCTCAAGCAGACCTTTGGTGTCAGCGAACGCGCCTGGAAAATGCCCGGCTCGCGCATGTTCATAGACCCGAAAATGCAGGTGCCGGTTGAAGACCTCATCAAGGGCATGATGGTGCATGGGCAACGATGCCACCATGGCGCTCGCAGAAGGCGTGGGCGGTAGTGCCGAGAATTTCGTCAAGCTGATGAACGAGCAGGCCAGGGCGCTTGGCATGAAAAACACCAGCTACAAAAACCCCGAAGGATTGACGCAAGCAGGCCACACCACCACGGCGCGCGACCTGAGCATTCTGGCCACGCGGCTGATGCAGGACTTTCCGGAGTACGTGGGCTATTCGGCCATCAAGAAATACCGCTACCCCGGCACACCGACTGCCAACGACACCAACCGCAACACGCTGCTGTTTCGTGACCCCAGTGTGGACGGCCTGAAAACCGGCCACACTGACGCGGCGGGTTACTGCATGATTGCCACTGCCAAACGCGATTTCCCGAATCTTGGCGCGGGTGGGCGGCGCTTATTGGCGGTTGTGCTGGGTACGGTCAGCGACAGCGCCAGAGCCAATGAATCGCAAAAACTGCTGAACTGGGGCTACACCGCTTTTGAGGCCGTCAAGCTGTTTGATGCCGGCCAGGCCGTGGTCTCGCCGAATATCTGGAAGGGCAAATCGAGTGTGGTCAAACTGGGCCAGCCGCAGGCGATTGTGGTGGCCGTGCCCGCAGGTAGCGCGGCCAAGCTCACAACCCAGGTCGCCCGGCCCGAGCCGCTGGTCGCGCCCTTCACCAAAGGCCAGCGCATCGGCAGCCTGAAAGTCACATCCGGCGACAACCCTGCCGTGGTAGCAGAAGTCCCCCTGTTTGTGCTGGAAGCCGTCGAAGAAGCCGGCATTCTGGGTCGGGCCTGGGATGCAGTCCGGCTCTGGATTAAGTGAAATTTGTGGCAAACAAGCTGAACTGCTACACTCATAGGCTTTTCTGGAATGCCAGAGAGAGATTCGTTTTCACGTTTTATTGTTAGATATCCAAACGTTTAGGGACGTTTTTTTAAATGCCAACTATCAATCAACTAGTGCGTCAGGGGCGCGAGGTCGAGACTGTCAAGTCAAAGAGTCCCGCGATGCAAAACAGCCCACAGCGTCGCGGTGTCTGCACCCGTGTGTACACCACGACGCCTAAAAAGCCAAACTCGGCTCTGCGTAAAGTCGCCAAAGTGCGTCTGACCAACGGGCTTGAAGTTATTTCCTACATCGGCGGCGAAGGCCACAACCTGCAGGAACACAGCGTGGTGCTGGTTCGCGGCGGTCGTATCAAGGACTTGCCCGGTGTGCGTTACCACATCGTGCGTGGTGCGCTCGACTTGCAAGGCGTGAAAGACCGCAAGCAGTCGCGCTCCAAGTACGGCGCGAAAAAGCCAAAAGTCAAATAAGCCACTGCGGCTCGGACTTTGTTGTTCGCGCCCGATGATGCTAGTCATGACATCGTCAAAACAAGGTGTTTCACTCGTCCTGGCAGATGTTTGAAACGAAGTGATCCAAGTGCAAATAGTTGCACCGGTCGAGTAAGTGAGGGTTTTATAACTCTCGCGGTGCAGTCGGAAACATCGTTTTCAGCCGTACCAACTGAAGCAAAGAGGTGAAAAAATGCCACGTCGTCGCGAAGTCCCTAAACGTGAAATTCTCCCGGATCCAAAATTTGGTGATGTCGATCTCGCCAAGTTCATGAACGTCATCATGCAAGGCGGAAAAAAGGCCGTCGCTGAGCGCATCATTTATGGCGCGCTCGACTTTATCGAGAAAAAGAACCCCGGCAAAGACCCGCTCGAGGCCTTTCACATGGCTATCGGCAACATCAAGCCCATGGTTGAGGTGAAGTCCCGCCGCGTCGGCGGTGCCAACTACCAAGTGCCGGTTGAAGTCCGCCCGATTCGCCGTATGGCGCTGGCCATGCGCTGGCTGAAAGAGGCCGCGAAAAAGCGCGGTGAGAAGTCGATGTCTTTGCGTTTGGCCAACGAGCTGATGGAAGCCACCGAAGGCCGTGGCGGTGCCATGAAAAAGCGTGACGAAGTTCACCGCATGGCTGAAGCGAACAAGGCATTCAGCCACTTCCGCTTCTAAGAACGGCTACTGCGCAGGCGCATTGCGTCGTTGGGCGGTGCTCGAAATCCTCACGACCC
>JBCKNJ010000082.1:0-5197 GCA_038902795.1 Polaromonas sp. | reverse complement strand
CAAGCCCGACCTGACCGGCCAGAAGTTACGCATCACACCGGTGTACCGCGACTTCTTCCTGGCGCTCAATGCCACCGTTATCACCACGCCACCGGGCGAGGTTTATACGGCACTGGAGCGCGGTGTGGTCGATGGGTATGGCTGGCCGATTGGCGGAATTTTTGACTTGAACTGGCACGAACACACCAAGTTTCGCGTCGATCCCGGTTTCTTTGACGCCGAGGTCTCGCTCATCATGAACCTGCCGGCCTACAAGAAACTCACGGATGCACAGCGCAACTACCTGCAAAGGCAACTGCTGGCGCACGAAGCTGAGAACACCTTCTGGGCGCGCTACGCCACGGAAGAAACCGCCCGCCAGGAAAAGGCTGGTATCCAGACCATCAAGTTTGATGCCGCCGCGTCCAAGGCCTTCCGCGACAAGGCCTACGATGTGGCATGGGCCAGTGCTCTCAAGCAAAGCCCGGAGATCGCAGCCCGTTTCAAGGCGCTGTTTTCTAGGTGATAGACCGGCTGTCCGAGCGTTATGGCCGATGTCTTGCGGCACTGGCCCTGTTGGGCTGCGCCATCCTGCTGGCCATGATGCTGATCATCGTGGCCGACGTGGCGCTGCGCAACCTGCTCATCCCCGGCCTGCCGCGCGGCCTGGCCTGGAGCAATGAGATCTCCGAGCTGATGCTCTACCTCATCACCATGAGCGTGGCACCCTGGCTGCTGCGGCGCGGCCAGCACATCCGTGTGGACATCGTGCTGCAGGCCATTCCACACCGGCTGGCCTGGCGCCTGGAATGGGTCGGCGACGTGATTGGCCTGGCCTGCTGCGCCGTGATTGCCTGGTATGGCGCGCAGGCTGCATGGTCCAGCTACGCGTCGGGCGCCGTCAACATCAAAACGCTGGTCACGCCCGAGTGGTGGGCGCTGGCCCTGCTGCCGCTGGTGTTCGTTCTTCTTGGGATTGAAATGATTTTTCGCATGATTCGCCTGCAGCGCGGTGAGCGCGGCCCGCGCAGCGATGCGGTGGGCGCGGCATGAGCCGCCGGGCCGTTCCCAAGGCGAATACCGCAGCGCCCCAGCGTGAAGGTTACCTGTTGGCCCGCCGGGCCGTTCCCAAGGCGAATACCGCAGCGCGCAGCGCGACGGATACTCAATGAGCGCGTGGGCCCTGGCCGCCTGGCTGATGCTGGGCGGCTCCATGCTGCTACTGTTTATCGGCATGCCGGTGGCGCTGACCTTCATCGCCATCAACATCGTGGGCGCCTGGATCTACATGGGCGGCGAGCCTGGGCTGGTGCAACTGGTGCGCAGCAGCGTGATCTCGGTGACGGCTTTTTCACTGACGCCGATTCCGCTGTTTGTGCTGATGGGCGAGGTGCTGTTTCATACCGGCCTGGCGCTCAAGGTGATTGAAGGCGTGGAGCGGCTGATCCGCCGCGTGCCTGGCCGCCTGGCCGTCGTGGCCGTCGTCGCCGGCACGGTGTTCTCGGCGATTTCGGGCTCGACGATTGCCACCACCGCCATGCTTGGCGCGCTGATGCTGCCGGTCATGCTCTCACGCGGCTACCACCCGACGATTGCCGCCGGCCCCATCATGGCCATTGGCGCGGTGGACATGCTGATACCGCCATCGGCCCTGACCGTGTTGCTCGGCTCGCTGTCGGGCATCTCGATCTCCAAGCTACTGATAGGCGGTGTGGTGCCGGGCATGATTCTTTCTGTCGCGTTTGTGCTGTGGATCGTCATCCGGGTCAGCATCAGTCCGCATCTGGCCCCCCCCCGACACCGACGAGGTGCAACACCGTGGCTGGGCCCGCTGGAGCCCGTTTTTTGGCTATGTCCTGCCCACGCTGTCCATCTTCGGCGTGGTGGTTGGTGCGCTGGCTGCCGGCTGGGCCACGCCAACCGAATGCGCGGCGCTGGGCGCGTTTGCCACCATGCTGCTGGCGCTGTGTTACCGCGCGCTGACCTGGAATGCGGTGCTCAGTGCTCTGAAGGGCACGGCCGGCATCTCGGGGATGATTCTCTTCATCATTTTGGGCGCCACGACGTTTGCGCAGATCCTCTCATTTTCCGGCGCCAGCAATGGCCTGGTGCAGTTGATCACCGGCCAGGGCCTTTCCACCGGCATGATCGTGGCGGCCATGATGCTGCTGCTGATTTTGCTCGGCATCTTTGTCGATCAGGTCAGCATGATGATGATCACGCTGCCGATCTTCATGCCCATCGTCCAGGCGCTGGGCATAGACCCGATTTGGTTCGGCGTGATGTTCCTCATCTGCATGCAACTGGGCCTGCTGCTGCCGCCGCACGGCCTGCTGCTCATGACCATGCGCGCCGTCGCGCCGCCATCCGTCACCATGGCTCACATCTTCATCGCGGTGATTCCCTATGTGACCATGAGCCTGGTGCTGCTGGCGGCGGTGTTCTGGATACCCGAAATTGCGACCTGGCTGCCCAAGCTGATCGGCTAGCACCAGCGGCCATCCCGGTCGTTGGTTCAGTCCAACAAGGAATACCCTCCGCGTATGCATATTGCTCTCGTTTCAAACATCGCCGCGCGGCAGATAAACGCTATTCGTTAGGCTTGATGCGTGATTGCAAGACCTGACCCCGCGCTTTTCCACCTCAGAAATCAAATCAAAGGCAAAGTCAAAATCGGGGCAGCGCCGTCCAGCTGCATTTGAAATCGAGTGCAACTTAAACTGAGCAAAGAATTGTCTTGACTCAGGGGTCCACCTTAGACTATTGAGATAACTTCTAGGAGAAGAGCATGAATAAGCCCACCAGCCGGCGCCGCTTTATCAGAAACCTGACTGCGCTCGGCGCACTCGCATCGCTGCCCGCCGCCGCGCAGCCCGTGAATTGGCCGACCAAGCCGGTGCGGTTCATCGTGCCGTTCCCGCCGGGCGGCACGCCCGATCTGCTCGCGCGCCTGGTGAGCGCCAGACTCACTGCGGCGCTCGGGCAGCAGTTTATCGTTGACAACCGGCCGGGCGCTTCGGGATCGCTCGGAGCGGGCGTCGCCGCCAAGTCAACGCCGGACGGCTACACCTTCTTGTTCGCGGGCGAAACGCACGCACTCAACCCGACGCTGATCCCGAACCTGCCGTTCGACACGGTCAAGGATCTCGCGCCGGTGATGCTGATCGGCACTGCACCGGCGGCCATCGTGACCAGCGTCGCGAAGCCCTACAAGAGCTTCGGCGACGTGATCAAGGCGGCGAAGGCGAAGCCGGACTCGGTGACCTTCGGCACGGTCGGCAGCGGCAGCGGCGGCCACCTCATGATGACGCTGCTGCAGCAGACGGTCGGCATCAAGATTGTGCACGTGCCTTACAAGGGCAGTGGGCCGATGATTGTGGACGCGCTGGGGGGCCAGATCGACCTGGGCGTTGCTTCGGTGGCAGTGCTCGGACCCCATGTGCAGGGCGGCAGATTCCGCGGCATCGCCGTAACCAGCGAGAAGCGGTCCTCGGCCATGCCGGATGTGCCGACGCTCGCGGAGCAGGGGTTTCCTGGCATCACGGCGCACGCTTGGTTTGGCATCTTCGTGCCGGCCGGAATACCGAAGCCCGTCCTTGACAGGTTCCATGCGGAGCTTACTAACGTGTTCAACGCGCCTGACGTGCGCAAGCAGCTCGCCGAGACGCAGGGCATGGACCTAGCCGTCAGCAGCCCCGAGGCGCTGCAGAAGTTCCTGGTCTCCGAGATCGCGCGCTGGGGCAAGGTGGTAAAGGACAACAATATCCAGGCCGAGTAGGATTGCAACATCTTCCGTTTCACCCTTCATCCCTGTGTACCTCGAAAATGTCGCGGAAGCGCGTGGTGCAGTGCTTGAAGACGTCGAGGACTGCTGGGTCGAAGTGCGAAGGCATGGTGCGCCCGTCGCCCACCGTGATGATCTCAAGCGTGCGTTCGTACGCCCGACGCCCATCGCACCTTGTTCTATCTGGCGGAGAAAAACTTTGCCGAGTCTGGTGCTACCAGCAATCGCCCAGGTCAACCTCGAGAAATGCTGCAGGCGAAGATCACGGTCTCCGGCTTGGATTGGCTAGAAACAGCAGATGCCGCAGTTCCCGCGTTTGGCGAAGCCGGCAATTCATCTGCCTGCCTTGCCGGCAGGCCGCTTCCTGCTGCACGTGCTGCCGCGTGGCTTCATGCGCATTCGCCATTACGGCCTGCTCGCCAACTTTGCAGATACAAAGAGTCCAATAGGAGAAAGACACCGATGGCCGAACAACACATCCGCTTCGACGACGGAGCCGCCTACGAGCGAATGATGGGAAGGTGGAGCCAGCTTGCGGGCGCAATCTTCCTGGACTGGCTGGCGCCACCTTCGGGCTTACGATGGATTGACGTCGGCTGCGGCAACGGCGCTTTCACCGAGCTGCTGGTCGAGCGGTGTGCACCAGCCACGGTCCATGGGATTGACCCGTCCGAGGGTCAACTCGCCTTTGCGCGCACACGATCTGCGGCGCGCGTGGCGCAGTTCCGCCAGGGCGACGCAATGGCGCAGCCTTTCCCCGACGACACGTTCGACGTCGCGGTCATGGCGCTGGTGATTTTCTTCGTTCCTGACCCGGCCAAGGGCGTCGCCGAAATGGTGCGGGTGGTCTGCCCGGGCGGCACAGTCGCGGCCTATGCGTGGGACATATTGGGCGGCGGATTTCCTTTGGAAGCGATGCAGGTTGAGATGCGCGCGCTGGGCGTTACGCCGCCGCTCCCGCCGAGTGTCGGCGCGTCTCGGATTGACGCAATGCGGGACTTGTGGACGGGTGCGGGTCTCGATGCGGTAGAGACGCGGGAGATCACAGTTCAACGGACGTTCGCCGACTTCGACGACCTCTGGACGACGAGCCGGATGGGGGCGAGCGTCGGCCCGACAATCGCGGCCATGGCTTCTGGTGATGTCGAGCTGCTCAAGGCGCGGATGCGCGCTCGTCTACCAGCAGATGCCACGGGTCGCATCACCTATAGTGCCCGCGCCAACGCGGTAAAGGGTCGAGTAGCAAAGTAATCGAAGCATGGGGTCAGGTCTTGCAATCACGCATACAGCCTAACGGCGGCGCGAGTGGGTGTGCAGCACCGCCACCGCACCGGGGTTGCCCTGCAACTTCTTGTCGTTGTGGCTGAGCTGCTTGTAGATGGCGAGTGCGTCAGGCTGGCTGTGGTGCCGAATGTTTCGGCATTAATAGCGACA
>JBCKNJ010000081.1:0-5257 GCA_038902795.1 Polaromonas sp. | reverse complement strand
CCCGAAGCTGGCGCGCCAAATGTGCAAGTTATTTCTGAACGAGCCCTAAGCACCCCGCTTGTGCCCAATGGGGCAAAAATTAAGGGTAAACACGTTTTCTGAGGACGCGATACGGTGAGACACTTGGGTTCATGCGGTTGAATTTCTTATCCCTTATAAATTCATATTGATGCCAATCAGTGAAGATGCCGGGCTTGGGCCATCGCATGAAATTTGATTTCTCTTCGCTGCCGCTCCGCAACGGCGGCTTTTCGGACCAGACGATGTCCATTCTGGACCTAGAGCCGCGCGCCATGCTGACGACGATTACCGAAATGGCGCTGCTCGAAACCGGCAGTCCGGCGGCGCGCGCGCATTGGCAAAAGACGCAGCTGCGCAACCTGCTCGCACACGCGGGCCAGCGCTCCGCCTTCTGGCAAAAGCGCATCGGCAGCGCGAACGCCGAACTCGCCGCCTTGCCGCTGCTGACGCGGCGGGACGTGCAGCAACAGGTCGCGTTGGAGGGTTGCTTGTTGCGTGAAAACGACGGCCTTGCGACCCATCCGCATGCCACCTCGGGCTCCACCGGAACGCCGGTGCGTTTCTTCGTTTCGGAAGTCAACGGCCGCTACAACGGCGCCCGGTCGCTCGCCCAGTTTTTCATGGAAGGCCGCGATCTGTCGTTGAATCGAACCCGGTTCAAGTTAGTGCAGATGCCGGACCCGGAGCGCTTAACGATCGAAAAAAGCGAATCGTGGCTGGGGCCGCTGGCGGGCCTGATCCGATCCGGTGGCAACAAATATATCGAATATCTGCGGCCGAACATTCAGGCGCTGATAAGGGAGTTGGAAAAAGACGACATCGGCTATCTCGTGTGCCCTCCGCGAATTATGGAAATGATTTTCAGTAGCTGCGATCCGACATTATTGCGACGCGCGAAATTGCATATGTGGCTGCCGCTCGCCGAAAGCGTCGCACCGGAGCTGATAAAGATCTTCGCCGACCTCGCGATTCCGGTTCGCGCCAGTTACTCCTGCGAGGAGGTTGGGGCGATCGGCTATCAATGCGCCGCTCTGCCCGATCACTATCATGTGGCGACGAGCAACGTCATCGTCGAAGTGGTCGATCGGAAATACGACATCGACGGCGCCATGTTCGGCAAGGTGCTGGTCACCCACCTGCATTCCTATGCCACTCCGTTTATTCGCTACGATCTCGGCGACCTCGCGTGCTTGCGCGAGGATTGCCCGTGCGGCCACCAGGGGCCGACCATCTCGCATCTGCAGGGCCGCTTGACCGAGCTCCTCCACCACCGTGACGGGCGCCTGTCGCCTTTTTATATTCGTGGCCAGGACCTGGCGGCGCACGCGCGCTTTACCGAATACCGCATGCGGCAAACCGAGTTCGACAAAATCGTGATCGAGCTGGGCGGGCGCTCCGAACTCGCCGCCGAGGAGATTGCCGCCCTGACCGAGTTCCTGAAAACGCGCGCCGGGCCGGAATTCGACATCGAGGTCAAAGCCTGTGCGGAGATCGATTGGGGCGAAAGCAGCAAGCGGCGCGGCTTCCGCTGCGAGGTGGCGTGATGGGCGGTCCTGCCGCCGCGCACCGGATGCACGGCGCGAGGTCCTGTAGCTCGAATTACGGTGACAGTACAGGGCACTTCTAGAAATTCAGATTTTCGGGATGAAGTGCAAGGCGCGTGTCGCATCGCCCTTTGGGCTCATGCGAGGGTCGCGCAGCAACCGGAACGTACTTCAGGTACGTGAGGATTGCGAGCACCGCGCAACGCAGCAATTCGCCCGAAAAATGAATTTATAGAAGTGCCCTAAAGTTTGGCCAGCTCGGCCCGTACTTCATCAACTGACAATATTTCCGACAGTACCACGGGTGCGCGACCTAGTTTGTAAATCACATATACCGGCACGCCGCTGCGGCCCAATTGACTTAATGCCTTTGTGACTGCCGGGTCACGGCGCGTCCAGTCGGCGCGTAGCAAAGCGACTTTTTTATCGGCGATGTCGGCCAGCACGGATGCGTTGGAAAGCGTGGTTTGCTTGTTGTACTGGCAAGTGACGCACCAGGCGGCGGTGAAGTCTACAAACACGCTCTGCCCCTGGGCTGTGAGCTGCTCGACCCGGCCCGGCTCCCAGGCTTGCCAGCCGCTGGTCAACTGGGCGGCGGACGGGCCATCTTGCAGCTTGACCACATTCGGCCCCAGCATCCACAGTGTGAAGGCCAGCAGCGCCACGCTGATGCCGCCCATCACCGCTCGCACACGCCCTTTGAGGCTCAAGGTCCAGATGGTCAGCGCCAGCATGACCAACAGCGCCAGCAATGCACCCACGCCGTCGATGCCGCTTTGCTGACCCAGTACCCACACCAGCCAGACGACCGTTGCAAACATGGGGAAGGCCATCAGATGTTTGAAGGTCACCATCCAGTTGCCAGGGCGCGGCATCGCGCGCGCCACCGCCGGTATCACGCTGGCAGCCAGGTAGGGCAGCGCCATGCCGATGCCAATGGCACCGAACACGGCCAGCGTCTGCACCGCTGGCAGGCCGATGGCGTAGCCAAGCGCTGCGCCCATGAAAGGCGCAGTACAGGGCGACGCAATCGCGGTGGCCAGCACGCCCGACAAAAACGCATCAATGGTCGGATTTTTGACCTGCAAATTCGCCAAGCGACCGGGCAGAAAACTGCCAAACTCAAACAGGCCCGCCAGGTTAAGGCCAATCAAGGTAAACAATACCGCCAGCATCGCCACCACCGCCGGGCTTTGCAACTGATAGCCCCAGCCCAGTGACTCACCCGCCGCACGCAGGCTAAGGAGCAAAGCGCCCAGCGCCAGAAACGACAGCACCACGCCAGCGCTGTAAGCCAGCCCGGTGCGCACCCGCGCAGTCTGGTCTTTGACATGCACAAAGCCGACTACCTTGATGGCGAGCACCGGAAACACGCAAGGCATCAGGTTCAAAATCAGACCGCCGATAAAAGCCCCGAACAGCGCAGCCAGCAGGCCAAATGGTGGTGTGTTGGCTGGCGCATTGCTCTGTATCGGCGCAGCACCCGCAGCAGCATTGGCCTTGAGCGCGGCCTCCAGTGCAGGCGGCAACACCGCAGCAGCGGCCACCTTGGGCCACTCGCCTTTGACCGGTGTTTCAATCCGGTAAGCAACATTTTCAACCGCAACCACCAGCGGCATGACGGCAGGGCTTTCGGTGCGCTGGCTTGACAGTGGCAGTTGTGCGGTCCAGACACTGCCCTGCCAGGCCTGCTGCCACGCGCTAGCGTGTTCAATCACGCTGCCGGTTTCAGGAAATAGCGCCAGCGTTTTGCCCTGTAGTGCAGCGGGCAGGCCGCTCAAACTGACCTTGATGCTGTTTACAGATGCGGCTGCAACGTCAATCTGGCTGCTGCCCACAGGCAGGGGCTTGGGTGTGGCATCAAATGTGGCCTGAAATAATTTGCCGTTCATGCCGGTCGAGCTTTTGACCGGAATGCTCAAGGCAAACTCGCCTTCTTGCGGAATACATTCCTTGCGGCAGATCAGCCAGGCGGCTTTCAGTTTGACGTTGAGTTGCGCGGCCGTGAAGTTGGCGGCCAGCGTAACCGGCACGGGCAAAAGAATAGTGTTTTCATAGCCATAGTTGACCAGCGTGCCAATAGCAATTTTCTTCGGCGTGGGCCAGGCGATGTCACCCGCCGTGATGCCTGCCGGCAATTGCCACTCCAGCAGCGTCGGCAAGCCGGAATCACCCGAGTTTTTCCAGTAGGTGTGCCACTCGCTCTGGTGGTCAAGCCGCAAACCCAGCCAGACCTGCTTGCCAGGTTCAATGCCATCCGGTGCCCAGGCCAACAATTCAGCCCGCACCTGATCGGTGGTGACGACGCTGCTGGCCGCTCCAGCACCTTTTTTGAATAGCTCAAAGCTGGTAGTTTGGGCTGTAGCCCCATTAAACAGGGCGCAGACAGCTATTAAAAGCGTAGCAACAATTGGCCTAGATAAAAAACGTTTGAGATTCATGATTGAGTAGTCGGAGCAGGCGACGATGGTATTAGTTCCGGGCACTTCTATAAATTCATTTTTCGGGCGAATTGCTGCGTTGCGCGGTGCTCGCAATCCTCATGTACCTGAAGTACATTGCGGTTGCTGCGCTCCGGGCGCCTTGCACTTCATCCCGAAAATCTGAATTTCTAGAAGTGCCCTTCCGTGTGTTGTGAGGCGGCCCACGAACTTAGTCACGCTTGCCGCCCACTTTATTACAGTCAACTCCGATAATAGGATCATGCCAAAAAGGCCACCGCCGCATCAATCAGGTAAAAAACTATGACAAGCTCTGCAAGCACACCACCTTCAAATCGTTTTTGGGCTGACCTCAAAAGCCCTGACTTCGCCAAGCTCGACTTAGCGCGCAGCATCGCGGTGCTGCCGGTTGCGGCGATTGAGCAGCACGGCCCGCACCTGCCGCTCAATGTCGATGCCACGCTGGTCGATGGCGTGATGGCCGCCAGCCTGCCCCATCTTCCAGCAGATTTACCGGTGCTGTTTTTGCCAACCCAGTCCATCGGCCTGAGCCTTGAACACACCCGCTTTGCCGGCACGCTGACACTCAAGGCAGAAACCGTCATACGCCTCTGGACAGAGATTGCCGAATCGGTCGCGACCACGGGTATCAAAAAACTGGTGCTACTTAATTCACACGGCGGCCAGGTCGGTTTGCTCGATGTGGTGGCGCGTGACCTGCGGGCACGCCTTAGCATGTTGGTCTACAGCGTGAACTGGTTCAACCTGCCGCTGGCTGACGGCAAGGGCGGTTCTGTGGGCGATCTGTTCAGTGCCGACGAGCACCGCTTCGGCATTCATGCGGGAGAGATTGAAACCTCGATGATGCTGGCCCTCAAGCCTGAGCAGGTTGACATGGCGAAGGCACAAAATTTTCACTCCACCGCGCAAGACCGGGCGCAAAAATTCAGCATCCTCGGTGATGGCCGCAGTGCCAAGCTGGGCTGGCAAATGCAGGACTACAACCCGCATGGCGCAGCGGGTAATGCGGTAGCGGCTACGGCTGCAAAAGGGCGCGCCCTGCTCGATGCCGCAGGGCGCAGCTTGGCGCAATTGTTCACTGAGATGGACGAGTTGCCGCCCGATACGCTGCGGGATTCAACACAGCATCCGCATCAATGACCAATGGCGGATTTGCTTTGTGTGGCGCGACGACGGCGCCCACCAGGTCGAAATTGTGGATTACCATTAGGAGATGAAAATGGCGAAGTT
>JBCKNJ010000080.1:0-5264 GCA_038902795.1 Polaromonas sp. | reverse complement strand
CATCCCGAAAATCTGAATTTCTAGAAGCGCCCTTGAACGCCAGCAAGACGCAGCCAAAGCCGCGCAATGAAGTTACAACGCTTGTAACTTATAATCCACAAAAACATGTTTGAAATTCAAGACTACCTGAAGTCGGATGGGCAAGACCCTTACAGCCAATGGTTGGCGGGACTGGCAGACCGACAGGCACGCGCCCGCATTTTGGTCAGGGTACTGCGCATGTCCGCTGGTAATTTCGGGGACTGCAAGCCGATACAGGACGGTGTGTGGGAACTGAAAATTGACCATGGACCGGGCTATCGCGTGTATTACGCCCAAGCTGGCAAGCGTTTGATTTTGTTACTGGCCGGTGGCGATAAGCGCAAGCAGCAAACCGACATTGACGCGGCACTGCTGAACTGGAAAGACTGGCAACAGAGAAGGAAATCACCATGAAAAGCACCAAGACACCCGCAAGCCGCCCGCATGATGAAACCGTGGTTGAAATGCTGCGAGCAGACCCCGAGTTTGCCGATGCCTACCTGGCCGCTGCGTTCGATGAGTCTGACTTACCCGGCGGGCAGGCCGCATTGCTCGCAGCATTACGCCATGTGTCTGAGGCTCAGGGTATGGCCGCTGTGGCCGAAAAGGCAGGCATTCCACGCGAGAGCCTTTATCGCGCTCTATCACCCAAGGGAAACCCGACCATAAAAACGTTGTTGGCGGTGCTCAAAGCTTCGGGCTTGCATTTGTCGGTGACCCGTCAGAAAAATGACCCGGTTGCGGCATGAGCACCGCATTCGACAGCATCAAACGCAGCCTGAACCACGCCTGACGTGCTGATTGAGCATTGGTTACCAGTGTAAATTCGAGCCTGGCCCCTTTTCTCTTTTTTCGGCTGACCATCGGTTGAGTCATAGGCAAACTATCCAAAATTCAGGGCACCTCTACTTGGCAGGCAAATACTTCGCCGGGTCAACTGGTTTGCCCTGACGACGCACCTCAAAGTGCAGCTTAACGCGGTCTGCATCGGTGTTGCCCATCTCGGCAATCTTCTGGCCTTTTTTGACAGACTGGTCTTCTTTGACCAGCAGCGTTTGGTTGTGGGCGTAGGCCGTCAGGTAGATGTTGTTGTGTTTGAGGATGATGAGGTTGCCGTAACCGCGCAAGCCTGCACCTGCGTACACCACACTGCCATCAGCCGAAGCCAAAATCGGGTCACCGGCTGTGCCTGAGATATCCAAGCCTTTGTTCTTCACGCCATCAAAGTCGCCTATCAGTTGACCCTGCGCAGGCCAAATAAAGGCCAGCTCATCTTCACCCGCCGGTGCGGCGGACGCTGGCGCGCTTGGCGACGCTGATCCGCTGGCCGTTGATGATCCGCTGGCCACTGATGCCGGGCGCGCAGCACCGGAAGCTGCCGTGGCGTTGCCGGGTGCTACCGGGCGAGTCACCACTTGGCTGTTGTCACTGACCGGTGGTGCCACGCGCAACACCTGGCCGACTTCAATGCGGTTGGGGTTTTCAAGGTTGTTCCAGCGCACGATGTCGCGCCAGTTCTGGCCGCTGTCCAGGCCAATGCGAATCACGGTGTCGCCCGGTTTGATGGTGTAGTAACCGGGCTTGCCGGCATTTTCGGCACCCGGCAAAGGCTTGATACCCGACGGGTCAACAGCGCCTGCAACAACGCCTGCAACAACGCTTGACGAGCGGGCTGCGCCCCGGTCTTCCACGGGGGCTGGTTTGAGCACGCGCGAGCTGCAACCTGCTGCCAACAAAGCAACTGCCGTAACTACTAGCAGGCAGGCCATGCCTTTGATGGAGTGAAGTGTGGTGGAGTTCGCCATGTTGCGCCCTGTAGATCAACTTGTTCCTGATTTTAGAGGTACAAAATGCACCGCTTCCAGCAAGGTCTGCTTAATGCCCTGCAGGGTCTTGTCAACCACCAGCAGTGCCTGGCATCCGTTGGCCGCCTGCAGGGGTGCCACCAGCCTGCCGCCCACGGCCAGCTGGTCTATCCACTGCTGCGGCAAGGCCTCGCCACCGGCAGCTGAAATGATGGCCGCATAGGGCGCGCCTTTGGCATAACCGATCATGCCGTCACCAAACAGCAAATGTACATTCGGCAGCCTGAAGGGGCGCAGGTTCTCGCGTGCCTTGTCGTGCAGGCCGCGCAGCCGCTCGATGCTGTAGACCTCAGTAGCCAGTTGGGCTAGCAGTGCCGCCTGGTAGCCGCAGCCCGTGCCGATCTCCAGCACACGCCCGAGCTTGCCCGGCCGGCCTTGCAAAATCAGCTCCAGCATACGCGCCACCACATTGGGTTTTGAAATGGTTTGCCCCAAGCCAATCGGCAGGCTGGTGTCTTCATAAGCCTGGTTGGCCAGCGCCGAGTCAACGAAGCGGTGGCGCTCGACCTGCCCCATGGCGGCCAGCACCTGCGGGTCTGTTACGCCCTGCGCGGCAAGCTTTTGCACCATGCGGGCGCGCACAACCTGCGAATCAAGCCCGAGACCGCTTGGAACCGGTTTTTGAACGCCCGCATCGGGCTTTAAACGCAGCGGAAAACCGGGGCGGCTGGCCGTGCTTGACGGCGGCTTGCTAGCCGCCATCATGCAGCGGCTTTATGCGGTGAGTGGGATGCAGTCATCTGCGCAAACGCTTGCGACCAGTAAGGCAGGCGCTCATGATCGGTCAAGTCAACATGCAGCGGGGTAACCACCACAAAGCCCTGTTTGGCCGCATGAAAGTCAGTGCCCTCGCCTTCGTCCTTGGCCGGGCCAGCGCCGCCTATCCAGTACATGGTTTCGCCGCGCGGGCTGGTTTGCGTGATAACGCGCTCTGCCGCGTGGCGGCGGCCCAGGCGCGCGACCTGGGTGGCTTTGAGCTGGTCGTAAGGCAAGTTCGGAATATTCACATTGAGCAGCCAGGGCGATATGGCAGTTTTGGCAGGTTTCGTGTCTTCAGGTAATGCTTCGATAGAGGGCAGCAACTGCAGCACCATGTCGCGCGCACGCCGCGCGGCAGCGTCAATATGCGCCCAGCCTTTTTCTGTTTGTGAAAAGGCAATCGCCGGAATGCCAAACAGATAGCCTTCCATCGCCGCGCCCACGGTGCCCGAGTAAATCGTGTCGTCGCCCATGTTGGCACCGTTGTTGATGCCCGAGACCACCAGGTCAGGCCGGTAGCCGAGCAAGCCAGTCACGGCGATGTGTACGCAATCAGCCGGTGTGCCGTTGATGTACCTGAAACCATTGGCCGCTGTCTGCACATACATGGGCGAATGCAGCGTCAGCGCGTTGGACTTGGCGCTGTTGTTCTGCTCTGGTGCCACCACCTCCACCTCGACGCCTGGAATGTCTTTGAGAGCCTCATACAAGGCCACGATGCCTGTGGCCTGATAACCGTCGTCATTGGAGATCAAGATTTTCATCGCCTGATTTTAGGTCATAGGGGTGACAAATCCGGGTAGATCCGGCAATTGATGCCTAATGATTTGCCTATGATGGCGTTTGACAACCATCCTGCAACCATCACCTGAATGGAGACCGCCATGCACGCCTGGCTATGTGAAAACCCCACGGGCGTTGATGCCCTTGCTTGGCGCGAGCTGCCCACGCCCACGCCCAAAGCGGGCGAGGTACTGATAGAGATCAAAGCCGCCAGCCTGAATTTCCCCGACCTGCTGATCGTGCAGAACAAATACCAGATGAAGCCGCCGCTGCCTTTTGTGCCCGGCAGCGAATATGCAGGCGTGGTGCAGGCCGTTGGTGAAGGTGTCCAACATCTGCAGGTCGGCCAGCACGTGGCCTGCCTGTCAGGCACAGGCGGCTTTGCCACGCACACCATCGCGCCCGCAGCACTGTGCATGCCCTTGCCAGCAGGCTTTCCGTTTGTCGATGCGGCAGCCTTCATCATGATTTACGCCACCTCGCACCATGCGCTGATGGACCGCGCACAGCTCAAGGCTGGCGAGACCGTTCTGGTGCTGGGCGCAGCAGGCGGCGTGGGCACGGCAGCCATCCAGATTGCCAAAGCTGCTGGAGCCAGAGTGATTGCCGCCGCATCGACTGACGAGAAATGCGCGCTATGCACATCAATAGGCGCAGATGCAACGATTAATTACAGTATTGAAAGCGTGCCCGACAAGTTCAGGCAAGCCATCAAAACACTCACCGACGGCAAAGGTCCCGACGTGATTTACGACCCGGTGGGTGGTGATTTTTCAGAGCCCGCTTTCCGCTCGATTGCCTGGCGCGGCAGGCACCTGGTGGTTGGCTTTGCGTCCGGCCCCACACCGTCGATAGCACTCAACCTGCCGCTGCTAAAAGGCGCATCCATCGTCGGCGTGTTCTGGGGCGGTTTTGCTAAGCAAGAACCTAAAGCCAACGCCACCATGATGGCAGAGCTAAGCAACTGGTACGCGCAAGGCAAGATCAAGCCCGTCATCGACCGCACCATGCCGATGGCAGAGCTAAAGGCGGCTTATGCGCACATGGGTTCGCGCGGGGTTAAGGGGAAATTGGTGATGGTTAACGAGAATGCGAGATAGCAGGCAGTGGCAAGCGTGGGGGCCAGCCATGCGCTGAGCTCTCAGCCTTTGGCGATCACCGCACACGCCAAGCGCGGCCCGGCGTTGCCGGTAGGCTGGGTTTTGTAGTCGTCCGGGTCGCGGTGAACAATCAGGCCGCGGCCCACGATGTCGCTGATACCGCTGCCGACTGCGATGCTGCTGGCCTCAAAGTTGAACTTCGCGACTCCGCTGGCGTCGGCCTTCAGGTTGGGCAAGTCGCCCGCGTGGTGGACGCCGACGGCGTGCTGGCCGTGCGCCTTGCCGTCGGGGTTGAAGTGCCCGCCGGTGCTCAGGCCGTCGCCGCTGGAGCAGTCGCCTTTTTCGTGCACATGAAAGCCGTGTTCTACATTGGGCTTGAGACCGCGTACTTCGCCGGTGACGCGGACCTTGTTGCCGATCTGCACAAAACTGACGCTGCCGCTGGTGCTGTTGCCGATGGTTGACTGCAACTGGGCGGTGGCGCGCGGACCGCCGGGGGTGCTGGCACAGGCGCCTAGCAATGCGGCAGAAGCGATCAGAATCAAGTGGTTTTTCATGGCTGTCTCCAGGGTGGTGGTTGAAGGTGGTGCGTGATTATGCAGGGTTTTAGGGGCGTGGTTCAAAATCGGGTAACACTTTTTCGAAGAGTTATTGGTGTCAGACACCAATTTCGCTACGCTGCATCGCACCGCGCCCTCCGGGCGAACCGTAGGCTAGTCGCATTTGGGCTCTGACC
>JBCKNJ010000079.1:0-5391 GCA_038902795.1 Polaromonas sp. | reverse complement strand
ATGGTTGAGGCGGGCTTTGGCCGCATCATCAACATCTCGTCGGTCAACGGGCAAAAGGGTCAGTTTGGCCAGGTCAACTATTCCACTGCCAAGGCGGGCCTGCACGGCTTTACCATGGCGCTGGCGCAGGAAGTTGCCGCCAAGGGCGTGACCGTCAACACCGTCAGCCCCGGCTACATCGGCACCGACATGGTCAAGGCCATCCGGCCCGATGTGCTGGAGAAAATCGTCGCTGGCGTGCCTGCCAAACGACTCGGCCAGCCCGAAGAGATTGCCTCCATCATTTCATGGATTGCCTCCAGCGAAGGCGGCTACGCAACGGGAGCAGACTTCTCGCTCAACGGTGGCTTGCACATGGGCTGATGCCATGCGGACTGGGATATGACCAACCAATCAGCACCCGACTACCCCGACGATCAGCACACAGGCTGCTGAACCTGTAATGGGCGGCGAAGGCCGCACCGGGGTAGGGCTGTGTCCATGGGCAGCATGGCGCGTGGTTTGCGTTGATGGGGCGCAAATTCTTGGGCAATCAGGCCGGCCAGGCCGGCGACTGAGGCTTAGCATGGTTTCTGAGGCTGATTTTTGGTAGCATACTTGGCCTCATGCGGTTGAATTTCCTATCCTTCTACCTGATTGGGCATCATCTTTCTGCGCACCCGGGTCCACCGGCATACCGTTGGCTGCGTTATACGATGGCGTCGCAGGGTTTCACGGCCTAGCATCGCGGTGCTTTGCTGCGCGTGCACAAATTCGACCAAACTGTAGTTGAAACGAAGCCATATGAAAGAGGCCAGGCTGTCCCCCGCATCGGTGCGCGGACCGGCCTCGCCGGACCGCACATTTTTGATCTGAATGAAGGAGGACAAGCCATGCGTTATCTGATCATCCCGCTGATGCTGCTCGCCGGCTGCGTGACCCCGCCGTTGCGGACGAGCGTCAGTGTCGGCATCTCGGCACCCGGCGTGCGGGTGGGCATCAACCTGCCGGCCTATCCGGATATGGTGCCGGTGCCGGGCTACCCGGTCTATTACGCGCCGGGCCTAGCCTACAACTACTTTTTCTATGATGGTCTGTACTGGGTCTTCTACGGCGACTACTGGTATTCGAGTGCCTGGTACAACGGCCACTGGGACCCGGTAGATCCCTACTACGTGCCGGAATTCATCCTGCGGGTTCCCGTGCGCTACTATCGTGTGCCACCGCGTTACTTCCATGTTTGGCAGCCGGACGGGCCACCCCGCTGGGGTGAGCGCTGGGGTCGCGACTGGGACCAACGCCGCAGCGGCTGGGACCGATGGGAGCGCAGAGCCGAGCCTGCGCGCGCGCCCTTGCCGCTTTACCAGCGCGCGTATTCGGGGCAGCGCTATCCGCAGGCAGAGCAACAGCGGCAGCTGAACCGCGACAACTACCGCTACCAACCGGGTGACAGTCTAGTGCGGGAGCGCGAGAACGTGCGGGAGCGCACCGAGCAAAGGGCACCGGCGCCAAGCATGCGGGAACAGCCGAACATGCGGGTGCCGCCGGGCGAGGCCCCGAACTCCGGTGCCATGCCGCCACAGATGCGACGCGATGAGCGCCAGCGGCCGGACGCCAATCCGGCGCCAGCTAGGGAACCGGTCGTGCAGGAGTCACAGCGCCGCGAGCCCCAGCGCGATGAGCAGACGCGTGGTCAGGCCCCTGGGAAAAGGGCAGCTCCGGCGACGGACCGTGACAGGGACGACCGCCGCGACGACGACCGCACCAACGATCGCAGCGGCGACCGTCACAACGACCGAAGGAACAGCGGCGACAGCAACCGCTAGCGCCCCGGATTCGAAGCGTGCCAGGCGGCTCGGTCGCATACTGACTACTTGCTGGCCCCGGTCAGCGTGCGCTTGATGTCAGACGGCTGCATGCGAGCGCGGCCGCCGCCTGCAGGCAAATCCGAACTCGGGCATCATGCCCGCATGAGTAACCCAGCCCCCTATACCCCGCCAAAAATCTGGCAGCCTCCGCAATCCGAATCAAAGAGGTCAAAGGGGTCAGGCTCGAATTATTCCCGAATTATTCCGTGGGCCACCGCTGTGGGATGACTGTGGTGCGCAGGAGCCGTGGGAGGGTGTTGATGCTATGCCGGACTGGGATATGACCCGCCAATCAGCCCCCGACTACCCCGACGATCAGCGCACAGTGTGGTGAACCTGCTGACCTAAAAAGCGACGACTGCGCCGGGGTAGGGCTGTGCCCGCAGCCCAGCTTTGCATGTCGTTTGTGCCGGTGGGCGGAAAAACCTTGGGGATTCAGATCACCACATCAACGAAAGCACGACTCTTGAGGACGCTTCTCGGTGCCATACTTGGCCTCATGCGGTTGAATTTCCTATCCGTGACATGCCAACTGCGCGTGCATAGACAATGAGTGATAAATCAAATATTTGCGGAAGCCAAAATGTCGCTGAAAGTTACGAAATCGCATCTCATCCATCTGCTATCGGATCCGGAAAATAAGGTCATTGCCTTATCCGGAAAGTGGGGAACTGGGAAAAGCCACCTTTGGAAAGAGGTGCAAAAGGAGTCGGTCGACGACAAGATTAACGGTTCACTTTACGTCTCACTCTTTGGCTTATCTACCATGGACCAAGTCAAGGTGAAGATTGTTCAAAGTGCGCTTCCGAAAGCAGGTGAGTATTCTGCTTTTTGGGACACGACAGGAAAGGGATTGGTTGCTGCGTCGAAAGCACTTTCTGGCTTTTTCAAGGGTACTTCCGCGATCGGCGACTTCGCGCTTCTGGCCGTTCCGATTATTCTCAAAAAACGCGTCATCGTACTGGACGACATCGAGCGCAAACATGCGAATCTCAGCGTGGACGAAGTCATGGGCTTCATCGACGAATTCACACAACAGCACAGTGCCAGATTCATTTTGATACTCAACAGTGATCAGCTGTTGGATAAGAAGGTCTGGGATGTTTTGCGGGAGAAGGTCATCGATCAAGAAGTTCGACTGGACACGGATCCGGTCGAAGCATTTGAAATTGCTCGTGGCCTAGCCCCTTCACCCTATGCTGATCGGATCAAACGGATCGTTGAAGTCTGCGGCATCACCAACATCCGAACCATTTGCAAGGTCATGAGGGCGGTGAACAGAGTTCTTGGTGGTCGTGAAGATTTATCCGATGATGTCCTTTCGAGGGTTGTTCCCTCGACGGTTCTCTTGGCTGCGACGCATTACAAAGGCATCGAAAACGGTCCTGACTTCGACTTCATTTTGAAAATTGGAAATTCAGATGATTGGGGCGATTACGGGAAAAAAGCTGAGGAATTGGATGACGCCGCAAAGCTCCGTGCCAAATGGAGAATCACGCTTCTGGAGTTGGGCATCAACAGTTGCGATGAGTATGAAAACCTCGTAGTCGAGTTCTTGAAATCGGGCTTATTCGATACGGAGGAGGTTTCCAAGATCATCGATCGCTACGTCAGCGAGGCCGATGCTATGCGAACGAAAGCAATGGTTCGGCAGCTTCACGAACATGCGATATGGCATTACAAATTGACTGATGCCGAACTTTTGGCGGAGGCAAGTGAATTGGTAATGCGCGCACATCAACTCGACGCATTCAACGTGACGTCGCTTCACGGGTTGATCAGCGACATCCCTGGCAGCACGCCGGTCGC
This sequence comes from Polaromonas sp., assembly GCA_038902795.1. Classification (GTDB taxonomy): domain Bacteria; phylum Pseudomonadota; class Gammaproteobacteria; order Burkholderiales; family Burkholderiaceae_C; genus Polaromonas. The sequence continues at coordinate 1,735 of JBCKNJ010000079.1, read as the reverse complement.
CGATTCAATGGTTGATCACTGGATTGCGGCGTTCCAGCAAAAGTCGGTGGACGGGTTTGCATTTGACAATTTCTTCAATCAACCGTTGCACCCAAAGATTAGGGCTGCAATTGATGAGGCCAAAGCAAATGCACATGCGACTGCGACCGTGTTTGATGCGTGTAGCCACATTGCCAAGTACGGTGGTTGGGGACACAAGCAGGAAGCCGTGATGAAGGCGTCGTCGATCAAAGATTTTGAAGAAACGATTAAATCGCTGAAGGTCGATGACCTACGTTTTTTTATGTGTCGGTTTTTGGAAATGTGCGTGCAATCTGCAACATACAAGCAGCATTTCGGCACTGCCACAGACAACTTCATCCAGGCTTGCCGCAACATCCATGTCGATCCACAAGCAGGCAGGTTGAGCAAACTTATCGAGCAGCTTTTCAAAGATGCGAAATTGGAAGCGGTGCTAGTTCCACCCGGTGAGGGAAAATAAGGGGTCAGGCTCGAATTAAGGGTACTTCTAGAAATTCAGATTTTCGGGATGAAGTGCAAGGCGCACGGAGCGCAGGAACCGGAACGTACTTCAGGTACGTGAGGATTTCGAGCACCGCGCAACGCCGGAATTCGCCCGAAAAATGAATTTATAGAAGTGCCCTTAAGCGCTAACACCGCGCCATGCCCCGCCACCCCCGTATTTACCTTGATGGCGTGCCCCTGCACATCGTGCAACGCGGCCACAACCGCCAGCCTTGATTTTTTACCACTGCCGACTATCAGCAGGCCTATCTGGAATGGCTCGGTGATGCTGCACGGCGCACCGGTTGCTAGATTCACGCCTACGTCCTCATGACAAACCATGTGCCCCTGCTGCTCACGCCGAGCGATGCGTATGATGTAAAACCCGGAACGCTTGCCAGTATTGAACGTCAAACCGGATTGAAGCTGAAATAAGGAATAGCCATGGAAATCCAATACCCTGCAAAAATCACACACGAATTGTCTGGCGGTTTTTGCGTCCAATTCGTTGACCTTGCTGAAGCCTTTACCGAAGGCACCACCATGGAAGAGGCGCTGTTCAATGCCGCTGAAGTGCTCACCCTTACCCTTGAAGGGCGTATTGAAGAGGGTCAGGCTATCCCCACACCCAGCGAGAAGGTCAAAGGCGCTCACTACATCACGCCGGATGCAAAAACACAAGCTGCCTTGCTGCTGCGTGCGGCCCGTGGCGATAAATCATTTGCAGATGTAGCGCGGGCTCTGGAAACAAGCTGGCCAGCAGCGAAGCGCCTTGAATCTGCCCATCATTGGCCCAGCCTGAAAACTCTCGACCGCGCTGCCCGTGTTTTGGGAAAACGCTTGGTGCTGTCGTTTGAATAACAAAGCCCGGTGATTAGCCGGGTTGAAGTCAGAAGCAGGGCGCTCATGCCGCAACAGCGTAGCCTTCTTCAGCAATGGCCTTGCTCAAAAGATTACGCGCTTGGGTTGACTGCACTTGCACTTTATTGGCGGCGCGGTCTATCTTCACTTCGGCTTGCGGATCGAGCTGCCTGATGGCGCGGGTCACGGCTTTTTCGCAATGGCCGCAAGTCATGCCGGTGACGGTAAGGGTAAAGGTCTGGTTCATCCAAGGCGCTCCTGTAGGTGAATCGGTTGATGCAAAGCATATCTTGAACCTTACCACCATGGAAAGGATTAAGCTCATGAACTTGAATACCCTTTCTACACCCCTTCTGGCCGTCGCTCTTCT
>JBCKNJ010000078.1:0-6476 GCA_038902795.1 Polaromonas sp. | reverse complement strand
GTTCCTGAGAGCCTGTCTTTACGGCTTCACGATGACCGGCTGAACCGAAAAGACATTCGCATTCTTCGGCTCCACCGTGACACGCACCCAGTGAATCAGCGGGCTGCCAAAGGTTTGCAGGCGTGTCAGGTTGGACAGCAGCCGGTCGGGGCTGTACAGCGGCTTGTCCACCTTGAAAAAATGGGTGTCGCCATGGACCAGCAAGACCGAGGTATGTGCTTCATGGCCTCGACCACGGCAGCGACTACGCATTAGAATTTCTCGCTGGGTAGTGCAACATTCGTTCTGTAATCAGCAGAAAGACGAGCTTCGGTCATGCGGTTCAAAACAGCCACCCCGATGGCCACTTCGCATTGCTGTGCCGCCCAGTTGCGCGAACGCAGTCGGGCTCCAATAATCCCCTTGTAGAGCCCCATCGCAGTTTCCACCAGCCACTGGCCGGCCCCGTAGACTTTCAAGCCCGTGCTGTCGATGAGCACATGCAGCGGGCCCTTGGGCTTGACGCAGCGGCAGGCGAAAGGCCGAGCGCAACAGTAGGTTGGTTTCGATGGCAATATCTAAAAACAGAGAATCCTACGCCATGCGGCTATCCGTGCAACAACGCCAATCAGTGCACATTTTGACTTCTGTTCCTGAGCTGGTTGAACAGCTCGACCTGCGTCAGCGCCGTCTCGGGGTTACCAATCATGCGAACGTATTGGGCCAGCTTTTCGTCCTGAATGAAGCTCGCCGATGAAGCGGCCAACAATATCTTGTCCGGGTCCTGCGGTCGGGCGATGACGAACCCCTGCACGTAATCGACGCCTATTTCAGTCAGCGTCTGCACGGTTGCGCTGTCTTCGGCCCACTCGGCAATCACTTTCATGCCAAGGTTGCCGGCCAGGTTCACAATGGCTTCGACGATCGCGATGTTGGCCGGGTGGCTGTTCATGTTGACGATAAAACTGCCGTCGATCTTCAGCAAGTCAGCCGTCAGCTTCTTCAAGTACGAAAACGAGGTGTAGCCGACACCGAAATCATCCAGCGCCACCTTAGTGCCAAAGCTGCGCACTTTGTCAATGAACTTGCAGGTGTTGTCCAGGTCATGCAGCGCCACGCCTTCGGTGATTTCAATACACAGGTAACTGGCCGCGTGGGGGTTTTGCGCCAGCATGTCAAACACTTCCTGCATGAATTTCTCGTCGTTGAGCGATGCGCCGCTGAGGTTCACGCAGACAAATCGGGTGTTCTTCATGCGCAAGGCGTTGGCATTGAGCCACGCCAGCGTGCTGCGCAGCACCCAGCGGTCGATCATGCTCATGCGTCCACCATGCTCCGCAGCCACAATCAGGCGGTTGGTCGGGATCAGCTTGCCGTCCTCATCGCGCATGCGCAGCAGGACCTCAAAATTGAGTGAGTCGTGCGGGGCGGTGAGCGACATGATGGGTTGCATCACGAGAAACAGGGAGTCAGTGACTGAGGATGCCGCCAGAAGCTCGACCAGCTTGAGTTCCGCCTCGTGATCCTTGAACACCTTGGCGCCTTTTTCATAGACTATCAAGCCCTCGCCACCAGCCGCCTTGACTTCACGGCACGCGCGGTCGGCGGTGGATATCGCATCCTTCATTCGCGCATCGGGGCTGACCTCAATCAGGCCAATGGAAGCACGAACATGGAAAACCTTGTCACTGACATGAAACACGTCGGTGCTGATGCTGTCCACAATGCCCTGGCAAATCAGGGTCGCCAGCGGTAGTGAAGTGCTCGGCATCACGATGACGAACTCGTCGCCGCCAACCCGGCCGATCTGATTGCCACTGGCGAGCAACTTGCGTACGCGGTCACACACTTGCTGCAGCACCTCGTCGCCAACGTTGTGGCCATATAGATCATTGATCAGCTTGAATCGGTCCAGGTCCAGATAAGCCAGTGTCAGCGGTTGGTAGGGCGTCTGTTGTGTCACGGCAGAACTGAACACCTTCTCTATACCGCGCCGATTCAAGACCTTGGTCAGCACGTCGTTGTTGGCCATGAAATTCAGGTCTTCCTGCGCCTTGGATTTCTCCGTCACGTCCTGCAGCGAACCTTCAATCTTTTCACGCGCCAGCGTGGCCTTGACCAGAAAGCGCCTGACGCCCAACCTGGACAGGCGTTCGCCCATGATTTCGAGTTCGCCATCGGTCTGACTGTGTACCATCTGATGTAGGCTGGTCCAGGCACCGTTACTGAAATAAAGCTGCCATTCGTTGCTGCCAGGCTCGAGCACGCTGGGGCTGAGCATCTTCCTCAGGGCCGGATTGGCACTCAGAAAATGGCCTTTCAGGTCCAGTGTGAACAGTCCGATCGGCATCGCCTCAAAGGTGTGATCCATTTCGGCCTTGGCGTCGAGCCACTGCTGGTGTTTTTCGCGCATTTGTGCCGCAATGGCCAGCGAGGCCAGTAGGCTCGACGACAAGGCCGCCGTCACGCTGTTGATCGATCCGATCCAGCCCTTCAGACCCAGCGCCGCCCCGAGCACTTCACCCATGCTGGCAAACAGTGTGATGCCAATCGAGGCACTATACAGCGTGACAACCGCCGACGGAGTCTGCTTCAACATGCGCCACAGAAAAAATACGCCGACCAGGATGCAATAGCCGGCCGCCACCCATATGAAGGGCAAGAAGATTCGGTAAGGAGCGGTGACCGACAGCAGCAGCAACGGAACACAGCTCCATTGCGCAACATTCAACAGCGTTACGTAACCAATTTTGACAAGCTCGTCCCGGAACAGGGTCCTGAACAGGGTGATGGTCACCATGTAATAAACCGCCAGCGTGAACGGTCTCAGAATCGTTAGCAGATGTTGTGGGATATCGTGCCCAAGCCACTGAGTGTCACCCCCAATGGAAAGGGCCGCCATGCGTAGGTTGACGATCAGCCAGCCGGCAAACAGCAGGTAGGTTGTTTGCCGGTTGAACAGCGCGGTGATCAGCACGAAGATCGACAACACGATCAAGCCGCCGTCCAGCAAGCCCGAATTACGATGAAATTCATTGGCACTGATTTGCAACTGGGAGGCGGACCACTGGATGACAGTCAGCCGGGCCGGGCCAATAAAATTCGACCGGCACAGCACGGCTTGTCTGGTTGCGATCTGCCCTAATGCCAGCGCAAATCCGGCCTTGACTTTCGAAACACTACCCTGGTTGTTCTGGTGATCGCCGCGCCCTAACAACTGCAGCCTCTGCGCGTCCCAGCAGGTGACGTTCGATGCGTGCCGTGACGGCAGTTCAACCATTACCGGCGCACCATCTGGGAGGCCGTTGACCACATAGCTGAACCAAAACGGGGCTTCAGAGAGGCGGCTGTCAAGCAACCCAACTGGCACCTTGTAAACAAGCTGAGCGAGTGCCTGTGGTGGAGTGAGGCTGCCCGCCGTGTCTTCGATCACCCTGAATTCAAGCGCCTTCTCGTCAGAAGTAGCGTGCATCGACTGATAGAAAACGAGCGCAAACAGCGAGGCCACGCCAATCAGTACCGGCACGGCATAAGTCGACAATAGGGAAAGCATGCCGTCCACCCCGAGTTGGACCTGTTTCGACCATTGCGACCTGAAAAAATTGGTGTGGTTCAAAATCGGGTAACACTTTTTCGAGTGGTCATCAGTTGAGTCATCGGCAAACCTTCCAAAATTCACATTGCCCGTGTTACTCAAAAACGTTACTTTTTGAACTACGCCCTTTTTGCGATCAGCACTGCGTTGGAGCCGCCAAACGCGAAAGAGTTGGACATCACCGCACGCGACCTTTTGCTGGCCCTTGCTTGCAACGGTATGTAGTCGAGATCGCAGCGCGGATCTGGCGTTTGCAGGAAGGCGGTGGGTGGCAGTTTACCGGATCGGAGCGCCATCACACTGGCAATGAATTCCATCGCTCCTGCGGCACCCATGGCGTGGCCGTGTACGGCTTTGGTCGAGCTGATAGGCAGGCTTGCAGCCGCACTCCCGTAGGTTAATTTGATGGCGTTGGTCTCCACCACGTCACCCACATCGGTAGCTGTGCCATGGGCATTGAGGTAGTCAATATCGTCGGCGTTTAACGCTGCGTCTTCTAGGCAGAGCGTCATGGCTCTGGCTTGGTCATGCGCCTCTGGCTGCGTCAAATGGTGGGCATCCGTGGTGGACGCATAACCCACCAGCTCGGCCAGAATGTGGGCACCACGGTGTTTGGCGGCATCCCAGTCTTCCAGCACCAGCATGGCTGCACCCTCTGACAAGACGAGTCCCGAGCGGTCTTTTGAAAACGGCCTGCAAGACGCTTGGGCACCGTCCGGATGGGGCTTTGCCAGTGTATGCATGGCCTGCCAGGCTTTGATGGTGCCGCGGTTGAGCAAGGCCTCGGAGCCGCCCACCAGCATGGCATCGGCATAGCCGTGCCGGATCTGGCGAAACGCATCGCCAATGGCGATGGCCGACGACGCGCAGGCGTTCGACACTGTACTGCTCGGCCCCTTGAGGCCGAACTCCATAGACAGATGTGCGGCAGTCGCATTGTTCATGACCAGCACCACCGTCATGGGACGCAAGCGGACGACTTTTTGCTCTAACAGTGCGGTGTAGGCCGTATCCAGCGATCCGGCACCGCCGCTGCCGGTTCCCACGGACACGCCAAAGCGTTCAGGTGGCAAGCCGCCCCAGCTTGACGTGTCAGCCAGACCTGCCTGCCGCATGGCTTCGCGTGCGGCAACCAGGGCAAACTGGCTGACGCGGTCCATGGTCAGTAGCTTGGCCTTGGCGAAATGTTCTTCAGGGTTGAAATCGATCCAGCCCGCGAGGATGCTCTCGGGGCCAGTCGGGAAGGTCACGTCCGCCGCGCGTATGCCGGACTGCGCCGCAAGCAATGCTGCAAAAAAGTTACTACACCCTGTGCCTACAGAGGAGACGACACCCAGACCTGTGATGGCAACGCGACGCATGGCAGTCATGTGAAAACCGCCTGCCCTGCTCAGGCAGCAGGCGTGCCCGGGGAGTCTGCTGGCCGCTTGGGCATCAGCGGTTCAATCAATTGAACCATTTCGTCGAGCGTACGGGGAGGATTGGCCTGATCGGGGATCTTGATACCAAACTTGTCTTCAATCTGAAACAGAAACTCAATCACCTCCAGCGAGTCGAGCCCGAGGCTTTCCAGCGTCGCGTCTGGCAACAGTTTCTCTTCGGCTATACCAAAGGTCTCTGCAAAAAGATTAATCAAATCAGAATTCATCGCTACAAACCCCAATGGCAATTTAGTGCCAACACCCCCCCATTATGCAGACATCACGGTTCAAAGCGAATTCGTTGGGCATCAAACACTATGGGCATTTGATACATTGCCTAGCATCGACGAAATATAGTCATTCTTGACTAGGTTCGGACCCGGTGCGTAAGCTGGATCCCCTTTAATATCAATGTCCGCGTGGTGTGTGGTGTAGAAGAAGTCGAACAGTGGATGTTGCACGGTCGCCGCGCGCGCGCGCGCCGTCCCTATATTGCACGCCAGGACGCGGTGCGGCACGTTATCCACATGCTCCATGGGGATGTATCCCATGCCCGGGTAAACATCTTCAAACAGCATGCGTTCATAATGCCGGTCGAGCGGAGCACGCGCCGTAATGACCATCACATCAATACTTGCAAGCTCGCAAAACTGAAAACCTGCCTTGATGAGCGCCACCTTCACCATACGCCCTGTTTTCTCGTTGGTAACCGCCAGCCTCGTGGTCTCGGCAAGAGAACGGTCGCGCATCCACTCTGGCAACACGACCGATTTCTCAAGGCTGAGAGGCTTGTATTGATTGGTTTGCATGCGCAAAGTACCGAGCGGAGAGCCATCAAGTTTCGACTCGGCAAGCAGCACAACCACACCATCGTCAAAATCGGTTGCTTCGGGCTCTTTGAGCGTTTCGGCAAAGACCGGCAGATGACGTGCATAAGCGGAATGCCGGATTTGCACCGCCTTGTTCAACGTCTCCTCACTTCGCACCAAGCGCACCGTGAACGGAAGAATTTCTTCGCGCAATTTGAGCGGATTACGCAACCGATCGGTACTCGGAGCAAACCCGGACATCTGGTTCAGGGTTTCGATTGGGCGGATTGAAAAGTTAGCCGAAGTCATGTTGGCGTTCATCACGGTACTCCTTTTAAAAAAGAAATTGATTCTGGGGCAAGATGTCGGCGGTGACAATCTGTATTTGCATTAGACGTAGGATTAATATCACACTCGCACCGGGTTATGGGAAATACTGCACGTGCGGGGTGCGGCTGATTGCACACTGCGGATAAGGTCTTGCCACACTGGTGATCAACAGCAAAAAGCAGTCTGTTAAACCTGCCTGTGGACGAACGGTCTGCGCTACCAGCGCAGGTGTGGCAATTTGTCAACACACTCCCCACCAGCAACTGCACGGCATCCACCTGCGCTACTGCTTTACGGCGTGGTTCAAAACCGGGTAACACTTTTTCGGGTCTCCATTGGTTT
>JBCKNJ010000077.1:0-6977 GCA_038902795.1 Polaromonas sp. | reverse complement strand
GCAGCGCGTGGTAGCCAAAGATGTCGCTGACAGCCTCGTCAAACTGCGCACGACCAACAACCGTATGGAAATCACAGCAGTTATTGAAGCCCTGACGGCCCTTAAACAGCCCTGCAAGGTCACCCTTTACCTTGACAGCGAATATGTGCGCAAGGGCATCACCGAATGGATTGGCGGCTGGAAAGCCCGGGGCTGGCGCACCGCCGCCAAGCAACCCGTGAAAAACGTCGATCTCTGGCAAAAACTCGATGCACTGGTCAGCAGCAGCGGCCACACCATCGACTGGCGCTGGGTCAAGGGCCATGCCGGCGATCCCGGCAATGAACATGCCGACATGTTGGCCAATCGGGGTGTGGAGCAGGCGCTGCGAATTTACAGCGATGCTGCTACATTAAGAGGCTGAACTGCCTGTTTCTGTTCCCTTGCTTGGGTTTCCCCTGGCCCATCGTTGGAAAAATCGCGCTTATGTCCAAAAAAATTATGTACCGAATCGTTGCGGCGCTCGGCATAGCGGTGGCATCCGGTGCAGCCTGGTGGTACCAATCAATACCCAAGAGTCCCAAGGAGGCGGCTGGCGCGCCTGCGACAGTTCCGGCAGTTGGCGCTGCGCTGACCCGGCCTGCGGGTGTGGAAGTGGCCAAGGTCGAAAAAATGGCGCTACAAGACGATGCCAAGTCGGTCGGCAGCTTGCGCTCGCGCCAAAGCGTGATGATGCGCCCTGAGATTGCCGGGCGGGTCAAGGAACTGGGCTTCAGCGATGGGGCACGGGTGCGCAAAGGTCAGTTATTGGTGCAGCTCGACGACGTGATACAGCGCGCCGAGGTCAAGCAGTCGCAGGCGCAGGTGTCGATTGCGCAGGCGGCCTACAAGCGCAATCAGGAGCTGGTGGCACAGAATTTTGTGGCGCAGCGGGTGTTGGAGGAGAGTGCGGCCAACATGCAAGTGGCCGAGGCGCAACTGGCGCTCTCACACGCCCGACTGTCGCGCATGGCTATTTTGGCGCCGTTTGACGGCACCGTAGGTATCCGCAGCGTCAACCTGGGCGACTTTGTCAAGGATGGCGCCGACCTAGTGAACATCGAGGACATCAGCAGCATGTATGTGGATTTCCGCCTGCCCGAACGCTTTCAGGGCAAGCTCAAAGCCCAGCAGGTGGTGGAGCTGATCCTTGATGCCTTTCCCGGGCGCGTCTTCAAGGCTCGCGTCGAGGCCATCGACCCGCTGCTTGATGCCAATGGCCGCTCGGTGAGTGTGCGCGCCGTGCTGCCCAATACCCTCGGTGAGCCGGTTTTGGGCGGCAAGCGATCGGGTGGGGCTGCTAGTGCGCCGCGCCCGGCCCCGCTGCGCCCCGGTATGTTTGCCCGCGTGACTACGGTGTTTTCTGTCAATGACGCCGCCCTGGTGGTGCCCGAAGAAGCGATCGTGCCGCAAGGAGGGCGTCAGTTCGTGATCAAGGTGGTGGAGCCCGCTGGCGTGCCCGGCGCCGCGACGGCGGCCTTGCCCCCGGATACCAAATTTGTATCGCTGCGGCAAGAGGTCAAGCTGGGCGTGCGTCAGCAGGGCAAGGTGGAGATCCTTGAGGGTCTGCTGGAGGGGCAAACCGTGGTTGTGGCCGGACAGCAGCGACTGCAGCGCGACGGTACACCGCTGCGCGTGGTGACGCTGGGCCGACCTGCTCCAGGGGCAGCGTCGGCGCCGGGAGTCGCTGCTGGCGCCTCTGCCCCAGCGTCAGCGTCGGCGCCTGCTCCAGCCGCCAGCCGCTGAGCGGCACCGGAGTCCATCATGCAGTTGGCTGAAACCTCCATTCGTCGCCCGGTCTTTGCCACCGTGCTGACGCTGTTGATCGTGCTGATCGGCGCCGTGTCCTTCAACCGGCTGACCGTGCGCGAGTACCCCAAGATCGACGAGCCCGTGGTCTCCGTCACCACCACGTTTACCGGCGCCTCCAGTGAGGTGATGGAAAGTCAGGTCACCAAGGTACTGGAAGACTCCTTGTCTGGCATCGAGGGTGTTGATGTCATCACCTCCACCAGCCGTCAGGAGCGCAGCCAGATTACGGTCCGATTTGCACTGACCCGAGATGTGGATTCGGCCGCAGCCGATGTGCGCGACAAGGTCACGCGGGTGCGCCAGCGGCTGCCCCAGGGTATTGATGAGCCGGTGATCTCCAAGGTCGAGGCCGAATCCTTTCCGGTGATTTTCCTGGCCCTGAGTTCGGACACCAAGAATGCCTTGCAGTTGTCGGAGATAGCCAACACACTGGTCAAACCGGTGCTGCAAACCGCGCCGGGTGTGGCCGAAGTCCTTGTTTATGGTGAGCGCAAGTTCTCGATGCGGGTCTGGCTCGACCCCGACCGGCTGGCCGCCTATCGACTGACGATTCAGGACGTTGAAGAGGCCCTGCGGCGTTCCAACCTGGAGGTGCCGGCGGGTCGCATTGAGAGCCGGCAGCGCGAGTTCAACGTCACCGCCGCTACCGACCTGCAGCGTCCGCAGGAGTTTGCCCAGGTCGTCATTCGCACCGTCAACGGCCTGCCGGTGCGCATTGCCGACGTGGCGCGGGTAGAGGAGGGACCGATGGACGAGCGTTCCAGCGTGCGCTTGAATGGTCGTGATTCGATCGGCGTGGGTGTGATCCGCCAGTCCACCGCCAACCCGCTCGAATTGTCGGCCGGGGTGCGCCAGTTGCTGGACAAGGTGCAAGGTGACTTGCCAGCGGGCGTGACGATCGAGGTTGCCAATGACAACTCGGTCTTCATCGACCGCTCCATCAAGGCCGTGTTTCGGACCATCGTGGAAGCTTCAGTGCTGGTGGCGCTGGTGATTTTCGTATTTTTGCGCACCTTCCGCGCATCCATCATTCCCCTCATCACCATTCCGGTCAGCCTGATCGGCACCTTTGCGCTGATGGCGCTGGCCGGCTTTTCCATCAACACCCTGACGCTGCTGGCGCTGGTGCTGGCGATTGGCCTGGTGGTCGATGACGCCATCGTGATGCTGGAGAACATCTATCGCCATATTGAAGCGGGCATGGTGCCGTTTCAGGCCGCCATCAAGGGCGCGCGTGAGGTCGGCTTTGCGATTGTGGCCATGACCATGACGCTGGTGGCGGTGTATGCGCCGCTGGCGTTTGCACCGGGGCGCACCGGGCGCCTGTTCACTGAGTTTGCGCTGGCCCTGGCCGGCGCGGTGCTGGTGTCAGGGGTGGTCGCGCTGACGCTGTCGCCCATGATGTCCTCGCTGCTGCTCAAACACAATCCCAAACCATCCCGCTTTGATCGGGGCATGGAGCGTGTGTTGCAGGCGGTGACCCGCGGCTACGGCCATGCGCTGGCCTGGACCTTGCGGCACCGCTGGCTGGTGCTGGTGGTGATGGTGGGCAGCGGGGTGGTGTCCTGGGCGGTGTTGGGCGACATCAAGCGCGAACTCTCCCCGATTGAAGACCGGGGCGTGGTGCTGGTACAGATCAACGGGCCAGACGGCGCTACCTTGGAGTACACCAACCGCTACGCCAAAGAAATTGAGCGTATCGGCCAGGATTTTCCCGAGTTTGACCGCGTGTTTGCCAACATTGGCAACCCCACGGTGGCGCAGGGCAATATCTTCTTGCGAGCCAAACCCTGGGAGGAACGCACGCGCACCACACTGGAGATGGCGCGCGAGATGACGCCGCGGGTATCGGGCTTGTCCGGCGTGACCGCCTTTCCGATCACACCGCCCTCCCTGGGACAGGGCTTTCGCGAGCGACCTGTTAATTTTGTGATCATCACCTCGGATAGCTACCAGAACCTGTCACAAACGGTGCGTGCCTTTCAGGACGAATTGGCCACGAACCCCGGTCTGGTGCAGGTTGACACCGATTTGCGGCTGAACAAGCCCGAGATCAAACTCGAAGTGGACCGCGAGCGCGCCGCCGACATGGGTGTGAGCGTGGACTTGATTGCACGGACGGTTGAAACCATGCTGGGCGGGCGCAAGGTCACGCGCTATAAACGCGAAGGCGAGCAATACGACGTGATTGTGCAGACCAATCCGAGTGGCCGGGAAGCCCCGGACGACATTGAAAAAATCTTTGTGCGCGGCAAGGGGGAGGCCATGATCCCGCTATCGGCCCTAGTCAAGATCCGTGAGGTGGTGGTGCCGCGCGAGCTCAACCACTTCGGGCAGCGGCGCTCGGCAACCATCACCGCCAATCTGTCAGCCAATTACTCGCTCGGCGAGGCGCTCGACTTCATGGACACGACTGCCAAAAAAGTGCTTAAACCCGGCTATGCCACCGATTTGAACGGCACCAGCCGCGAGTTTCGCAAGTCATCGGATTCGTTGACGCTGGTGTTTGTGCTGGCCTTGCTGTTCATTTTTCTGGTGCTGGCGGCGCAGTTTGAGAGTTTTATCGACCCCTTCGTCATCTTGCTCAGTGTGCCCTTGTCGATGGCCGGCGCCCTGCTGGCCTTGAAGTGGTCGGGTGGCACGCTCAATGTGTACAGCCAGATTGGTTTGATCACGCTGGTCGGGCTGATCACCAAACACGGCATTCTGATTGTGGAGTTTGCCAACCAGTTGCGTGAGCAGGGGCTCGACACGCTGCAGGCCATCACCCGCTCGGCTTCGCAACGGCTGCGTCCGATCCTGATGACTACCGGCGCCATGGTGCTCGGCGCTGTGCCACTGGCCTTGGCGACCGGGGCGGGCGCCGAGAGTCGGCGTCAGATTGGCTGGGTGATTGTCGGTGGCATGAGCCTGGGCACCTTGCTCACGATATTTGTGGTGCCCGCCATGTACACGCTGCTGGCGCGCAAACAGGCGCCGGGCCCGAAGAAAGAGGCGTCGCTTGACACCGCGCTGACAACGTCAGACGGGACCTAAGCCAGGTCAAATCACACCATCAAACATCAGCACATCCACTTCATCGCCTTGGGCGATGTTGCCCTGTGCATGGTGCAGCACCATCAAGCCATTCGCCTCGGCCATCGAGCTTAAAACGCCCGAACCCTGGTTGCCTGTGGTTTTGACTTGAAGCGTGCCGTCAGCAGCGGTAGACACCCAGCCACGCTGGTATTCGGTGCGGCCGGGTTTTTTACGTATCGCTTCTTGGCTGCGTGCTCTCAAAAGGGGTTGTGCCGCTGCGGTTGCCCCCATCATCTGCAGCAGCGCCGGGCGCACAAACGCCAAAAACGTCACCATCACAGCGACCGGGTTGCCGGGCAGTCCAAACAACACGGCGCCGTGCTCGTTGGTTTTTGAGGCCATCAGCCGTCCAACAGCCATCGGACGGCCGGGCCGCATGGCAATGCGCCAGAAGGCCACATCGCCGAGCTTTTTCATCATCGCTTTGGTGTGGTCTGCCTCACCGACGCTCACGCCACCCGACGTGATGATCGCGTCGGCGCGTGCTGCGGCGCTTAGGAAAGCGGCTTCAAGCAGCGCAGGGTCGTCGCGCACCACGCCCATGTCGATCACCTCGCAGCCCATGCGGCGCAACATACCGTACACGGTGTAGCGGTTGCTGTCGTACACCGCGCCTTCGCGGGGTGGCTCGCCCAGCGACAGTATTTCGTCACCGGTTGAAAAGTAGGCCACGCGAATGGGCCTGAAGCAACGCAGCGTTGCAACACCTATCGAGGCCGCTAGCCCCAAGCGGGCCGGTGTGAGCAGCTCGCCTTTTAGCAGCGCTGGTTTGCCCTGCATGAGGTCTTCACCGCGCAGGCGGCGGTTGTCACCTGGCTTGAGCAGCCTGGCAGGGATGCTGATGCTGACTCCCTCGCCCACTTGTGGGAGAGGGTTGGGGTGAGGGTGTATTGTGACAAACTCCTGCGCTACCACGGTGTCAGTACCGCCCGGCATGATGGCCCCCGTCATGATCTTCACGCACTGCCCGGCTAGAACCCTATTCACGCTGCCGGCCCAGGCCTTGCCTGCCAGCGCTGTACCGACGACCTGCAAGGCAAGCGCTGCATCCGGCACCAACTGGCTGGCATCAAAGGCATAGCCGTCCATCGCCGAGTTGTCGTGTGGCGGCACGTCGAAGGGCGACACCACATCCTCAGCCAGTACGCGGCCCAAGGCCTCAAACAGTGGCAAATCAATCGCATCCTGAACCGGAATGACCAGCTTTGACAGGAAGGCCAGCACGCCGTCAGCAGATAGCGCTTGCGGGTCGTAGCCCTGCAATTCGGCGGCTATCTGGTCAAGCGTTTTCATCGCTGGCGCAATTCAAGCTGATGCAATTCAGCCAGCGTGTTGGCGTTGTAAAAACTGTGGCTGTTGTCGCCTAGCAGGTTGAAAGGCACGGCAACGGTCTTGTGCTGCGCCGTCCATGCGTCAATCTTGCGGCCACCGCCTTTGGTGAAAGCCAGCAGGCTTTCAAGCATCCTGGTGTGCATCAGGCAAAACACGGGTTGCGGCCTTAGTGTTACGTTTTTGTCGTCATCTTCTTCCGGCGCAGAGACAACCGCAAAGTCAGCACCTTCAGTCGCGAGTGCTTTGGACAGCCGCGCCACCAGGTCGTCAGGGAAAAGCGGCGTATCACAGGGCACGGTCAGCAGGTAAGGGGTTTCGCAACGCTCCAGCCCGGTTATAAAACCGGACAGCGGCCCCGAATACTCGCCGAGGCCGGCCATGTCGGGCCAGACCGGCACACCAAAGGATTCGTAGGCGCCGAGGTTGCGGTTGGCATTGATCATCACCGCGCCGACCTGCGGAGACAGTCGCAGCAGGATGTGCAGCGCCAGCGGCACGCCGTTGAAGTTTTGCAGACCCTTGTCCACGCCACCCATGCGCGAGCCACGCCCGCCGGCAAGGATGACGGCGGTGATGGCCTCTGCGTGTAGTGGCGTGTGGATGTCAGTGTTCATAAAGTCTTCCTTCGATGTAACTCATCTCGACGCATTTTAATTTGTCTAGCATGGAGAAGTCATTATTGACTCTTTTAAAAACCTCATACGCAGCGCGCCCCGTCTACCTCGATGCAAACTCCG
>JBCKNJ010000076.1:0-7083 GCA_038902795.1 Polaromonas sp. | reverse complement strand
ACACCTGCCGACAAAATGCCGCCCGCGTAGCTGGCGCCTTCTCCCGCCGGGTAAAGGCCTTTGACATTCAGACTTTGAAAGTTATCGCCACGCGTGATTTTGAGTGGTGACGAGGTGCGGGTTTCAACACCCGTCAACACCGCATCATGCATATCAAAGCCGCGTATTTTTTTACCAAACACCGGTATCGCTTCGCGCATGGCTGTGATGGCGTAGGCGGGTAGGGCGCTGGACAGGTCTGTCATCAGCACGCCGGGCTTGTACGACGGCTCCACGCTGCCCAGTTGCGTTGACGGCTTGGCCTGCAAAAAGTCACCCACCAACTGACCGGGCGCTTCATAGTTGCCCCCGCCCAGCGTGAAGGCATGGGACTCCAACTGACGTTGAAATTCAATCCCCGCCAGCGGCCCGCCGGGGTAGTCGCCAGGTGTGATACTGACGACGATGCCGGCATTGGCATTGCGTTCGTTGCGTGAATATTGGCTCATGCCGTTGGTGACTACGCAGCCCACTTCAGACGTAGCTGCCACCACCGTGCCGCCGGGGCACATGCAAAAACTGTAGACTGATCTGCCCCTACCTTCACCGTTCATGGCGTGGTGTACCAGCTTGTAGTCAGCCGCGCCCAACAGCGGGTGACCTGCGTGCTGACCCAACCGGGCGCGGTCTATCAGGCCCTGCGGGTGTTCGATGCGAAAGCCGATTGAAAACGGTTTGGCTTCCATGTAGACACCGCGCTCATGCAGCATGGCAAAGGTGTCACGCGCGCTGTGGCCGAGTGCCAGCACGACGTGGTCGGCACGCAGCTCGTAGCTGGTGTTATCCACCAGGTTTTGAACCGTCAGGCCCCTGATTGCACGACCTTTCTGGCCATCCTCAATCAGCACGTCCTTGAGCCGCTGCTCAAAGCGCACTTCACCACCCAGCGCAATGATCTGCTCGCGCATGTGCTCGACCACCTTGACCAGCTTGAAGGTGCCGATGTGCGGTTTGCTGACCAGTAAAATTTCTTCAGGCGCACCGGCCTTGACGAATTCCATCATCACTTTGCGGCCGAGGTGGCGCGGGTCTTTGATCTGGCTCCAGAGCTTGCCGTCTGAAAAAGTGCCTGCGCCGCCTTCGCCAAACTGCGCGTTTGATTCGGGGTTCAGCACGCCCTTGCGCCACAGGCCCCAGGTGTCTTTCGTGCGTTCGCGCACTTTTTTGCCGCGCTCAAGGACTATCGGTTTGAAACCCATTTGTGCCAGTAGCAGCGCTGCAAAAATACCGCAGGGGCCGAAGCCGACGACCACCGGGCGAATGGCGGGCGCGACAGCCAGCTGAGCGACCGGATAGTAGGCTTGATCGGGTGTGGGACGTATGTGGGGGTTGTTTGCGAATGCTTTGAGCAGCGCGGCTTCTTGCGACGCATTGGTTAGCTGGACATCACAGATGTAAACCAGCAGCAGCTTTTGCTTGCGTGCGTCGTAGCTGCGTTTGTAGATGGTGTGGCTGGCGATGGCGTTGGCCGCAATGCCTAGCGTGCTGGCAATCAGCTGCGGTAGCGCGTCGGGCGCGTGGTCAAGCGGCAGCTTGAGTTCAGTCAGGCGAATCATGTGAATAGGCTCTCGTGGATCTGTTTTCCGGATCAGAGCGCTATTTTACCCGCCTCAATCGGTCCGTAGCCCAAGTTATACGGGCGCAAGAAGCTCCTAAATTTATAGCGCTGAAAATCTGTACTGCAATTGCGCCGATAATCAGGTGGTGAAGCCTGCCAGACCGCCGCTGGTGCAATTTCCGAAAGGAAGCACTGGAGGAAAGTCCGGACTGCACAGGACAGCGTAGGAGGTAACACCTCTCCACTGAAAGCCGCAAGGTATAAGGTGAGGATTAGAGCAACAGAGACGAGCCGGTTTAGTCCGGGTGAAACGGGCAATCTCTACGCGCAGCAATACCAAATAGGCACACGTTGACGGGGTCTCCCGAGTGTGCGGGTAGGTAGCACCGAGCCGGGTGGGCGACCCCCGGCCCAGATTAATGGCGGTCACACTGGCGCGTCGCAAGACGCTTCAGCGCACAAAATCCGGCTTATCGGCGGGCTTCACACTTTTCAAGCGGTCTAGCAGCCTGTCGGACTTTGGGAGCATCGGCTGCAAAAGCGCCGCAGCGGTCCATTTTTCACCGGCTTTTTGTCCCATAGCCGGGCTATGGGCCTGCAAATCCGGCAAAAACTGTCCTCGCTGGGGCTCTTTTTCGCTATCGATGCCCAAAGCCCGACAGGCTGCTAGTGGCAGGCGGTTCTTTGACCCGTTTACAGGTTGAACAGGCCCTGCGACTCGATGCGATCCACATGCGCCTGCAACGAACGCTTGGCTATCGGCCAGATGCGCGCATCCACATCGTCATACGCCAGCGCCACCCAGTCGTCCAGCGTGCCGCTCGGCATGGCCTGCATCACGGCGGCGATTTTGGCCTCGCGCTTGAGGCGGTGTGCCTTGAGCTTGGCGATGGCGGTTTTTGCCTCGCCTATGACATAGCCATGTGCGGGCAGAATGAATTCAATGCCGTGCTCGTCGCAGGCGCTGCTCAAGGTGTCGAGTGAGTCCAGGTAAGCCGTCATGTCGCCGTCGGGCGGGTCCACCACCGTGGTGCTGCCATTCAATATATGGTCGCCGCTGAACAGCAGGCCGTCCTCAACCAGCACCAGGCAAATATGGTTTGCCGCATGTCCGGGTGTGTAAATGACCTTCAAATGATGGGTATTGTCAAGCTGTAGGCCAATCGATGCGGTTGTGATCAACTCCTGATTTTGTAGCACCCTGTCTGGCTGGAAATAGCTGTCTGCGCGTGCCGTGGCAAGCGACGGCAGGCCGCAGATCAGCGGCTTTGTTTTGCCTGCTGCTTGACCGGACACCTCACACATCTGCTGCAGCGGTATGGCCCCCGGCGAATGGTCTGGGTGCGAGTGAGTACACACAATCATGCGGATGTCGCCACCCGCCGCCTGGTACAAACGCGCCAGGTGGTCATGGTCGGCGGGGCCGGGGTCGATGACGATATAGCCGCTGCTGGCATCACCCACCAGGTAGCTGTTGGTGCCTGGCCCGGTCATCACGCCCGGATTGGGCGCGGTCAGGCGCATGACGTTTTTCAGCAAGGCCACCGGCTGGGCGGTCTGCCAGTCAAGGGTATGCACAATTTGCCCATCGGGGCAGGTCAAGGCCAACTCGCCAAACGGTGCTTCGTGCTCCATGTAGCGCGCCACTTCACCAGACAGCAAGCCGGTGCGCGGGCAGGATGTCCAGAGCGGTTTTTCCAGAGCGCAGGCTTGCAGGACGGCATCAACATCCGCATAGGCTTGCAACCGCTCCAGCGTGCGAATGGTCGGGAAGATGATGAAAAAATTGCCCTCCTTATGCTTGGCCAGCGCATCCGCCGGGCGTATCCATACGGGTTCAAACTGCTCGGCTTCGTCGGCGACGGGTTGCTGGCCCTCGGGCATACGCGCTACCAGAAACGGCACATCAAAGCGGCGCGGCAAATCGCGGTCGGCGATCCAGTGCGCCAGTACAAACACGTCATCGCCTGCCAGCATCAAACCGCGCTCTGCGCATTGCCGGACAAAGGGTGCATGGCGATCCAGTGCCGCAATGTCCTGCGTGTTGGCATGGCTGCCGTCGGGCCGCCGGGCCAGCAGCACGCCTAGTTCTTCAAAGCTTTCGCGGATCGCGGCGATGGCTTGCGTCAGGTGCAGATCGGTCTGTCCGGCGCGTCGGGTGGATTGCGCGTGGGCCTGGGCATCCGCCGCATCAATGCCGCCACCTGGGAACACATAGGCACCGGGCACAAAGCTCGCCGTCATGGCGCGCCGCGTCATCAGCACCTCGATGCCGTCGGCACTGTCGCGCAGCAGCAGCACGGTGGCGGCAGGGTGGGTGGGCGCGGGTTCGCGTTGCGGGTAAAGGAGTTGGGAAGGTCGGACCATGGCCGATTTTGCCGTGAAACGGGTGGAAGGCGCTGCCGTGGCCCGTGGCTGACCGCGATTGGTAGCATGTTAAGGGTTAACCGGAATGGCGCTTTTGCTGTCCCGTGGCTATATTAACTGTCACTTTATTTGCAGGAGTTCAATCATGAAACAGTGGATTTCCAGAACCGCCTTGGCCATGACGGCCGCCACCCTGTGTGTGGCCAGCCTGAACGCTGTGGCACAGGCCACTTCGACTAGCTCAGGACAGGCCTGGCCGGCGAAACAGCCGATCAAGTTCGTTGTCGTGTTTCCGCCCGGCGGCTCGGTCGACCAGGTCGCGCGCATTCTGGCGGTAACCCTGTCGCAGCAGCTCGGCCAGAACATCATTGTCGAAAACAAGGCCGGCGCGTCGGGCTCCATCGGCACCGCGGCTGTGGCCGCAGCGCCTGCGGACGGCTACACCTTTGCCTTTGTGTTCGACACCCACGGCGTCAACCCCAGCCTGATCCCCAACATGCCGTTTGACACCCGGAAAGACTTGGCCCCGGTCATGCTGATCGGTACCTCGGCGATGGTGCTGGCAACGTTTTCGGGCTCCGAGTACAAAAGTTTTTCCGATGTGGTGGCCGCGGCCAAGGCCAAAAAGAATGTGAATTACGGCAGCGTAGGCTCGGGCAGCCTCGGCCACTTGGCGATGGCGCTGCTCGCCAAAAGCGGTGGCATCGACTGGCAGCATGTGCCCTACAAGGGCGGCGGCCCGCTGCTGATCGATGCCGTGGCCGGCCATGTGCCGCTGTCCATCGCCACGGTGTTTGTGACCAAGCCGCACATCGACAGCGGCCGCCTGCGCCCGCTGGCGGTGACCACCAGCAAACGCTCGCCCGAGTTGCCGAACGTGCCGACGGTGGCTGAAAGCGGTTTTGTCGGCTTTGACGCACCGGCCTGGTGGGCCATCGTGGCGCCTGCGAAAACGCCGCCCGACGTGCTCAAGCGCATGAACGAGGAAGTCAACAAGGCACTCCAAAACCCTGACATTGCCAAAAGACTGAGCGGCCAGGGTATCGACATCATCGGCGGCTCGCAGGAGACAGCGCGCGTGTTTATCGACAAGCAGATTGACATCTGGGCCAAGGTCGTCAAGGACAACAACATCAAGGCGGATTAGTTGTTCGGCGGGCACGCCATTGCTTCCGGAGCTTAAAAAATAACATTGTAATTTTTCCAATATATCGAATAATTACAATAATGTTTGAGCGACAAGTTAATCAAGTATTGCAGCAATACCTGCAGGAGTTGCTGGCGTTGCGAGGGGTGGGGGCCTTGTCATGACATGCGCACCGTGCCTTGTGCGGGGGTCGTTCTGCGCCTCATGCGCGATGGCGCTGCGCGGGGTCATAATCTGTCGCAGAGGTAGGGCGATTGAATCAAATCCCTATATGCAACTACCGCAACACGACCGTAGCACAGACGGTTCAGTCCAACATGGTTTATCTGCCGCGATTGACGTCTTTGCTTTGTGCTGGCTTTACGGCGCGGCGGATAAACGCTGATTGTTAGGCCGCTGAAACATGGCACTCCTCGCAGAATCACTCGTCGAAGAATGGTTAAACCGAAATGGCTTTTTCACAATTCGCGGAATCAAGGCGGGCGTTAACGAGATAGATCTCCTCGCGGTTCGCGCTGGCTCGGAGGGATTGGAGGCACGACATGTAGAAGTGCAAATGAGCGTTAATCCAATTTCTTACATAGCGCCGCTGACAGAAATCCAGACAAAGCAGTATGGCAAAGGCAAGACTTCCGCGTGGCGACGACCAAGTGACGCATTGCCCGTATCCGTCGTTGCGTGGGTCGAAAAGAAGTTTTCCTCAGGAACGAAAGTAAACGCCAGAAATCGTGCTTGGCCTGGCCTCCATTGGACTTATCACTTTGTGCATGGCAAGGTTAAACACCCGGAAGAACTCGAACTGATCCGCTCCCATGGAATCGAAATTATTCGCTTCTATGATGTTCTTACTCAGCTATGCTCAAACGTCGAGCGTGCGCCAAAGAGCGGAGCGGGGTCTGACATTGCCGATATGATCGCCTACTATGAATCCCTGCGAGATACATCGGCCTAACCACCCGGCGCAGGCGGACCACCTCCAGCGCTACGCGCTTCCGGTGGCCGCTGGCCGGGAACGTTAGACCTCATAATTCCCTTTCACCATGCGTCCCACCGAATGTTCAAACTAAGCTCGATCGAAGTTTCCGGGTTCTGGCAGTCTCTGACCGCTTCGGCGTCATTCCGCGATGACGTGAACATCATCATCGGCAAGAACGGTACGGGCAAGACCACGTTCATGAACATCGTTCATGCTGTTCTCACAGTTGATGTTGAAGCACTTTTCGAAAACCCCTTCAAAGAGGTAACGCTCACGCTAAGCGATGGCAAACGTACCCGTACCGTACGCGCCGCCCGAATTGAATCGAAGGCCTCGCCGTTCCCGGTAGTCGACTATCACATCTCTAATCGCCGATTCACCGCGCCTCTAATGGGGTCGGACGATGGAAGAGCTATGTCGCTCGGAGTACGCCGAAGAGCTGCGGAAGACATTCAGCGAATTAAGGTTGAACTAAGCAAATTAGTATCAGTAGCCTCGCTCTCTGTCTATCGAATCGGAGGCGAGCCTGACCCGGAAGCACGCGAGCGCACCCCAAGACGCTATGGCTCAACAGTGGACATTCGACTACTGAGCCTAATGCAGCGGCTTACGCAGTACCAACTTGAATTATCCAATGCGGCAAGAGAAGTTTCAATCCAACTCCAGCGCGATGTCTTGACTTCTTTGCTCTACGCAGAACCGAAAGAACGTGATCGGGGGTACACACTTGACTTCGACGAGGCTACCGAGCGGCAAAATCTCGTCGCTGCGTACAAGCAACTCGGGGTTGGCGGCAGTGAGGTTTCCAAGAAGATTCAGGATCATATATCGGCCGTCGGTGTCACCATCAAGAACATTCAGCTTGTTAGGGTCCGGAGGGGTAAGGGTAAGGATCAAGTGGCCACGGACCTGAAAATCGACTTTGCGGCCCTTGAAGCATTCAAGCTCACCCGAGCCGTAGTCGCAAAATCCCTGGACGCAGAAGCTCGAACAGAG
>JBCKNJ010000075.1:0-7142 GCA_038902795.1 Polaromonas sp. | reverse complement strand
GCGCGTATGCCTTCGACGGTTTCGCTGGCAGCGCCCGGCCGCAAATGAAAGCAGTGCTGCACCATGCCCCTTTCCATGCGCAAGTCGTCGGCCAGGCGCATGCTTCTGGCGCGGCGGATCTGCTCCAGAGTCACATGCAGCATCAGCGGTGAACGCTTGCGCAGCACGGCCGCGGTCTTTTGCGCCCAGTCGTCGTCCCTGGCCGCTTCGAGGGCATCAACGATGTGTTTCACCCGGGCCAGCGAAAAATATTGATCGAATGGGCCTGTAACCCTTTCAGGACTGGCGCCATCAGCTATCAAATTAGCAGCAAGCCAGTGCTCGGCCCCGGATCTGTCCGCAAAGTCCTGGTCGCCCAGTTGCTGCCACAGCGCCGGCAGGCTGGCGGCGGGCCGCTTGACGTCGGCCAGGCCATACGCCAGTGCATCGTCACCGTCTATCACCGCACCGGTTAGCGCCAGGTATTCACCGCTACTTCCAGGACAGCGGCTCAGGAAGTAGCCGCCGCCGACGTCCGGGAACAGCCCGATGTTGGTTTCCGGCATGGACATTTTGGTGTGTTCGGTGACGATGCGGAACTTCGCGCCCTGAGACAGTCCCATGCCACCACCCATCACCACGCCGTCCATGAAGGCGATGTAGGGCTTGGGGTAGTGATGGATCAGGTGGTTGAGGCGGTATTCCTCGGTGAAAAACGCGTCCAGCGCCGGGTCACCGCCAAGGGCCGCCTGATAAAAAAAGCGGATATCGCCACCGGCGCTGAAGCCGCCGAACAGGCTTTCCGGGCTGCCGGGGCGGCCCGCCTTGTTGCTGCCGCGAATCGCCACGGCAAGCACGCCCGCGTCATCGCGCCAGGCCGTCAGCACCGCCGTCAGGTCGCGCACCATCTGCAGCGACAGCGCATTGAGCGCCTTGGGCCGGTTCAGCGTGATGAAACCGACCTGCCCGCGCACCTCGCTCAGGATGTCACTCGTTCCCGGCGTGGGTGTTGTCTGATTCATGCTCTCTGTCTCCATCCCATCAGTTCATTGGCAACCGCGCAGGGCCGCCCCAAGCAAGGCCAGCCCCCTCGGGGGGCAGAGAGCTACACGCAGTGAGCGAACGTGGGGGCAAATTATCTTCCAGCGCGCTTGCGCTCGCTCTCTGTCAGGTGGCGCTTACGCAGGCGAATCGACTTGGGTGTGATCTCGACCAGTTCGTCGTCCTCAATGAATTCGACGCCGTATTCCAGCGTACATTCGATAGGCGGGGTGATCTTGATCGCGTCTTCCTTGCCGCTGACGCGGAAGTTGGTGAGCTGCTTGGTGCGCGTGGCGTTGACCACCAGATCGTTGTCACGGCTGTGGATACCGACAATCATGCCTTCATACACAGGGTCGTTGGCTCTGACGAACATCCGGCCACGGTCGTCCAGCTTGCCCAGTGCGTAGGTGAAAATTTCGCCAGCGTCCATGGAAATCAGCACGCCGTTTTTACGGCCGCCGATGTCGCCCTTGTGCGGCTCATAGCTGTCGAAAATGTTGGATATCAGGCCGGTGCCGCGCGTCAGGTTTAAAAATTCGTTGGTAAAACCGATCAGGCCACGCGCCGGGATGCGGTATTCCAGACGCACGCGG
Organism: Polaromonas sp.; assembly: GCA_038902795.1. GTDB lineage: Bacteria > Pseudomonadota > Gammaproteobacteria > Burkholderiales > Burkholderiaceae_C > Polaromonas. The sequence continues at coordinate 5,526 of JBCKNJ010000075.1, read as the reverse complement.
CCACGGCCGTCCGGGTCCATACTGCTCAATTCGCCCTTGCGCTCGCCCAAGGCCTGCATCACGCCACCCTGGTGCTGCTCTTCAATGTCGGCGGTCACCATTTCGATCGGTTCGTGGCGCACGCCATCGACATCCTTGAATACCACGCGCGGCTTAGACACAGCCAACTCGAAACCTTCACGGCGCATGTTTTCCAGCAAGATGGTCAAGTGCAGTTCGCCGCGGCCCATGACTTCGAAGATGCCTTCTTCGCCGGTTTCCTTGACGCGCAAGGCGACGTTGTGTTGCAGTTCTTTTTGCAGGCGGTCCCAGATCTGGCGACTGGTGACGTACTTGCCTTCACGGCCGGCCAACGGGCTGGTGTTGACACAGAAGTTCATGGTCAGGGTCGGTTCATCGACCTTGAGCATGGGCAGCGGCATCGGATTGGTCGGGTCGGTGATGGTCATGCCAATACCGATGTCAGTCAGGCCGTTGATCAGCACGATTTCGCCGGGGCCGGCCTCATCAGTCTGCACGCGTTCCAGGCCCTGGAAGGTCAGCACCTGGTTGACCCGACCCTTGACAGCCTTGCCATCCGGGCCTTCCATCACCACCACGTCCATCATCGGCCTGATCGTGCCCTGGCTGATGCGGCCGATACCAATCCGGCCCACGAAGGTCGAAAAATCAAGTGCGGAAATCTGCAGTTGCAGCGGTGCTGCCGGGTCACCCTGCTGGTGCGGCACATGCTCGAGAATGGTGTTGAACAGCGCTGACATGTCGGGGCCCCACTGTTCATTGGGTGGCCCCTCAACCAGTGATGACCAGCCGTTGATGCCAGACGCGTAGACGACCGGAAAATCGAGCTGTTCATCGGTGGCATCGAGCTTGTCGAACAAATCAAACGCGGCGTTGACCACATAGTCAGGGCGCGCACCGGGTTTATCCACCTTGTTCACCACCAAAATGGGTTTGAGGCCCAAGGCCAGCGCCTTCTTGGTCACAAAACGGGTTTGCGGCATCGGGCCTTCCTGCGCGTCAATCAGCAACAGCACGCCGTCGACCATGGACAGCGCGCGTTCCACTTCGCCGCCGAAGTCGGCGTGGCCGGGTGTATCGACGATGTTGATGTGCGTGCCTTCCCAGTTCACGGCGCAGTTCTTGGCCAGAATCGTGATGCCGCGTTCTTTTTCGATGGCGTTGTTGTCCATCACGCTGTCGACAACTTTCTCGTGCTCGGCAAAAGTGCCGGACTGGCGCAGCAACTGGTCGACCATAGTGGTCTTGCCATGATCGACGTGGGCGATGATGGCGATGTTGCGGATTTGTTTATGACTCATGGTTGGCTTTCTAAAAACTTCAAATCGGTGACATTAAGCCGTTGCGGCGTTTGCCGCAGGGCTGGAAGAAACAGTTGGACGGGCGGCCAGCATGTCCTGGATTTCAATCGGGCTGAGCAGGCGCCGGGGGATCAACTCGTCGGCCGTCACATGGGCCGAGCCCAGAAAGGCCGCTGGGTCGGAGCCATACACCTGCACCAGTGCGGCATCGGGCCCCCACTGCCCCGGCGTGCCGCGACGGCGCAGGCCGCTCAGGAAGCGCCCTGCATTGTCGGTATCCAATGTGACAGACGGATAACTGGCCACCAGCGACTGCACCGGCAACAGGCAGGCTTCGCGCTCGGCCTCGCTCATGGCTTCCAGCGAAGGCAGGCTCACGCATTGGCTGTCGGTGAAGCCACCGGTCTCTAGGCGCCGCAGCGAACCCAGGTGGGCGCCGCAGCCGATGGCCTCGCCGATGTCTTCACCGAGCGTTCGGATGTAGGTGCCCTTGCTGCAGGACACTACTATTTTGATCGCTGCCTGCGCCCGTGGATCATGGGCTAGAGCCATATTCAGCTTGTAAATCGTGATGTGGCGAGCGTCCCGCTCCACTTCTTCGCCCTTGCGCGCGTATTCGTAAAGCGCCTTGCCGTCTTTTTTCAGCGCCGAGTACATCGGCGGCACCTGGGTCTGCGGGCCGGTGAAGCGGCGCGTCAGCTCGTCCAGCAGTTCTGGCGTGATGGCGGGCACGGAACGGGTTTCAATCACGTCGCCTTCGGCATCTGCCGTGCTGGTTTTCTGGCCCAGCAGCAGCACGGCCTCGTAGGTCTTGTCGGCGTCGAGCTGAAGCTGGCTGAACTTGGTCGCCGCGCCGAAACACAGCGGCAGCACGCCGGTGGCCAGCGGGTCCAGCGTGCCGGTGTGGCCGGCTTTGTCGGCGCGCAGCAGCCACTTAGCCTTTTGTAACGCCTGATTGCTCGACAGGCCCAGCGGCTTATCGAGCAGCAACACCCCATGCACAGGGCGCCTCTGCACCTTTGTGCGGAGTTGCGTCATGACCTAGTCCTCTTGCGCGCGAGACGAGACCGCCTTGGCAATCAGGGCGTTCATGTCGGCCGCACGTTCCGTGGTGCGGTCAAACTGGAAATGCAGCGTGGGAACGGTATGGATCATCAGCTTTTTGAACAGGCCGTTGCGCAGGAATCCGGCGGCCTGGTTGAGGGCTTCTTCGCACGCCTTCGGGTCGCCGACCAGCACACTGAAATACACTTTGGCGTGCGCGTAATCGGCCGTTACTTCAACCGACTGAAGCGTCACCATCCCGACCCGAGGGTCTTTCAGTTCGCGCGCGATTAGTTCCGTCAGATCACGCTGGATCTGATCGGCAACCCGAAAGCCACGATTTGGGGGGGATGATTTTTTACGCATGTTAAAAATGATGCTGCCGAGCCAACAGTCTGGCGTTCTGCAGATACCGCCAGCTGTTGAAATCATTACGCGGTTTCCAGCGTCCTTGCGACTTCGCGGATTTCAAAGAACTCCAGGATGTCGCCAACCTGGATGTCGTTGTAACCCTTGAGGTTCAAGCCGCACTCGAAGCCTTCCTTGACTTCTTTCGCATCGTCCTTGAAGCGCTTGAGTGAGTCGAGTTCGCCCGTGAAGACGACCACGTTTTCGCGCAGCAGGCGCAGACGCGCGGAGCGGCGAACCACACCCGCCGTGACCATACAGCCGGCAATCGAGCCAATCTTGCTGACCTTGAACACCTGGCGAATCTCGGCATTGCCGATGACTTCTTCTTTTTTGTCCGGTGTCAGCATGCCCGACATGGCAGCCCTGAGCTCGTCTACCGCGTCATAAATGATGTTGTAGTAACGAATCTCAACGCCGTTGTTCTCGGCCTGCTTGCGCGCCTGTGCATCGGCACGGGTGTTGAACCCGATCAGCACGGCTTTCGACGCAATCGCCAGGTTGACGTCGGACTCCGAAATACCACCAACACCGGAGTACACCAGTTGAACCTTGACCTCGTCGGTCGAGAGTTTGAGCAGTGACTGCGCCAGTGCTTCTTGCGATCCCTGCACGTCGGCCTTGATGATGATAGGCAGCATCTTGACCTCGCCACCACCGATGTCGGCAAACATGTTTTCAAGTTTCGAAGCCTGCTTCTTGGCCAGCTTGGTATTGCGGAACTTGCCTGCACGGTAGGTTGAAATCTCTCTAGCGCGGCGCTCATCCAACATGACGATGAATTCATCACCGGCCTGCGGAACTTCGGTCAAGCCCTGAATTTCAACCGGAATTGATGGGCCTGCGGTCTTGCTGGTTTTGCCGTTCTCGTTCTGCATGGCACGCACGCGGCCATAGGTCGAACCGGCCAGCACCACGTCGCCGGTTTTCAGCGTGCCGGACTGAATCAGCACGGTGGCCACCGGGCCGCGGCCCTTGTCAAGCCTGGCTTCAATCACCAGGCCCTTGGCCAGCGCATCGACCGGCGCACGCAGCTCCAGCACTTCGGCCTGCAGCAGCACCTGCTCGAGCAAGGCATCGATACCGGCGCCGGTATGGGCCGAGACGCCGACAAAGGGCACGTCGCCGCCGAACTCTTCAGGAATCACCGCTTCGGTGACCAGCTCGCCTTTGACGCGTTCCAGGTTGCTGCCCGGCTTGTCGATCTTGTTGATCGCCACGACGATGGGAACACCTGCCGCCTTGGCGTGCCTGATGGCCTCCTTCGTCTGCGGCATGACACCGTCGTCGGCCGCCACCACCAGAATCACGATGTCGGTTGCCTGCGCACCGCGGGCACGCATGGCGGTAAACGCTTCGTGGCCCGGGGTATCGATGAAGGTGATCATGCCGCGCGGTGTTTCCACATGGTAGGCGCCGATGTGCTGGGTAATGCCACCGGCTTCGCCAGATGCCACCTTGGCGCGGCGAATGTAGTCAAGCAGCGAGGTCTTGCCATGGTCAACGTGACCCATGACGGTAACCACAGGTGCGCGTGGCAACGATTCAGCCTGCTGGCCTTGCACGTCATCATCGGTAAAGGCTTCTGGATCATCCAGCGCCGCAGTGACCGCCGTATGGCCCATCTCTTCGACCACGATCATCGCGGTGTCCTGATCCAGCGGCTGGTTGATGGTGGCCATCATGCCAAGTTTCATCAAATGCTTGATAACCTCACCCGACTTGATACTCATTTTGTGTGCCAACTCGGAGACCGTGATGGTCTCTGGCACATGAACCTCAATCACCTTGAACTCGGTGGGCGCTACAAAGTTTGACTCTGGGCGTGCATCGCGGCCGTTGCTGCGCCTGCCGCGCGGGCCACCCCGGAAGTTGCCGCGTCCAGCTACAGGTGTAGCCCCGCGACTTGGCAAGCCTTTTTTCTTGACCGCTTCATCTTTCCAGGTTGACGACAGGTTCTCGGACTTGACTTCTTTTTTGCCCGAACCGCCTGGGGCCGCAGCTGTACCTGGTGCGCTTTTGGCTGCGCCGGGCGAGCCAACTGGTTTGTGCAAAGTACCCTTGCTGGCCGCCTTGGGGGCAACATGCGGCACCAGTACGCGCTTGGGTGCAGACAGCATGGTGCGGATGCCAGTGGCCTCGGCTTCTGCCTGGTGGCGACGGTCCTGCAATTCTTTTGCCTTGGCGGCATCGGCCTGAAATTCTACGGTGGCTTTTGCTTTTGCGGCGGCTTGAGCCGATGCGTGGACGGCGGCTGCCTCGGCAACTTTGCCGGCCTGCTCTGCTGCAGCGGCTTCTGTTGCTTTTGAAGCCTCTGGGTCCAGTGTCTTAGCCTTAGCGGGTGTTTTTTTAATTTTCCCACTGCTTGGTTTGACTTTCGCCGCAGCATCTGCAGAGAGCGCGGCTGCTTTGGCGCTTTCGCCCTCAACGGCCTGGCGCGTTTCTTCCTGAGTCGCTTCTTTGGCATCCTGCTGTTCACGCAGGCGACGTTTTTTGGTCAGTTCTGCCTCTTGGCGGCGCAGCAATTCGGCGTGGTGATTGGTCTCGCCTTCACGCCGGATCAACTCCGTATCATCAACAACCGGTGCTGACGCTGCAACAGCCACTTCAGCAGGCAAATCAGAGCTGTCTTCACGTTTGACAAAAGTACGTTTTTTACGCACCTCCACCTGGATGGTGCGTGCCTTGCCGCTGGCATCAGCCTGCTTGATTTCACTGGTGGATTTTTTCACCAGCGTGATTTTTTTGCGCA
>JBCKNJ010000074.1:0-7186 GCA_038902795.1 Polaromonas sp. | reverse complement strand
GGCGGCGGCTACCAAGATGCCGATAAGTGAGGCAATCAGCCATTTGCCTTTGATCATGACCATGAGAAACCATTGAAGGCATATTTTTGAATATGCTCGCGCCCGGTCAGCAAAAAAATGATCACGATGGCGTACAAGAAGCGGGCATATTTGCTCAGGTGCAGCGAAGTCCATTTCCATTCGCTCGGCGTGAATGCGACGCCTAATAAACGACAAAATACAGTGCGCTCAGGAACCAGAGCACAGGGGTAGACATTGAAAATGTCGCCGTAGCCTTGACCTTTGAGGGTCACCAACCAGGTGATCAAAATCAGCAGCAGCACGACGTTGGAGAGGGTAGGGGCAATGGGAAACAGCAAAAACAGAGTGCCGAACAAGAATGCCAACCAAATGTCTTTGGATAGTGGTAGCGGATTTATCTGAAGCATTTGGAGTTGCTGTTTTACGAAGAGTGCAAGCCAAGAAAAAGCCCGCTCGGCAGCGGGCTTGGTAAGAGGAGTGTAGCTCAGCTCAGCTCACTTCACCAGCAGCGCATTGACCTGCTGTAAGTCGTCGGCCTTGAGTGTGCCGTTGGCCTGGCGCAGCTTTAGACCACCCAGCAGCACGTCGTAACGGGCCCGGGCCAAATCGCGTTTGGTTTGAAACAACTGGCTTTGCGAGTTGAGCACGTCAATGTTGATGCGTACGCCGACCTGGTAGCCGAGCTTGTTGGCATCCAAGGCGCTCTGGCTTGACAGCTCTGCGGCCTCCAGCGCCTTGACCTGGCCTTGGCCCGACTGCACGCCGAAGTAAGCGGTGCGGGTAGCCAGTGCCACCGTGCGGCGCGCGCCTTCAAGGTCTACCTGCGCCTTGTCTTTCAGTGCAATGGTTTCAACGATGCGGTTTTGCGTGGCAAAGCCTGCAAACAGGGGCAGGTTCAATACCAGGCCAATCGCGCCCAGATGGGAGCGATTGTTCAAAGTGTTGGCAGCGGTACCTGACGGACTGCGGGCGATGTTGTAGCTGGCATTGAGGTCAACCGTCGGCTTGTGGCCAGCCTCGGCTTTTTTGACTTCAAGCTCTGCAATGTAATAGTTGTTTTGCGCCAGCCGGATACTGGGGTGTACCCCTGCCGACTGGTCTACCCAGGCGTTGACATCGGCGGGCACTATGGGGGGTAGTGCGGACGGAATGATCAGGCCTTTGGGCTGTGCGTCGGTTTTGCCAACCAGCGTATCGAGCGCCAGTTTTTTAACGCGCAAATCGTTTTCGCCAGCAATTTCTTGTGCAATCACCAAGTCGTACCGGGCTTGCGCTTCGCGCGTGTCGGTGATGGTGGTAGTGCCGACTTCAAAGTTGCGTTTAGCTGATGCAAGCTGCTCGGCAACCGCCGTCTTTTGGGCGCGCACAAATGCCAGAGTATCAAGAGTTGCGAGCACATCAAAATACGCTTGGCTGGTGCGCACAATCAGGTCTTGCGCGGCGCTGTCCAACTGGGCCTTGGCCAAATCCACCTGCTTGAGGCCTTGTTCATAGGCTGCCAAATTGCCTGGGCGATACAGCGGCTGGCTGGCAGTGATGGCCGCAGTTTGCGAATTGAAGGTGCGGTTGAGCCCCGTTAAAGCCGGGTTGGTGTTTGCAAGGTTGTTGCGCGTCGCATTCGCAGACAAACCCGCCGTCGGCAAGATGCCTGCTCTGGCCTGGGCGGCCCTGGCAAGATTGGCATCGTATTGCAGTTTGGCCGACTGGTAATTGGCATCAAACGCACGGGCTGATTCATACAGATCAACCAGGCTTTGCGCGCGTGCGGGCGCAGTAACGGCCAGCAGCGCTGACACCAGCGCCACTGAAAGGGGTGAAAGCCGGGGCTGCGCCAGAGCGGGCTTTGCATTCGAAAGAGCTGACTTGAGTTGCGGAATCATCAAAATGGCTTTCAGGGTTCAGTGTCTAAAGCTGACTCAAAACGTGAACTTTGAGGGCGCTGGAAAGTTAAGCAATGGCGCTGCCACCGTGTCCCAGGCCTGTACGGTGCGCCAGGCCTCCTGGTCTACCCGCGTTATCAGTGTGGCGCGCATCACTGGCTCGCTGCCGACGATGGCGCTCAAACGGCCGCCTACCTTGAGCATGGATAGCAGCGCACTGGGTACTTCGACGACCGAACCACTGAGCACGATAACATCAAACGGGCCACCTAATAGGTCATTTAAGGGGTCACTGCCTGAGACTGCCTTGGCAATGTGGGCCGCACCATCACCCGTGCGCACCTCGACGTTGTGCATACCTGCTTTTTGCAGGTTGCCGCGTGCGGTCTCAGCCAGCGCGGTATCAATCTCCAGCGTGATGACCTGCTGCGCGAGGTGGCCCAGCAGCGCGGCCATGTAACCCGAGCCAGTACCGATTTCCAGCACCTTCTCGTGCTTTTGCACAGCCAGGTCTTGCAGGATGCGCGCCTCGACCTTGGGTGCCAACATGCATTGATCGGGGTGCTGTTGCAGTTTGGATGTGAGCGGGATTTCCATATCAACAAAAGCCAGCGCCTTGTGGGCCAGTGGCACAAAGTCTTCGCGCTTGACGACTGCCAGCAGCGACAGCACCTGGCTGTCCAGCACTTCCCAAGGGCGGATTTGCTGTTCAATCATGTTGAAGCGGGCTTGTTCGTAATTCATGGTGGGACCTGTAAGAAGCGGGTGTAGCAGGGTAAATGTCTGATTTTAACGGGGGGTCACCGCGGTGACGTCTGCGGCTGGCAAGGCGCGCCGGCCGGTGAAGCAGCGTTTGAGCCACTGCGCCAGATCGTCGAGGTAGCAGTAGATCACCGGCACCACCACCAGCGTCAACAGCGACGAGGTGATGACACCGCCAATCACGGCCTGGCCCATGGGCGCGCGCTGCTCCGAGCCTTCGGTCAGCGCGAAGGCCAGCGGCATCATGCCGAAAATCATGGCCAGCGTGGTCATCAGAATCGGGCGCAGCCGGACCCGGGCGGCCGTGAGCAGCGCTTCGCTGCGGGCCATGCCCGGGATGCGGCGGCCGTCCGCGTCCGTCGTGTCTGCACGCATGCGGATCGCAAAATCGACCAGCAAAATCGCGTTTTTCGTGGCCAGTCCCATCAGCATCACCACGCCGATGATGGAAAATATCGACAGCGTCGAGCGGAACAGCAGCAGCGCCAGCACCACGCCGATCAAGGTCAGCGGCAGCGAGGTCATCAGCGCCAGCGGCTGCAGAAAGCTCTTGAACTGGCTGGCCAGAATCATGTAGATGAACAAAATCGCCAGCACCAGTGCCGAGATCGCGTAGCCAAAAGACTCGGCCATGTCTTTGGTGGCGCCGCCAAACTGGTAGCGGTAGCCGGGCGGGAAGCTGATGCTGGCTAGCGCTTTGCGGATATCGCCCGAGACCTCGCCGGCCGAACGGTTATAGGCGTTGGCATTGATCGCGACTTCGCGCGTCAGGTCGCGCCGGTTGATCTGGTTCGGGCCGGTGGACTCCTTCACCGTGGCGACCTGGCTCAGGCGCACCGTGCGGGCCGAACCGTCGGCGTTGCTGCCGATGACGCTGCTGATGAAAGGCAGGCGCTCCAGATCCTGCGGGGCATTGCGCGCGTCGGGTGCCAGGCGCACATTCACGTCGTAGGTCTGGTCGTCCGGCGCGCGCCAGTTGCCGACGGTTTGCCCGGCCACCAGCGTGCGCAGCGAGGCGGCGATTTGCGATACCGACAGGCCCAGATCCGACGCGGCATCACGCTTGACGTTGACCTCGATGGTCGGCTTGTCGGCCTTCAGGCTGGAGTCCAGATCGACCAGGCCCGGGATGTCGCTGATTTTTTCCATGACCAGCCGGCTCAGGCGCTCCAGCTCCTTGAGGTCGGCGCCCTGCAGCGAAAACTCGATCTGCTTGTTGCCGCCCACCATGTCGAGCAGGCCGACGTGCGTCACAGTGATGCCGGGAACCTGCTTGAGGCGCTCGCGCAGCACGCCGGACATCTCATCCACGTTGCGGGTTCGAGCCTTGCGGTCCACCAGGCGCACGTAAATGCTCGCGTACATCTTGCCCTGCGCACTGCCGGTGTTGATGGTGGACAGCGTGTAGCTGACCTCCGGGAACTCGCGCAGAATGGTTTCCACCTGTTTCGTCTTGGCCTCGGTCGCCTCCAGCGAAGAGCCCACCGGTGTGTAGAAATTGAGCGAGGTTTCCGAGAAGTCGGCCTTGGGCACAAATTCGGTGCCCAGCAGCGGCACCATGAAAATGCTGCTGACAAAGATGGCCAGCGCCATAAACAGGGTCTTTAGCTTATGCACCAGGGCCCAGCGCAGGATGGTCTGGTAGGCGTCGATCAGCCATTCGGTGGCCTCATCAAACCAGCCGGTCACGCGGCCTATGGTTTTGTCGTACCAGCTTTTCCGACCGTCCTGAGCTTGTCGAAGGATGCTTGGGTCGTGCCAGATGCTCGAGAGCATCGGGTCCAGCGTGAAGCTGACGAACATCGAGATCAGCACCGCCGCGACGATGGTGACGCCGAACTCGTGAAAGAACTTGCCGATGATGCCGCCCATGAAGCCGATGGGCAGAAACACCGCCACAATCGAAAACGTCGTGGCCAGCACCGCGAGCCCGATTTCCTGCGTGCCTTCCATCGCGGCCTGATAGGGCGTCTTGCCCATCTGCACATGGCGCACGATGTTCTCACGCACCACGATCGCATCGTCAATCAGCAGGCCCACGCACAGGCTCAGCGCCATCAGTGTGACCATGTTGATGGTGAAGCCGAACAGGTTCATGAACAAAAAGGTGCCGATGATGGAGATCGGCAGGGTCAGGCCAGTGATCACCGTTGAGCGCCAGGAGTTCAGGAACAGGAATACGATCAGCAGCGTGAGCAGCGCGCCTTCGATCAGCGTGCGCCTGACGTTTTCGACCGCCACGCGAATCGGGCGTGAGCTGTCGCCAATCGACTCCAGCCGCGTGCCGGGCGGGAGCTGGGCCTGCAGCTCCTTGAGGGTCTGGTTCAGCCCGTCCACCACCGCAATGGTGTTTTCACCCTGTGCTTTTTGCACTGTCAGCAGCAGCGTGCGCTGGCCGTTGTACAGCGCCAGGCTGTCGAGCTCCTGCGAGCCGTCGCGTATGCTGGCAACCTGATCGACCGTGACGGCGATGCCTGCGCCAGTAGCGGACACCTTGCGTGCGATGATGATCTTGCCGAAATCTTCCGGCCGCTTCATGCGCGCATCGATTTTCACGACGCGCTCCTGCGCCAGCGAGCGGATGGCGCCGACCGGCAGGTCCTGGTTTTCATTGCGCACGGCGCTCGCCACCTGGTCGGCCGTGATGCCCAGCGCTTCCATGGCCTGCGGGTTCAGGTAGATATTGATCTCGCGCTTGCTGCCGCCCACCAGACTGACCGAGCCGACGCCGCGCACGTTTTGAAGCCGCTTTTTCAGCACCTGGTCGGCCCAGTTGGTCAGCTCCACCGCTGAAGGGATGGCCGCTGTGCCCTGGGGGGCCGGCAGAACGGCCACCGACCAGATGGCGCGGTTGGCCGGGTCAAAGCGCAACACACGCGGCTCCTTGACCTCGTCACGCAGCAGGGGGCGCAGCGAGGCGATCTTTTCGCGCACGTCTTCAGCCGCCTTGCGGCCGTCGATCTGCAACTGGAACTCGATGATGACGACCGACTGGCCTTCGTAGCTGCGCGAGGTCAGGGCATTGATGCCGGCAATCGAGTTGACGCCTTCCTCGATCTTCTTGGTGACTTCGCTTTCGACGATTTCAGGCGAAGCGCCGGGATATTCGGTGGTGACCACCACCACCGGAAAATCAATGTTCGGAAACTGATCCACCTGCAGGCGCTGGTAGGAAAACAGGCCCAGCACCACGATGGCCAGCATGACCATGGTCGCGAAGACCGGATTTTTCAGGCTGACCTGGGTGAACCACATACCGGTTTAGGGCGCTGTCTTGGCAGATGAGGCGACGGGTGCGGAAGGCGCCTGAGCCCAGCCCGGGGCCTGCGTGAACTTCACGGCCGTGCCTTCGCGCAGCGCGCCCACCGCGCCGGCAATGACCACCGCGTTTTCCGTCAGTCCCTTGACAGCCACCATGGTCTCACCGCCCGCGCCTGTGACGCTGTTGCCGCGTACGCCCAGTTCCACCGGCTTGTGCGCCACTTGGCTGTTTTCAACCACCTGCACATAAGGCGAGGGCTTGTCGGTGCGCACCGCGCTGAGCGGGACGGCCAGCGCTGAAATGCGCGTGGTGCCCAGCGTGCCCCGCGCAAACAGGCCTTGCCGCAGGCCCGAGGGCTGGGCGGTGCTGTTGGCCGCGGGGGTGGTGGCTATGCTCAGGTAGGCCAGCACGCTGCGGCTGCCGCCTTGCGTGCTGGGGTTGATGCGTGCCACCGTGGCGGTGACGGTTTGCGTGCTGCCTTCAATCTGCAGCGTAGCGCGCTGGCCCGGCCGCACCGCCAGGGCGTCGGCCGCGCTCAGGCTGGCTTCGAGTTCGAGCCGGCTCAGGTCCACAATTTCCAGCACCCGCACATCCACGCCGACGCGCTCGCCCGGCTGCACCAGCCGCTGCGCCACTTGGCCCGACAGCGGCGCACGCAGCACTGTGTCGTCCAGTGATTTTTTCGCGACATCGGCAGCCGCCAGCGCCGCCTGGTGGTTGGCTTTCGCGACGTTGAGGTTGGCCAGCGAGGCGTCGAGCGCGGTTTTGGAGATAAAGCCCTGGTTGACCAGCGCCTGGTTGTTGTCGTACTGGCGCTGCACGATGTCGATCTGCGCCCTGGCCGAGTCGGCCTGTTGCTGCGCTTGCCGCATGCGTGCCTGGTACTCGCTGGCGTCGATGCGCGCCAGCACCTGCCCGGCCTTCACGAAGTCGCCTTCGCGCACGCTCAGGCCCTGCAGTTCGCCGGCCACCCGCGTCTTGAGAAAAGCCGAGTTGACGGCCTTGAGCGAGCCCGATACCGGCAGGCCCTGGCTCAGTTCAAGTGTTTTGGCCTGCATCACATCGGTGGCAGCCAGTTCCACCAGCGTTTGCGCCTTGGCCGCACCGGCTGCGGCCAGCGCCTGCTGCTGGTCTTTGCGCGCTGACAGGGCTCGCACCACGCCAGCGGCAATCAGCAGTACCACTACGTAGGCGATGACCCATTTGAGGCGATTTTTTTTACCAGGACCGAGATTCATTTTGTTGCTTTAGGGAGTTTGAT
>JBCKNJ010000073.1:0-7410 GCA_038902795.1 Polaromonas sp. | reverse complement strand
ATCATCTCGCGGGCCAGGGTGCCGAGTTCTTGTTGCAGCGCATCGACCGACAAGGCGGCAGGCACCAGCAGGTGCGCTTCGATCTTGAAGGTCTGCTTGCCGGACACGCCGCTGCGGACGATCTCGGTGTGAATGTTCTCGATGCTGATGTCGCGCTCCTCCAGCATCTTCGTCAGCTTGCTGACGATGCCGAGCCGGTCCTCGCCGACCAGTTCAAGCTCAACCACGCGAAGCGAGGTGGGCAGGCTGGCGCCGTCGCTCCTGGCGATGACCACCTGCAAGCCGCTGGACGCCAGTCCGCGCAGCGCAGTCGCCAGTGCATCGGCGTTCTCGCGCGGCACCTCGAAGTGCACCGTGCCGGCAAATTCACCGGCAAGCCTGGTCATGCGGCTGGCCGCCCAGTTGGCACCGAAGCGCTGCGCCCGGTCAGCCAGCGAACTGACGATGCCGCGACGGTCAGCACCGACGATCGAGACGACGAGCGATGTGGTCGTCGCAGAGGCCTCCTCGGTCAGCACGACAGTCTTGCGAATCATGGGTGCCATGGTTGCGAAGCCCGGATCTTGCGCTCTGGCGGGCACGTAACCTTCCACGCGGGCGAAATGGACCACCTTGCTCAACAGGGCAAGACCCATAGGCGCCAAGGCGCGCTCCCATAGTTCGCGCGCGGTCTCGCCCTTGGCGACAAAGCACCAGTCCTGAGCGGCGATGGCACCGGCGTCCCAGCCGTCGGCCAGGTGATAGATCGAGCCACCGGCGATCGGGTCGCCCTCCAGAATCGTCCATTCGACGGCTGCAATGCCACGGTGTCTGGGCAGCAGCGAGGGGTGATAACCGATGCCGCCCAGGCGCGAACGCGCGAGCGCCTCGTTGCTCACCCGTGCGTGCGTATGCGCGGCGATGATGAGATCGGTGCCCTCGGCTATCGCCTCACCGGGCACCAGTCTGGGGTTTTCAAGCACATGTACCGCGATGCCGGCCGCTCGCGCAGCCAGTGCCAGCCTATCATCCGCGGCGGGAGCGACGATGCTTGTGAACGCTATCCCTTCTTCCTTGCGCAGCGCCTCGAAGACCGAGGCGGCAAAGAAACGGGATCCCACCAATGCGCATTTCATTTACCCATCGCTTCATCAATTAAAGGGTGAAAGGGGAGTGCCGGAGCCGACCAATCTTCAACCAGCAATGGCTTCAGCAGCAACATTCTCCAGTAGCCCCATCCGGTCGAGCGCGCCAGCCAATTGCGCCACCACTCGGTCCGGCTGGTGCCACTTCTCCAGCCCGAACAGACCGACGCGGAAGGTCATGAAGTCAGCGCCTTCGTCACATTGCAGCGGTACACCGGCGGCGGTCTGCAGGCCTTGGGCGATGAATTTTTTGCCGGACTGGATGTCGGGGTCGGTGGTGTAGCTGACCACCACGCCGGGTGCCTTGAAGCCTTCGGCGGCAACGCTGGGCAGACCCCTGGATTCAAACAGTTGGCGCACCTTGTTGCCCAGATCCTGCTGCTCGGCTTTGACCTTGGCGAAACCGTAGGCTTGCGTTTCTTTCATGGCGGCGCGCAAGCGCGTGAGCGCGTCGGTGGGCAAGGTGGCGTGGTAGGCGTGGCCGCCTTTTTCATAGGTCTCCATGACCTGCAGCCACTTCTTTAAATCGCAGGAAAAGCTGGAGCTGATGGTGCCTTCGATGGCCGCACGGGCGCGCTCACTGAGCATGACCATGGCGCAGCAGGGGGAACTGCTCCAGCCTTTTTGCGGGGCCGAGATCAGCACGTCTACCCCAGTGGCCTGCATGTCGACCCACATCGCGCCCGAGGCGATGCAGTCGAGCACGAACAGGCCGCCCACTGCATGCACGGCGTCGGCCACGGCGCGCAGGTAGCTGTCGGGCAGGATCATGCCGGAGGCGGTTTCCACGTGCGGGGCAAAGATGAGCGCGGGCTTTTCCTTGGCGATGGCGGCCTGCACTTCGGCTATCGCTGCGGGTGCCCACGGGGCTTGCGCGCCGGCTCCTAGCTGGCGTGCCTTGAGCACGGTGGACGATGCGGGGAGTTGCCCCATGTCAAAAATTTGCGTCCAGCGGTAGCTGAACCAGCCGTTGCGCAGGACCATCACATGCTTGCCTGCGGCGAACTGGCGGGCGACGGCTTCCATGCCGTAGCTGCCGCTGCCGGGCACCAGCACGGCGGAGGGCGCGTTGTACACCTCCTTCAGGATGCTGGAGATGTCGGTCATCACGCCCTGGAAGTTGCGTGACATGTGGTTCAGCGAGCGGTCGGTGTAGACCACCGAGAATTCAAGCAGGCCATCAGGGTCAACGTTGGGCAGCAGTCCGGGCATAGGGTTTTCTCGGGATAGTTGGGGGAAAGTCGGATGGGCAGCTTAGCACGGCACGGCGTTTTGGGGCCTTCACGGGTTTTAAGCGGGATGCACGCGACAGCCGCCAGGCGGCCGCGCTGCGATGGCGCCGTAGCGGGTCTTGCATGGTGCCTCTTTTGCTACTATTTTAATAGCAGCTTGCGCCCTACAAATAAGGGCTGGAGGCCGATTTGTCGCATAACTTTTGCACTTTGACGCCTTCGTCCGTGGTTGAGCGCTTAATTCGAGCCTGACCCCTTATTTTGAGTGAAACTAACGTATATTTCACAATTGTTTCATGCAACGTGTTCAAAAAAGAGGGCGAAAAATTTCTCAATGAAATCAAGACGATTTGCGTACTCAAGTGTCTGGCACGTCCTGTGCTGTGATCTCACTGTCGCCACAGCAACTTAAACCCTCTTCAAGCCCTGCCACTCATGAATGACAAGAAATCCTCACTGCGCCACCGTCTTGAGCAGCCCGGGCTGCTGATTGCCCCTGGCGTGTTCGACATGGTCTCGCTTCGCCTGGCCGATACTTTCGGATTTGACGCGCTGTACATGACGGGCTTCGGAACGGTCGCCTCGCACATGGGGCTGCCAGACGCAGGCCTGGCAACGTACACCGACATGGTGGGCCGCGTCAAGGCCATGGCCTCCATGGCCCGTACACCGCTGATTGCCGACGGCGACACTGGCTATGGCGGCCTGCTCAATGTCCAGCACACCGTGCGCGGCTACGAAGCAGCCGGCGCCGCGGCGATTCAGCTCGAAGACCAGGAATTTCCCAAAAAATGCGGCCATACCCCCGGCCGCCGCGTCATTCCGATGGCCGACATGGTGCGCAAGATCCAGGTGGCCTCTGATGCGCGCAGCTCCGCCGAGTTCTTGATCATTGCCCGCACCGACGCGCGCAGCGCCCTCGGGCTGGACGAAGCATTGCGCCGGGCTGAAGCCTACGCCCGGGCTGGTGCGGACGTGCTTTTTGTGGAGTCGCCCGAAACCGAAGAGGAAATGCGCCGGATAGGACGCAGCGTGGACCTGCCATTGCTGGCAAACATGGTCGAGGGCGGCCGAACCCCGGTGCTCAGCCAGCGCGAGCTTGAGTCCATCGGCTACAAGCTCGCCATCTTCCCGGTCACCGCTCTCTTGGCGGCGGCCGAAGCCATAAAAGCCGTCTACCAGAACTTCAAGCTCAGCGGTTCTTCAGCCGGCGCAAGTACCGCGTTGATGCCTTTTTCCGACCTGACCCAACTGATGGGGTTTGAGGAAATCTGGGCATTTGACAAACGTTATGCAGAGACCCCCTGATCTTGCAATCCCCAACTACGACAACCAGGAGACCATGATGAAAAACCGCACTTCCCCTTGCCTCGCTAACCGCAGAAGCTGGCTGGCTGCCGCCGCCTCCCTGCTTATCGCCACCATGGGCGGGCTGCTTCCGGCCGCACATGCCCAGGACGCCTGGCCGAACAAGCCGATTCGCCTGGTCGTGCCATTCGCGCCGGGCGGTGTGACAGACGGCAGCGCCCGGCTGATTGCCGAGAACCTCGGCAAACGTCTGGGGCAGCAGGTCATCGTTGACAACAGGCCGGGGGCCTCGGGCAACATCGGCACCAGCCAGGTCAAAACATCGCCCCCCGATGGTTACACGCTGTTGCTCGGCTTTGACGGAACCATGGTCATCAATCCGCATGTGTTTGCCAAGATTCCTTTTGACACGGTCAAGGATTTCTCGCCCGTCGGAAAGATTGGCGATGCCACCCTGATTCTGGTGGCGAACCCGGACCTGCCTGTCAAAAGTCTGGCGGACCTCATTGCTCTGTCCAAGACACAGCCGGGCGGCTTGTCCTTCGGAACCTCCGGCACTGGCGGCACGCCTCACCTTGCAGGCGAACTGCTCAAGCTGCGCACCGGCGCCAACCTGACGCATGTGCCTTACAAAGGGGGCGGCCCGGCCATGATAGATGTGCTCGGTGGCCACATTCCCCTGGTTTACACGGCCGTGGCCGGTGCCCATGGCCATGTGAAGTCGGGCAAGCTTCGCGCCATTGCCGTCTCCAGCGCACAGCGCACGTCGGCTTTGCCTGACGTACCGACATTTATAGAAAGTGGCGTGGCCGACTTCGTGGTCAACTCATGGGTTGGTCTGCTCGCGCCGGTCAATACGCCTGCCGCCATCATCACCCGGCTCAATACCGAACTGAACGCTGTTTTAAATGATCCCGCCGTGCGCGAGAAGCTACGCGTCATGGGGATAGACCCCACCCCCGGCAGCGCAGACCAGTTCCGCGATGAGATTCGGCGCGACCTGGCCCGTTATGGCGTGGTGGTCAAGTCGGCCGGTATTTCGGTGGAGTGATCGCTGCACATCATTTTAATAGCAATTCGCTCCCGTATTCATTTGGCTGCAGCCATATTTAGGCATAAAACAGGCCAAATCAAAACTTCGGCATGCCCTTCATGCCACCCATGCGCTTCATCATTTTCATCATGCCGCCGCCTTTGAGCTTTTTCATCATGCCCTGCATCTGCTCGAACTCATTGAGCAGGCGATTGACCTCTTGCACTTGAACGCCTGAGCCTGCGGCGATGCGGCGCTTGCGGGTGGCCTTGATGAGTTCGGGCTTGCGGCGCTCCAGCGGGGTCATGCTCTGGATGATGCCTTCCTTGCGCTTGATGTCTTTTTCGGCTTTGTCCATATCGACCTGGCCGGCTTTGGCAGCCATTTGCGCAGGCAGTTTATCGAGCAGGCTTGACAAGCCGCCCATATTTTTCATCTGCTGTAGTTGGCTTAAAAAATCACTCAAATCAAAGCCGCTGCCAGACTTCATTTTGGCGGCGAGCTTTTGTGCGGCGGCTACGTCAACGCCTGCGGTGACCTGCTCGACCAGCGCGACGATGTCGCCCATGCCCAGGATACGGCCAGCGTGGCGCTGGGCATCAAACACTTCGAGGCCGTCGAGCTTTTCACTGGTACCTGAGAACTTGATCGGTGCGCCGGTAATCTGCCGTACGCTCAGTGCCGCGCCACCGCGCGAATCACCATCAGTCTTGGTCAAAATAATGCCGGTCAGCGGCAGCGCGTCTTTAAAAGCTTTGGCGGTATTGACCGCGTCCTGGCCCTGCATGGCATCGACCACAAATAGGGTTTCAACCGGATTAAGCACGGCGTGCAGCTCTTTGATCTCGGCCATCATGGCTTCGTCAATCGCCAGACGGCCAGCGGTATCAACCAGCAGCACATCAAAGAAATGCCGTTTGGCATAGTCCAGCGCGGCGCGGGCAATGTCGGCCGGTTTTTGGTCTGGTGTTGAGGGAAACCACTCGGCCCCGGCTTGCGCAGTGACGGTTTTCAATTGCTCAATGGCGGCGGGCCGGTACACGTCAACAGAAACTGTCAGCACTTTTTTCTTGCGCTTTTCAATCAGGTGTTTGGCCAGCTTGGCCGTTGTGGTGGTTTTACCTGCGCCTTGCAAACCCGCCATCAAGATCACGGCGGGTGGCTGGGCTGCCAGGTTGATGTCGGCAACGCCTTCGCCCATGGTAGCGGCCAGTTCTTTGCTGACGATACCCACCAGCGCCTGGCCGGGCGACAGCGAACCCATCACCTCCTGGCCCAGCGCTTTTTCCTTCACGCGGGCAATAAAGTCGCGCACCACCGGCAGGGCCACGTCGGCCTCTAACAGGGCCATACGCACCTCGCGCAACATGTCTTGCACATTGGCTTCGGTGATGCGGGCCTGGCCGCGCATTTCTTTAACCAGGCGGGAGAGTTTGTCGGTAAGGGCTGAGGCCATTGGAGTAAGACTCCATGAACATGGAGCAGTTGGCTAAATGGGCTGAACTGAAGTAGGGAGCGACGAAAAAGCCAGTACAGCAGCGCGGCTGCAAGGGCTAAACTATAGACATGATTTTAGCTTTTAGCGCATGGTGGGGTCTGGCGGCTGCGGCGGGGGCTGCCGTGAGCTACGCCGTGCTCGCGCTGGCTGCCAAAAACTTGAGCCCGCCCGCGCTGCGCGGCGTGCTGTTTGCCGCCTGGCTGTTGCACGCCATCACCCTTGCCGAAGGCCTGCTTGGCGAGCCGCTACGCTTTGGTTTTGCCGCAACGCTGTCAATGACAGTCTGGCTGGTGTTGAGCGTTTATGCGATTGAAAGCCGACTGTTCCCGCAATTACAGGCGCATTGGGCACTGGCAGGCATTGGCAGCGTTGCGGTCGTGCTGTCGGTTGTTTTTCCGGGCATGAGCTACCACCGGGTCGCTTCGCCCTGGCTGCCTTTGCACTGGGCGCTAGGCGTTGCTTCTTATGGCCTGTTTGCTACGGCAGTCGTACACGGCTGGTTAATGACGCGCTCGGAGCGCTCGATACGCCTGGCCGCGCAAAACGATGCCGGTGTACCGCTGCTGACGCTGGAACGCCTGACCTTTCGTTTTGTCGAAGCCGGCTTTGTATTGCTGTCGGCGACCTTGCTGGTTGGCTGGCTATTTGCGGAGCAGTTGTACGGGCCTGGCCTGGTCTGGCAATGGAGTCACAAAACCGTTTTTTCCACGCTCTCATGGCTGACCTTTGCCGGCCTGCTGCTTGGCCGCGCGCGCCTTGGCTGGCGCGGGCCAACGGCGGTGCGGGTTTTGTATCTGGGCTCCGGGCTGCTGTTACTCAGCTATGCGGGTTCGCGCTTTGTGCTTGAAGTTGTTTTAAAGCGCGTATGAAGTATTTACTGGTTCTGGTGATTGCGTTTGTAGTGATCTGGCTCTGGAAGAGCAATCGGCGCACGGACATCAGCGAAAAAGCCAATGCAGCAGCCACCAAAAAATCAAAACAAAAAATGGTGCCAACCGAGATCGTGGCCTGTGATGTCTGCGGCGTGCATCTGCCGCGCGCAGAAGCACTTGCAGGGCCGGGCGGCATTTATTGCTCCGCTGCCCATCGGCAGCAGGCAGGTGGCTAGATGACCCAGACGCGGCTAGATCGGCCAGAGCAGCTAGAGGCTTCCAGCTCCTGGTTTGGCCCGCTGGAGGGTATGTCAGGTGCCTGGGAAGCTGAGGTCGAGGTCGG
>JBCKNJ010000072.1:0-7598 GCA_038902795.1 Polaromonas sp. | reverse complement strand
AACAGCGGATCAGAGATGGCTTCGATGAATGGAATCAGGAACTGGTCTTTGTCCTTGATGGACTGGACTTCGTTGTAGGCATTGAAGATCTCAGCTTCATCCAGGCCCAGCGATTCAGTGATGTACTGGTAAGCGTGGGTGTGAATGGCTTCTTCAAAAGCCTGGCGCAGCAAATACTGGCGGCACTCGGGCGCAGTGATGTGGCGATACGTGCCGAGCACGATGTTGTTGGCGGCCAGTGAGTCTGCCGTGACGAAAAATCCGAGGTTGCGTATGACCAGGCGGCGTTCGTCTTCGGTCAGGCCGTTAGGGTCTTTCCAGAGTGCGATGTCGCGCGTCATGTTGACTTCCTGCGGCATCCAGTGGTTGGCGCAGCTGGCAAGGTATTTTTCCCAGGCCCATTTGTATTTGAACGGCACCAACTGGTTCACGTCGGTCTTACCGTTGATGATGCGTTTGTCCGAAGCCTTGACGCGTTTGGCTACTGCGGGATCGGCTGTTGGCTGCGCACTTGCAGCGAGAGGAGCGACGGGAGCGACAGCAGGCGTAACAGGAGGTGTATAAGGCCCGTCGTTCAACATGCGAGTCTGCGCTTGAGGTGCGGCAGAAGAAAGTGGCGGAAGCTCCATCGAGCGGCTCTCTAGCAGGCCGCTTGCAAGTGTTTTTTGCGATGATGGTTTGATTTCTTCGTCCCAGGTCAACATAAAGGTTTCCAATACTTTGAGATTATGAAAGCAGCGATGGAAAATGAAAAGGGTTCATTCACATCGCAGCAAAATTGTGTTGCTCAATTACATCGCTTGATGACATCGAACATGCCATCAAGCGATTACGAAAGTAATTACGAAAGCAATTGTGAAAGAGCTTCATCGACAGCATTTTTTACTGGCAGGCCTCGCAACCCGAATCATCGATGGCGCAAAACTTGATATCGGTTGCAGGTGTTGCATTCATCTGTGCCTGCGCTGCAGCAGCCGCTGCGTTGAGTGCGCTGATGCCGCCAACCGCAGTTGCAGCACCTGAAGAGACGGAGTTCATCTTGCCTGCAGTCACGGTTGATGTCTCGGCGTGCGTTGCACTCTGCGTGCGCAGGTAGTAAGTGGTTTTCAGTCCACGCAGCCAGGCCAGCTTGTAGGTCTCGTCGAGTTTTTTACCAGACGCGCCAGCCATGTAGATGTTGAGCGACTGTGCCTGGTCAATCCATTTCTGGCGGCGCGCTGCGGCTTCGACAATCCATTGGGTTTCAACTTCAAACGCTGTTGCGTAAAGTGATTTGATGTTTTGCGGCACACGGTCAATGGGACGCAACGAACCGTCGTAGTGTTTGAGGTCAACCACCATTACGTCGTCCCACAGGCCCAGGCGTTTCAGGTCGCGCACCAGGTAATGGTTGATCACCGTGAACTCGCCAGACAGGTTGGACTTGACCGAGAGGTTACCAAAGCAGGGTTCAATGCAGGCATCCACGCCAATGATGTTGGCGATGGTGGCGGTTGGCGCAATGGCGACGCAGTTGGAGTTGCGCATGCCGTCTTTGGCAATTTTTTTGCGCAGCGCTTCCCAGTCCAGTGTTGTCGAGCGGTCGACTTCAACATAACCGCCACGCGCTTCCAAAAGCAGGTCCAGCGTGTCGAGTGGCAGTATGCCCTTGTCCCAGAGCGAACCCTTGTAGCTGGCATACTTGCCGCGCTCTTTGGCCAGTTCAGTCGAAGCCCAGTAAGCGTGGTAGCAGACGGCTTCCATGGACTGGTCTGCAAACTCGACGGCTTCTTGCGATGCATAAGGCACACACAATTCATACAGGCAGTCCTGGAAACCCATGATGCCAAGGCCAACCGGGCGATGCCGCATGTTGGAGTCGCGCGCTTTCTTGACCGCGTAGTAATTGACATCGATCACGTTGTCCAGCATACGCATGGCGGTGGTGATGGTTTTTTGCAGCTTCGCGTGGTCAAGAACCTTGCTGCCGTCGGCCCCATCCTTCAGGTGCTGTACCAGGTTGACGGAGCCGAGGTTGCAGACCGCGGTTTCGGTGTCACTGGTATTGAGCGTGATCTCGGTGCAGAGGTTGGACGAATGCACCACGCCGGTGTGCTGCTGTGGTGAACGGATGTTGCAGGCATCCTTGAAGGTGATCCATGGATGGCCGGTTTCAAACAGCATCGACAGCATCTTGCGCCACATGTCGGTGGCCTGCAGCTTGCGTGACGGCTTGATCTCGCCGCGCTCGGCTTTGGCTTCGTAGGCGGTGTAGATTTTTTCGAAGTCCTTGCCGAACTTGTCGTGCAGATCGGGTGTGTCATTGGGGGAAAACAGCGTCCAACTGCCTTTTTCGATGACGCGGCGCATGAACAGGTCGGGAATCCAGTTGGCGGTGTTCATGTCGTGGGTGCGGCGGCGGTCATCGCCGGTGTTCTTGCGCAGCTCGAGGAACTCTTCGATGTCCAGATGCCAGGTTTCAAGATAGGCGCAGACCGCGCCCTTGCGCTTGCCGCCCTGGTTGACGGCGACTGCCGTGTCGTTGGCGACTTTCAGGAAAGGCACCACGCCCTGCGACTCGCCGTTGGTACCCTTGATATGGGAGCCGAGTGCGCGCACTGGTGTCCAGTCGTTGCCCAGGCCACCTGAAAATTTGGCCAGCAAGGCGTTTTCTTTAATTGCATCGTAAATACCGCCCAGGTCATCAGGCACTGTGGTGAGGTAGCAAGATGAGAGCTGCGAGCGCAGCGTACCGGCATTGAACAGGGTTGGCGTGCTTGACATGAAGTCGAACGACGACAGCACTTCGTAAAACTCGATGGCCCGCTCTTCGCGATTGTTTTCATTGAGCGACAGGCCCATCGCCACACGCATGAAGAAAGCCTGTGGCAACTCAATGCGCTGCTTGCGCACATGTAGAAAGTAGCGGTCATACAATGTTTGCAGGCCGAGGTAACCAAACTTCAGATCGCGCTCGGGCTTGAGCGCCGCGCCCAGGCGGGCCAGATCAAACTGCTGGAGCTTTTCATCTAACAACTCGTTTTGCACACCCTTGGCGATGAACTGCGGGAAGTACTCTGCGTAGCGCGTCACCATTTCTTCCTGGGCCACTTCTTCGCCCAGCACTTCGCGGCGTATGGTGTGCATCAGGAGGCGGGCTGTAGCGTAGCTGTAGTTAGGGTCTTTTTCAATCAGCGTACGGGCTGCCAGGATGGAGGCCTTGTAGACCTCGTCGATTGGCACGCCGTCGTACAGGTTGCGCATAGTCTCGGCAACGATGGGGGCAGGTTTGATGTCTGTACCAAGGTCGGCGCAGGACGCTTCAATCAGGGCCTGCAGGTTGCGCAAGTCAAGCTCAACTTTTTTGCCGCCATCCATGACATGGATAAGTGTGGCAACGGGTGCTTGTGCCCGTGACTGGTGGGCACGCTCCTGCGTGCGTTTTTCGCGGTACAGCACATAGGCGCGGGCGATTTCATGGTGGCCACCGCGCATCAGGGCCAGCTCGACCTGGTCTTGCACGTCTTCAATATGAAAGGTGCCGCCGCTTGGCCGTGAACGCATCAGGGCGCGCATGATGGCCTGCGTCAGGCCGTCAACCGTTTCGCGAACGCTGGCCGATGCGGCTCCCTGCGTGCCATGCACCGCGAGGAAGGCTTTCATCATGGCGACCGCAATTTTGTTCGGCTCAAAAGGAACAACGGCACCATTGCGCCGGATGATCTGGTAGTTGCTGAAAGGGTTGGATGGGCTGCTGCTGTCGGTGCTGTGCTGGGAAAATGTTGGCGCGCTGGTGGCGGCGAAGGTGGTGCTTGGAGCTGTTTGCATGTGTATCCTTTGGATAGGTTCTTGAGTTTTTCTTGAAAACTATCGGTGTTCTTTGGCAGTGGCTCACACACTATACCTAGTGTCTGAAGCTTATTCAAGCACTACAGGTAGTGTTTTGAGAAGAATTTTCATCAAAACGTTTCGTTACGTTTTTATACTACCTTTGTACCACCTTGACACCGCATGGATGCTGTGTTTGGCCATCAACGCCGTCTGCTCAAGATACCTTACGGGACTCGGGAAAGTACTTATCTGGCGCGGCCAGGCTGCGTTGTAGCAAGGGCCATTTAAACCCCGGGCCAGGGTCCAGCTTGCGGCCGGGTGCAATGTGTTCATGACCAGCAATATGTGTGATGGGATGCTGCGCCATGATGGCCGCGCACAGTCCGCCCAGGGTTTCGTACTGAGCTGGCTCGAAGGCATCACCCTCCAGCCCTTCCAGTTCAATGCCTATCGAGTCATCGTTGCAGTTGTCGCGTCCGCGGTAGCTGGATTGCCCGGCATGCCAGGCGCGCTCATCGCAACTGACAAATTGCCAAAGCTCGCCGCCGCGTGCAATAAAAAAGTGCGATGAAACCTGCAAACCGCGTATGCCCTGAAAGTAGGCGTGCGCCTCAAAGTCAAGCTGGTTGGTAAACAGGCGCTGCACCTGGCCATTGCCAAACTCGCCAGGCGGCAGGCTGATGGAGTGGATGACGATCAGGTCAGTCTGCGCATTGTCCGGGCGCTGCCCGAAGTTGGGCGATGCCAGCGCCCTTGCATGGCGGTACCAGCCCTGGTGCCAGAGCGGGTCGGCAGCGGGGACTTCAGCGGTGGTCAAGGCTGCCTTCTTCGGCTCCGTCTGCGATGCCCGCCTGCTCTGCCGGGTTGTCGCTGTCCGGCATGGCGATGTTCAGGCGTGCGATGCGGTAGCGGATTTGCCGCAGGCTCAGTCCCAGCCGGGCGGCAGCAGCGGTTCGGTTAAACCGGGTGTCAAGCAGCACCTGGCAAAGAATGCTTCGCTCCTGCGCGTCCAGGTAGTCCTGCAGGTTTTCAGGAACTGCCACCAGCGCCGCCGGTGCAGGCCCGGTGAGCGCCGGATCGGCGGGCCTGTTCATGCCCGCATCTAGGTGCAGTACGTCGCCCTCACTCAGCGCCACGGCGCGGTGCAATATGTTTTCGAGCTCCCGGACATTGCCGTTGAACGGGTGTGTGCGCAGTTGCTGTAGCACTGATTCGTCCAGACGCGGAACAGCAAAACCCGACTCCTGGCAGATTCTTGCAAGCAAGGCATGGCAAAGTTCCGGCAAATCCTCGCGCCGCTCGCGCAGTGGTGGCACGACAATTTCGATGACGTTGAGCCGGTAGTACAAATCCTGGCGAAACCGGCCAGCCTCAACCTCGCTACCCAGCTCTTTGTGTGAGGCGCTGACGATACGGACATCAACAGCATCTTCCTGCGAGGAGCCGAGCGAGCGTACCACCCGCTCCTGTATCGCCCTGAGCAGCTTGGACTGCATGGCGACTGGCAGGTCGCCAATCTCGTCCAGAAACAGGGTGCCGCCATTGGCCGCCTGAAAATAACCCATCCGGTCCTGTGCCGAACCGGTGTAAGCGCCCTTGCGTGCGCCAAAAAACTCTGCTTCCATCAGGTTTTCCGGAATGGCGCTGCAGTTGACGGCAACGAAGGGGCCAGCTGCCCGGTGACTGCAACCATGCACGGCCCGCGCAACCAGTTCCTTGCCTGTGCCGGATTCCCCCTGTATCAGCACCGGAGCCATGCTGCCCGCCACTTTGATAATGCGCGTTTTGACCGATTGCATGGCCGGTGAGTGACCAACCAGGCGCTGCAAAACGCTGCCAGCCGCGTTGGCCTTTGAAGGTTTTGTACTGTTTGAGACGCTCTGACGCGGGCCTGAGACGGATGCGCCGCTGTTGGTGTTTCCCGTAGCGCCTGAAACTGCCTGCAATGCCGCCGATGCAGCCGCCTTCGATCCCTGTATGGCCGATGCCACCACTGCTCGCAACTGCTTGAGGTCAACCGGCTTGGTCAGGTAATCAAAAGCACCTGCCTTCAGGGCTTCGACGGCATTTTCAGCCGAGCCATGCGCTGTGATGACCACGCAGCGCTCTGCTCGCTGCTGGACCGCCATGTCGCGCAGCAGTTCCAGTCCCAGGCCGTCGGGCAGACGCATGTCGATGATGACGGCATCAAAGCGCTGCTCCTGTAGTTTCTGGCGTGCCTGCACCAGATCCCCTGCGGCTTCAACCCGGTAGCCTTCACGCAGCAGCGTGAGTTCGTAAAGCGTACGCAGGTCGGGCTCATCGTCAATTACCAGTATGTGCGCCTGATTCGGGAGGGTCATGCTGTTCTTATATGATGTCAGGCTGACATTGTGTCAAAAAGGGGATACGTCAGTATGCCTTCTCCTATGAGGGGCTCCAGAACGTCCAGTACCCGTTGGGGGGACAGCCTTGCCGGCAGCGGCCGGCCGGAAGAGGACAAAGAACTCGTTGCCTTCCACGGTGTTGCGCACGGTGCGCTGGTAGCCTATCAGTGCGCCGTGGCGCTCGCAGAGTTCCCTGCAGATATACAGGCCCAGCCCGCTGGAGCGGCTCTCCGACGAGAAAAAGGGCTCGAACAGATGCGACTGCACGGTCTTTTCGAGCGGCTGTCCGTCGCTCCAGACCGCCAGCCGCGCCTGCCCGGATGCGATTACTTCGGTGGCGACCTGTATCGCGTTGTCCGCAGCGCTGGCATAACGCAGGGCGTTGTCGAGCAGGTTGACCATCAGGCGCCGCAGGTGTTCGGCCTCGAACAGCACGACAGCCTGGCCGGCGTCCGCCCGCAGGCGCAGCCGGGGGCCTGATGCCGTTTGCTGCGTCCAGTCCGAGCAGATGCGCTGCACCATGCCATCGAGTGAGAGGGTGCTTGTCTCCACCAGGGACGCCTGCTCCTGAACGCGCGATAGGTTGAGGATCTCCTCGACGATGCGTGCGAGTCGTTGCGCATTTTGCCGGACCATGCCGGTGAGCTGCAGGTGCCCGGCGTCCTGCAGATCTTCTTCCAGCAAGGCATTGGCCTGCGTGATGGCCGCCAGCGGGTTCCTGATCTCATGGGCGACGGCGGCAGACATGCGGCCCATCGCCGCCATCTTTTCAGTGCGGACCAGGGCTTCCATCTCGCGCAGGTCTTCCAGAAACATCACGCACAGACTTTCATTCATGTTGTCCTGCGAGGCTGCCAGCCGGGTGCGCACATGCAGCCGGCGCGCATTGCGGGAGGCGTACTCCATGCTCACGTCCACCTCTTGCGGCGTTTTGAGCAGGAAGGTCATGCGCATGATCTCGACCAGCGGTTGCCAGGCCGCTTCGGCAGCCAGCACAAAAGGTGCCATGCGGGTGACGCCATGCGTTGCCAGCAGGCGCCGGGAGGCCGGATTGGCTGAACGCACCACGCCGCTGGCATCAATCACCAATACGCCATCGGTGAGGGTTTCAATCACCAGCTCGTTGACCTGGGTTTGCATACGCGCCACCGACTGGCTGTTTTTTGAACGTTGCTCCTCGCGCAGCAGTCGCAATGCCAACTGATTGGCCAGCAGCGCCAGCACAAAAAAACCTGAACCACTCAAACTCGATTGCAGAAACCGCGACGGCAATTCGCCCAGCGACTGAAGCGAAATCCACCAGGCATCGAAGAGTAGAAAAAGCGTCACGCTGGCGGCTGTGCCAAAGGCCAGCACTATCGGCCCCAACACAGATGCCAGCAGTACCGGCAGGGCGTACAGCGGGGTGTAGTTGATGCCGCT
>JBCKNJ010000071.1:0-7684 GCA_038902795.1 Polaromonas sp. | reverse complement strand
AGGCTCCGCAGATACCACTCTCGCAAGAACTCGGGACCGATATCTTCTCGCGGCGAAGTCACGCGTGTGTATCGGGGCTACGGTAGGGAGAGTCATATGCAGGGCTTACTTGGCCTTCTTGACGATCATCTCGTCAAAGTTCCGCAGCCACTTGTCCTGCATATCCAGCATTTTGGCCGGGTCAATGTAGTGGAGCGGAACGTTGGCAAATGGGGATGGTATCTTCTTGCTGGTCGCCACAAAGTGGTTGTCTGCAAACAGCTTCTGTCCTTCATTCAACATGAAGTCGTAAAAAAGGATGGCCGACGCCGGATTCGGCGAACGCTTGAGCATGGCGATGGTGCTGGGTTGAGCAATCACTGGCTGGATGAGCCAGCCCTCGATGGGCGCTCCCTTCACCTTGAGCTGCTCCGGGTTCCAGCTGTATACCGTGAGAGCCAGCGGTACGTCACCCGAGGCCACCATCTGCGTCAGCAGGGAGTGCCCTTTGCGCGCAGAAATGCCGTTGGTGGATACGATGTTGTTGAAAATCTTGCTGCCCTGCTCTTCACCCAGCACCGAAAGCAGGGCGCCAAACCAGCCATGGTTGTTGGCCTCGATTCCCAGGCGGCCTTTCCATTTCGGATCCTGGAGATCTTCGTATCGCTTGGGCAACTCGTCTTTCTTGACTTTTGCGGTGTTGTAGGCTGCCGTCCAGACATCCAGTGTGATGCCGGCCCACTCCTTGTGGGCTGGTAGCGCTTGTGGAATCAAGTCGGCCAGGTAGGGCGAGCGAACCTCCTGCAAGAGTTTCTCCCGATGGGCGGCTTCATTTTCGGGGGCGTTGTTCTGCACGATATCGACCTCGAATCGGCCACCCCGAGCTTCGGTGGTAAGGCGTTGCAGGATAGCCTCTGAGCCCGCACGCCAGGCATTGACCTTGATGCCGTATTTCTTGGTGAAGGCCGCCATCATGATCGTCAGATTGGGATAGGCGTAATAGACCAATAACTCGCCTTCTTTTTTTGCGGCCTCAAGCAGGCGTTCCTGCCGCCCAGGTCCCTGGTAGAGGGCCAGCTCGCGCGCGGCGGCCATCTTGGGGGTGTCCTGAGCCAAGATCGGGAAATGGGCAGCACCTGCGATGAGGGCCGGGATCATGAGTTTCCAAATTTTCTTGTGCATCACTGTCTCCTTTGTTTAGGTTGGGGGCTAGGGCCTCGTCTTATGCGAACTTTCGTCGCGCGCGGCGGCGTAGGTACTCGAAATTGATGCTGTATTGCTCAGGCCTTGTGATGTTGTGGTGCAGGCGCTGGATGCACTCGTCGTCGAACACCGGCCCAATACCGCCGGCTGCATCAGCCAGCAACTGGATCTTGCAGGCCTTGTCGAGCATGATGGCCAGGATGGTGGACTCCTCCACCGAAGCGCCGACCACCGCTACGCCGTGGTTGCGCATTAGAACGGCCTTGCACGCGCCCAGCGCCCGGGCTACGCCGGCCCCCATCTCCTTGGTGCGGATCAGGTCAATGGTGTCGGTGTAGTAGGGCAGCCCATCGGCAAAGGCCACGCTGGGCTGACTGATCGGCCGAAGCGCTTTGCCGGTAGCCGACAGGGCGACCGCATGCGTGGGGTGGGTGTGGATCACACTCATCACGTCCGGGCGGCTCTTGAAGATCTCGGAGTGGATATAGACCTCGCTGTGCTTGCGCCCACCACCGCCCACTTTTTCACCTTCGAGATTGCAAATCACGATGTTGTCCGGGGTGATCTCGTCAAACCCGAAACTGTGCGGCTTCATGTAGAAATGGGTCGGATCTCCGGGGACCCGGATAGAGACATGTCCACGGGTCAGGTCACCCTGTTCCTCGGCCTCAAGGATGAGCCCGGCGTCAATCAGTTTTTGGCGTGCTTCGTCTGCAGTCATGGGGTGTCCTGTCAGGCCATTCCGGCCGGTTGCGTTTCCTGTTGGCCTTCGAAGATCTTCAGCAGATCCTGGGCGATCGGTGAGTACTTGGCATGCGTTCTGAGCATGAAACTTGAGAACCCATCACTGTTGTGGTGCTTCTTGCCCTCATTGGGCAGATCGATCCGCTGGTTGCGGGCCGGGTCTCGCACCACTGGTGCAAGAACGGCAATCAATCAAACCATGTCATTTGATGAACTCGGGCATCTTTACCGTGACGTCGTTCTTCCGGGTTGCTTCTTCATACAGTTGATGAATGCGCGGCGATTGGTCTTCATACTCGATCTGATCACCGCCGAGTTTCAGGCTCGTGGACACGCCGCCGAACAGAGATTTACGCTTGCTCTCGGTGAACGGATAACGCAGGCTGCCATAGGCTGTCGCCAGATAGCGCGCCGGTTTCGAGCTAGTATTGAAGTGCTGATGGAACATCTGATCCGGCGGCGCGAACACTGTGCCGTGCTTCCAATCGACGCGATGGTAATCCCCCTCATCTTTGTACCACAACAGCGAATATCCGGTGCCGGTAACGCACATCACATGAAAATCCGCAGCGTGGCGGTGACCCTTCTTGTAGGTTCCGACGGGCATTTCGGAGATGTGCGCGTGCATGGTGCCATCGGCCAGAATGAACATGATGTTGGCTCCGCCGGCCCCCCGGTCACCCCATGGTTTCAATTCTATGGCAGCCAGATCAGGCACGAAATTGGTTTCCCACATATGGTTGCCTGGACGTACCGGGATAAAATCGCCTTCGCCGCTGAAGTATTTGGAGTTGCCAATGCGTTCGTCGAATTGCCAGTCGTTGTTGAAAATGAACTTTTCGTTGTGGAACATGTTCATGACCGCCGGCATATTGGTGGTCGACACCAGCAATGCCCGTTCCGATCCACTGCCGTTGAAATGCCTGTATTTGGTATTCAGCGGTATGGCGAACAGGCTCTTTAGGCCCCACTCGAAGGTATGCTTGCGGCCATCGGCAACTTCGATCGTGGTACTGCCTTGACCGGCCAGTACATAGACCACTTCTTCATATAAATGCTGTTGCGGCGAAGTCGATGCAGTCGGTGGGATATCCAGCAGGAACATGTTGAGGAAATCGCCGCGCCCTTTAAGGTGGACGGCCGCACCGTTAACACCGAAACGAGACCAAGGCTTGGTTTCCACTTCAAATAAATCAATCCCGAAATCCTCCTTGACCGGGATGCCTTCGGTTTTGAGCCACTCCAGATAGGAGTCGATCATTATTCTTGGCGCGTCAGTGTTACTCATTTTTTAGGTTCCTTGATTAATTAATAGTACGGTGATGATTTTCTAAGGTGATGCAAAAAATATTACTGGTTCTGCTGTCCAGCCGAAAACAGCAACGATTTGATGACGACCGGCACCGCATTGCTGGGCTGGATTACTGCACCGATATCCACGTAGTCAAAGGCATGTAACTGGATACCGTCTATCGATACAATTTTTTGCGGGAAATGGAGCTCGTATTCAATAATATTCCCGAGAGTTTTTCCGATATCACCATCGACAATCAGAATTAATGCCGACCCCGCACCTGGCCCTGTCGCCAAGGCGAGCACGATGCCCTCCGCAAGATTGCGTAATCGAGAATATTCAGGATCACCGCGCCATTTAAGCGCCAATGCAATCGGCTGCCCTTCACTCAGGTGCGCGCGTGACAGAACCGCACTGACTTCTTCCGCCACAGATCGAACCGAAATGCTTTCACCCATCGGAAGCGATGGCGATAGCACAGGAACATTATGGACAGGCAATGCAGTTCCATCCGAAATATGGATGGTTCTTCCGCTTACCTGAACCGTAAACTGCGAGGCACCGATCACGGTAGCGCGGATTCCTTGGCCAGGATCCAGCATGGGAACGGCTATACGGCCATCAAAGAACGCGCGGCTGATATTGTCGGCCAGCGGTTTGGCTATATCGCCGAATAGACCGTTTTCCCGACGATAGATGTATTCGGAAACCCCGCCAGAGAAGGTAACAACATCGGCCTTCACCAGTTCCGAAAACGGAGGAGTCAGATATAGCTCTTCGGCTGCACCGACCACTATTTTTTGCTGTATCAGTGCAATGACCGCGTTGGATAAAGCGTCGATCACCCGATCGACATCGGCAACATTTGGTTGCTCACCCAGCCGCAGTTCGATTCCCTGCGCCTTTGCCATCAAATGTGCCGAATCATCGATCCGAACGAGCCGTCCCTCCTCATCCTGCGCGATCAGGCGACCTCCAACCGCGATGGCGCAAGTACCGAGTATTTCACCATTTTTGATCAATGCCAGCTTCGTTGTCCCGCCGCCGATATCGACATGAAGGATGGTCTGCGAAGTCTTGCGTGAAAGCGCTACCGCACCTGAGCCATTGGCGGCAAGCATGGATTCGAGATGGTGCCCTGCAGAGGCGCAGACGAATTTGCCGGAGTCGGCCGCAAACAATTCGGCAATTGCCAATGCATTGGTTCTCTTGATCGCCTCTCCGGTCAGGATCACCGCACCGCTATCAATATCCGACGCGGCAAGCCCGGATTCGCGATAGGCAGCTTCAATGAAAACGCGAAGCTGGTCGGCATCTATCGTGTTATCGGGCAGGAAGGGGGTAAGGAGAATTGGCGAGCGCCAGATTATTTCTCGGGCAACAACGACAAACTGGCTCGACAGCATTTGGGTTTTACGTTGCAGATGCACCTTGGCAAACATCAGATGCGATGTGGAGCTGCCAATATCAATCCCCACGGTTGTGAGTTTGATGTTATCTATTTTCCAGATAAATTCGGCGATTGCTCCTTTCTCGTCAATGGACATTTCATGAATATGATCACCTTCATCGCCGTCATGCAGCTCCTTGCGATTCGGGCCGATACGTGAAAACTCGCTGAGCGAATCAACAGCGGCAGGTAAATCGCCACGCTCGATCCGTCTTGGCCGTAACCGTGCAAAAGCTGACGGGTTTGAAGCGTTAAATATTTCGTTCTGTTGAACGCGACCGATCCCGAAAAACAACATTACTTCGTCCTTTTTATGAAAAGTGTGTATCGGGGCTACGGTAGGGAGAGTCATATGCAGGGCTTACTTGGCCTTCTTGACGATCATCTCGTCAAAGTTCCGCAGCCACTTGTCCTGCATATCCAGCATTTTGGCCGGGTCAATGTAGTGGAGCGGAACGTTGGCAAATGGGGATGGTATCTTCTTGCTGGTCGCCACAAAGTGGTTGTCTGCAAACAGCTTCTGTCCTTCATTCAACATGAAGTCGTAAAAAAGGATGGCCGACGCCGGATTCGGCGAACGCTTGAGCATGGCGATGGTGCTGGGTTGAGCAATCACTGGCTGGATGAGCCAGCCCTCGATGGGCGCTCCCTTCACCTTGAGCTGCTCCGGGTTCCAGCTGTATACCGTGAGAGCCAGCGGTACGTCACCCGAGGCCACCATCTGCGTCAGCAGGGAGTGCCCTTTGCGCGCAGAAATGCCGTTGGTGGATACGATGTTGTTGAAAATCTTGCTGCCCTGCTCTTCACCCAGCACCGAAAGCAGGGCGCCAAACCAGCCATGGTTGTTGGCCTCGATTCCCAGGCGGCCTTTCCATTTCGGATCCTGGAGATCTTCGTATCGCTTGGGCAACTCGTCTTTCTTGACTTTTGCGGTGTTGTAGGCTGCCGTCCAGACATCCAGTGTGATGCCGGCCCACTCCTTGTGGGCTGGTAGCGATTGTGGAATCAAGTCGGCCAGGTAGGGCGAGCGAACCTCCTGCAAGAGTTTCTCCCGATGGGCGGCTTCATTTTCGGGGGCGTTGTTCTGCACGATATCGACCTCGAATCGGCCACCCCGAGCTTCGGTGGTAAGGCGTTGCAGGATAGCCTCTGAGCCCGCACGCCAGGCATTGACCTTGATGCCGTATTTCTTGGTGAAGGCCGCCATCATGATCGTCAGATTGGGATAGGCGTAATAGACCAATAACTCGCCTTCTTTTTTTGCGGCCTCAAGCAGGCGTTCCTGCCGCCCAGGTCCCTGGTAGAGGGCCAGCTCGCGCGCGGCGGCCATCTTGGGGGTGTCCTGAGCCAAGATCGGGAAATGGGCAGCACCTGCGATGAGGGCCGGGATCATGAGTTTCCAAATTTTCTTGTGCATCACTGTCTCCTTTGTTTAGGTTGGGGGCTAGGGCCTCGTCTTATGCGAACTTTCGTCGCGCGCGGCGGCGCAGGTACTCGAAATTGATGCTGTATTGCTTAGGCCTTGTGATGTTCTGATATCTGAAATCACGGTCCAAAATCTGTGCCTAAAATCTGTTGACAGGCAACATGCGGGAATGTAAAAATAAGCAGATCACCCAAGACAAGCGATATCGCACTGATAACTCTTTCTCATCCCTTAATTATTAGGATATTTCTCATGAATATGAATATGAAATCATCGCTCACCGGCCTTGGTCTACGCGCTTTGCTGATTGCATTATCACTGTCTTGTGGGACAGCGTCCGCGCAAGCTTGGCCTGCAAAACCGGTACGCATCATCGTACCGTTCGCTCCGGGCGGCACCGCAGACACGCTGGGACGGATTGTTGCGCAGAAGCTTACCGAGAGCATGAAGCAGACTTTCGTCGTTGAAAACATGCCGGGCGCAGGTGGCCTGACCGGTTCCGATAGGGTAGCGAAGGCGCCGCCCGACGGCTACATGCTGGTCGTATCCGGGGTCGCTTCGCACGCAATCGCACCAACGCTGTCGAAGAAAGCCCCGTTCGATCCGGTGCGCGACTTCACGCATATTGCCCTTTTCGGCGGACCGCCTAGCGTGCTGGCGGTAAACCCAAGCGTCCCCGCGCGCGACCTTAAAGAATTCATCGCGTACGCCAAGTCCCAGCCGGGCAAGCTGAGCTACGGCTCCCCGGGCGTTGGCACGCAAGGCCATCTGGTCGCCGAGAATTTCAAGCAACTGCTCGGAATCGACATGCTGCATATACCCTACAAAGGAGCGGCTCTTGCGCTCAACGATTTGATTGCCGGACACATCCCTGCCATCTCGACGACGCTGACGACAGCGGCCGAGCACATAAAGAGCGGAAAAGCGCGAGCACTTGCAGTATCCTCGGCCTCGCGCGTGCCCGACTTTCCCGATGTCCCGACGTTCGCCGAGCTCGGCCATCCGGAACTGACGGCCGTGATCTGGTTCTCCCTGTCAGGTCCGGCCGGAATGCCGCAGGACATCGTGCAGCGCTTGAACACCGAAGTACGCCGGATTCTTCAGCTTCCCGAAGTACTTCAGCGGTTGCGGCCCGAAGGTATCGAACCGGGCAATCTCGATCCGAAGGCATTTACCGCTTTCCTCGCAGCCGAGTTGAAGCGCTGGGCGCCGGTAATACGCGCCTCGGGCGCGCAGGTTGACTGAAGAGTTAAACAGGCCACCGAACTTTGCAAGCCTGGAATGATTTAGCTGCGGGCACCCAATTCAACGCCCTTGGACCGAACCAGTGTCGGCGCGGCAACTATCAGCGTTGCAGCTTGCCGTGATGGTAATCCCACACTTTTTTAAGAAGCTTCGGTTTCCACAGGTTGCGGGATATGCCCGTTGAAATCGATGACCTGGGCGCGCTCCATCATCAGGATGGCATCCACCAGCATTTGCTTCTGTTCGGCAATCGTAAGCATGTCTTGTCTCCTGTTGATGGTTTTAAATTTATTTACTGTCAGCCCGGCGGCCGCTGGTTTTTTTTATTTCTGGTGCGGCTTGT
>JBCKNJ010000070.1:0-7692 GCA_038902795.1 Polaromonas sp. | reverse complement strand
TTGCCGTGCTGGTGGGCGACGCACCCGGCAACTTCGCGCTGGCCGCCATAGCCGACTACAAACCCGTGGTGCCTGATGTACCCGTCGGCGTACCGTCAACCCTGCTGCAACGCCGCCCCGACATCGCCGCTGCAGAGCGCCGAGTATGGCGGCCATGGTCGTCATGAGAATGGGCCTAAAGCGCAGCAAACAAGCCTCGCGCACCGCTGCTACTGCGGTGATACCGCGCGCGCGCTCGGCATCAATCGCAAAGTCGATGATGAGAATGGCGTTTTTCTGCACAATGCCGATCAGCAAAAACACACCGATGAGTGCAATCAATGAAAAATCAAGCTTAAAAATCAGCAGCGCCAGCACCGCACCAACACCGGCTGACGGCAGCGTCGATAACACCGTTAGCGGGTGTACCAGGCTTTCATACAAAATGCCGAGCACGATGTAGATCACCACCAGCGCGGCCAAAATAAGCAGTGGCTGCTGACCTTGCGAAGCCTGCGCATCGCGCGCAGTGCCTTGAAAGCTGCCGCGCACATTGTTGGGCATGCCAATCTCAGCCTCGGCGCGCAACACAGCGGCCTGCCCATCGGCCAGCGTGCTGCCTTCATGCAGGTTGTACGACACCGTGGTGGCCAGCTCGCCGTCTTCGTGGTGGACTGAAGATGCCTTGGGGCCTTCAGTAAACCGCGCAATCGCCGACAGCGGTACCATGTTGGTCGCACTCAAACTAAGGGCTTGGCCAGTAGACTGATCGCGTAGCGCGGGGTTAACAATGTTGCTGACGGTAGACGAGGTAGACGACACCGCCGTGCTGTTGACCACCACCGCAGCCGCTTTGACGGGCACATAAATATCTTTAAGCGACTCGGGGCTGCGAATGAATCGCGGCGCAATTTCCATCACCACTTTGTATTGGTTGATGTCGCTGTAAATCGTGGCGACTTGCCGCTGGCCGAAGGCGTTGTACAGCGCGTTGGCCACATCGCGCAGGCTGATGCCAAGGCGCGCAGCGCTGTCTTTGTCCACCGTGACCATGGTCTCGACAGCGTTTTCTTGCTGGTCGGTGTCCACATCGGTTAGCGCGTCTTGCAGCTTCATCTGGTCAGCCAGGCGCAGCGCCCACTTGCTCAGGTCAGCCACGTTGTCGCTTTTCAAGGTGTACTGGAAGGTGGAACTGCTCGCCCTGCCGCCGCCGCGCAGGTCTTGCACGGGGTTTAGGAACAGCGTCACACCCGTGACCTTGGCCAATTGCGGGCGCAGCCGCGCGATCACCGCCAGCGCCTTGACGGGTGGCTCGCCTGCCTGAGTTCTTTGCGCAATCGGCTTGAGGTTGACAAACATAAAACCACCGCCAGGCCTGCCGCCGCCCGTAAAGCCGACCACGGTCTCAACCGCCGGGTCAGCGCGAATAATATCGACCAGCTCTTTGAGCTTGCCCTGCGTAGCCTGGAATGACATACTTCGATCAGCCCGCAGGCCAGCGTTGATTTGCCCAGTGTCTTGCTGCGGGAAAAACCCTTTGGGGATTTTGACAAACAAGTAAACATTCAAGCCAACCACTGCCACGAGTATCAGCATGATGAGGGCCTTGCTGCCAAGCGCCCAGTCAAGGCTGACTTCATAAGCGCGGTGCGAGCGGTTAAACGCGCCTTCAAAGAATCGTGGAATAAAGCTCAAACGACCGGGCGGTTTGTTGGGCTCTTGCGGTTTATGGGGTTTAAGCAACCACGCGCACATCATCGGTGTGGTGGTGAGCGAGATCACGAGTGAAATTAAAACTGCAGCCGACAGCGTGACCGCAAACTCGCGGAACAAACGTCCCATCTGCCCGCCCATGAACAGCAACGGAATAAACACCGCCACCAGCGACAAGCTGATGGTCAGCACCGTGAAACCAACCTCCCTGGCGCCGAGTAGGGCAGCCTTGAAGCGATCCATACCGGCCTCGATATGGCGACTGGTGTTTTCCAGCACCACGATGGCATCGTCCACCACAAAGCCAGTGGCCACGGTGAGCGCCATCAAACTCAAATTGTTGAGGCTAAAGCCCAGCAAATACATCACGCTAAATGTGCCGAGCAGCGACACGATGGTGGCCACCGCCGGAATGATGGTGGCGCGTACACTGCGCAAAAATGCACTGACAACCAGCACCACCAGAACGATGGATATCAGCAGCGTCAGCTCGATCTCGCGCAGCGAGGAGCGGATCGAGTGGGTTCTGTCAGATGCCACAGAAATTTTGATGTCTGATGGTAACTGCGCTTGCAGCTCGGGCAGCAAAGCGCGCACGCCGTCAACTGCCTCAATCACATTCGCACCGGGCTGGCGACGCACCAGCACCACCACGGCAGGCTCGCCGTTGAAGAGGCCTAGCGTGTTGGTGTTTTCAACGCCGTCTATCACTTCAGCCACATCGCCCAGGCGAACCGCAGCGCCGTTGCGCCAGGCAATCACCAAACCCAGATAGTCAGCCGCTTTAAGCCCGCCGGTTGCGGTATTGGCACCTGAGTAAATTTGCAGGCGCTGGCCTTTACCATCGCTAATGGCTTCCAGCGCGCCCTTGGGCCGATTGGCGTTAGACGCTTGTAGCGCGGCACGCACGTCTTCCATGCTCACGCCGTAGCGATTCAGCGCAAACGGCATCAGCCCAACCCGCACCGCAGGCAGCGAACCGCCGCCCAGCTCCACATCACCCACACCCGGCACCTGCGAAATTTTTTGCTGCAACAGGTTAGACACCTGCTCGTACATCTGCCCCGGCGATTTTGTTTTGGATGTCAGCGCCAAAATAAGAATGGGTGCATCAGCCGGGTTGGCTTTGCGGTACGTTGGGTTGCTACGCAACGCGGCGGGCAGGTCAGAGCGCGTGGCGTTGATGGCGGCCTGCACCTCTCGCGCAGCGGCATCAATTTTGCGATTCAGGTCAAACTGCAGCGTGACGCGGGTTGTACCGTTGCTGCTGCTTGAGGTCATTTCATTGACGCCCGATATGCTGCCCAAGCGGCGCTCCAGCGGCGTGGCCACGCTGCTGGCCATGGTGGCCGGGCTGGCGCCGGGGATGTTGGCGCTGACCGAGATGATGGGAAAGTCCACTTGCGGCAGTGGTGACACAGGCAGCATGAAGAACGCGCCTATGCCAGACAGGGCCAAGCCTATCGTGAGCAGCACGGTGGCTACCGGTCGGCGAACAAAGGGTTCAGACAGGTTCATTGACCGCCTCTAACCTTCTTGGCGAGCCGATCAAAGCCCAAATAGATCACTGGCGTGGTGAACAGCGTCAAAAGCTGGCTCACCACCAAGCCGCCAAAAATCGCCAAGCCCAACGGCCTGCGCAGCTCTGCGCCCTCACCCCAGGCCAGCATCAAGGGCAGAGCCGCAAACAGCGCCGCCAAGGTCGTCATCAAAATCGGCCTGAAGCGCAGCAACGCTGCTTGGTGAATGGCCTCTTGCGCTGACTTGCCCTGCTGGCGCTCCGCATCAATTGCAAAGTCGATCATCAAAATAGCGTTTTTCTTGACAATGCCGATCAGCAAAATAATGCCGATGATGCCGATCACGCCGAGGTCTGAGCCACT
The DNA here is from genome assembly GCA_038902795.1 of Polaromonas sp. GTDB lineage: Bacteria > Pseudomonadota > Gammaproteobacteria > Burkholderiales > Burkholderiaceae_C > Polaromonas. The sequence goes on along the minus strand of JBCKNJ010000070.1, from coordinate 4,117 downwards.
GAGCATCAACGCCAGCAACGCACCAACGCCAGCCGATGGCAGGGTTGAAAGAATCGTCAGTGGGTGAATGTAGCTTTCATACAGCACACCCAGCACGATGTACACGCACACCACGGCCGCCAAAATGAGCCACAACTGGTTGGACAGTGACGACTGGTACGCGCCCGCTGCACCTAAAAAAGTCATTCTCACACTCAGCGGCATGGCGATGTCTTTGGCCGCTTGCTTGATGTCGTCAACCGCCTTGCCGAGCGATACCCCGGCTGCGGTGTCAAAGCCCAGCGTGGTAGCTGGGTACTGATCAACCCGAGTGACTTGCAGCGGTGCGGGCCGCTCGGTGATGATGGCAAATGCGGAGAGCGGTGTGGTGCTGCCAGCGCCCGTTTTAAGCGGCAAGTTGCCCAGCGATGCAATGCTGTTCAGCTGGTCGGGCATGGCCTCCAGAATGACGCGGTATTGACTGGTCTCGGTAAAAATAGTGGCCACAATGCGCTGGCCGAACGAGCTGTAGAGCGCGTCGTCAATCGACGCGGTGGTGATGCCCAGGCGCGCAGCGGTGTCGCGGTCTACCGAGATGTAGGCCGATGGGCCGCTTGAGCCCGCATCAGACAACACATTGCGCAAGCTACTGGATAACTTCATTTGCGCGGCCAACTTGTTAGCCCATTGCGTGACCACTTTGTCGTCTGCGCCTTCAATCGACAAACGGAACTGCGTGGGGCCAGTTTCAGCGTCAATCGTCAAGTCTTGCGTCGGCTGCAAATACAGTGTCACGCCAGCGATTTTGCCGACGCGTTCACGCAGGCGGTCCATGGTATCAATCTGACTGCTGGAGCGCTTGGCCCTCAGGTTAATCAGCATACGCCCGGTGTGCAGCATGGTGTTGTTGGCTACGTCCACGCCGATGAAGGAGGCGAGTGTTTCAACATCGGCATCTTCAAGAATGGCTTTGGCAGCAGCTTGTTGCAGCTCAGACATGCGGGAGTAAGAGACGGACTGCAGGGCCTCGATGCGGGCCTGCAACTGGCCGGTGTCCTGCGTCGGGAACAAGCCCTTGGGTATCAGCACATAGAGCAGCACCGTCAGCAGCAGCGTAGCCAATGCCACCGCCAGAGTCAGGCCCTGGCGCTTGAGCACCCAACTGAGTGCGCCGTCATAGCGTTGCATGACGCTGTCGAAGAACTGTTCCAGTTTCCCGCTAGTCGTATCGCTGGATTTTGGTTTCTTTAACCAGCGCGCTGACATCATGGGCACCAGCGTCAGCGAGACCACCGCCGAGATCAAAATTGTGATGGCCAGCGTGACCGCAAACTCGCGAAACAGCCGCCCGACCACATCATCCATGAACAGCAGCGGAATCAGCACCGCAATCAGCGACACCGTGAGCGAAATAATCGTGAAACCAATTTGCGCTGCGCCCTTGATGGCGGCAGCCATGGGCGCCTCGCCTTTTTCGATGTAGCGCGAGATGTTTTCAATCATCACAATCGCATCGTCCACCACAAAGCCAGTGGCAATGGTGAGTGCCATCAGGCTTAAATTGTTCAGGCTGTAGCCCAGCAAGTACATCGCGCCGCAAGTGCCTATGAGTGAAATGGGCACGGCCAAGCTGGCTATCACGGTGGCGCGCAGGCTGCGTAAAAACGCAAATATCACCAGTACCACCAGCAGCACGGCCAGCGCCAGCTCAATCTGAACATGCATCAGCGATGCGCGTATGCCGGTGGTGCGGTCACTGAGCACTTCAACTTTAAGTGCAATAGGCAGGTCTGCTTGCAGTTCGGGCAACCTGGCTTTAATCGCATCAACGGTGGCAATCACGTTAGCACCGGGCTGGCGTTGCACATTGAGAATAATGGCGGGGACTAATTGGCCCCCGGCATCAGCAGCCACACCGCGCCACGCACCGAGCTTGGTGTTTTCAGCGCCATCAACCACTTGGGCCACATCACTCAAGCGAATGGCTGCGCCGTTGCGGTAAGCGATGATGAGGTTTTTATAGTCAGCCGCCTGCGCGAGCTGGTCGTTGGCGTTGATGGTGTAGGCGCGGGTTGGGCCGTCAATGCTGCCTTTGGCGGCGTTGGCATTGGCAGCGGTGATAGCGGTGCGCAGCGTATCAAGGCCCAGGCCATACGATGCAAGCGCGCGCGTGTCGGCCTGTATGCGCACCGCAGGCCGCTGGCCACCACTGAGGGTGACCAAACCCACACCATTGACCTGACTGATTTTGAGCGCAAGGCGCGTATTGACGAGGTTTTGTACCTCCGTCAAAGGCAAGGTGTCTGACGTGATCGCCAACGTTAAAACAGGTGCATCAGCCGGATTGATTTTTGCGTACACGGGCGGTGCGGGCAAGTCAGCGGGGAGCAGCGAGCCACCGGCGTTGATCGCGGCCTGCACTTGCTGTTCAGCCACATCAAGTGCCAAGCCCAAACCAAATTGCAGCGTGATGATGGACACACCCGCCGCGCTGGTTGAGCTGAGGCGACTTAAGCCCGGCATTTGCCCAAACTGCCGCTCAAGAGGGGCACTCACCGTTTGCGCCATCACCTCGGGGCTGGCACCGGGGTACAGCGTTTGCACTTGTATGGTCGGGTAATCGACTTGCGGCAGCGCAGACAGTGGCAAAAACTTGAAACCTATCAAGCCCGCCAGCACGATGGCGACCATCAGCAGCGACGTGGCAACGGGCCGCTCAATGAAGGGCGTCGAAGGACTCATTGCGCTGGTCGCTTGCCACCAGCCCCACTAGCCCCACCGCCAGGGCCGCGCGGCGCATCACCTGCCAGCGATACGCGTGAGCCATCTTTAAGCCTGTCAGCACCTTCGGTAATCACTTTTTCGCCTGCCTGTAGCCCAGCCGCCAGCACAACCTTTTCAACCGTGGCTTGCCCGCGTGTGACTAGCCTAAGCGACACGGTGCGGTCAGCGTTGAGCACATATACATAGTCGCCCGCACTGCCTTGGCGCAAAGCGGCAACCGGCACCACCACGGCGTTGTCAAGCGTTTTAAGCACCAGCTGCACATTGACAAACTGGTTCGGGAACAGCGCGCCTTGTGCGTTGGCAAAACGCGCTTTGGCCTTGACCGTTCCCGTCGTGGTGTCGATCTGGTTGTCTAGCGATGCAAAGCTGCCCGCTTCAAGCACGGCGACTCGGGTTCTGTCCATCGCGGTGACTTTGATGGCATCAGCGCCAGTTGTTTTTTGCAAATCACCCACGCGGTCTTGCGGCACGGCAAACACCACATCAATCGGCGCGACTTGCGTGATAAGCGCTAAGCCATTGACATCACTCGGGTTAACCACGTTGCCCACATCGACCGTGCGCAAGCCCACCCGGCCACTGATGGGGGCCGTCACGTGGGTGTGGCTGAGGTTGAGCCTGGCGATGCCCTCGTTGGCCCTATCAATCATCACTGTACCTTCGAGCTGCTTGACCAGCGCGGTTTGCGTGTCAACGTCTTGCCGCGCAATCGAGTCTTGCTCAAGCAACGTTTTAAAGCGTTGCAAGGTGACTTTGGCGCTGTCGAGTTGCGCACTATCACGCTGTAGCTGGCCCGATGCCTGCATCAAAGCCAGCTCAAACTGGCGCGGGTCAATGATGGCGAGGAGCTGCCCGGCCTTGACCATTTGGCCTTCGCTAAACAGCACTTTCTCAAGCACCCCCGATACCAGCGGGCGCACCTTGACCGTGGCCTGCGGCGTGACCGTACCCAAAGCATCAATCACCACCGGGACGCTGGCTTTTTCTGCCGTGGCCACGCCCACCGTAGACGCACCACCGCGCCCGTCGCCTGCTGCACCGGCAGCAGCTACCCCAGGTGCTGCCGGACGGGTGAGATACCAGCTCAAGCCACCCAGCGCTGCCAGCAACAGCGCGGCCACCAGCGCCCCAATGATGGAGTTTTTGGGGTCAGAGCCCAAAAACTCTTTGGTGGGTGGTTTGTCAGCTTGCGGGTTCATCAATAGTCCTTCGCCGTTTAGGTGCCATTCATGGAGTTATTGGGGTCAGACACCAATAACTCCCCTAGCCATTGCAGGCTGCCGCTCCCAGTCAAAAATGATTATGACGGCAAGCCTGCAAGTCGCCGTGTAGAAGGCGAAAGCCAGGGGTA
>JBCKNJ010000069.1:0-7917 GCA_038902795.1 Polaromonas sp. | reverse complement strand
AACAACGGCCATATCACTGTTCGCCATAAAGGCGGTGGTCACAAGCACCACTACCGTGTGGTCGATTTCAAGCGCAACAAGGATGCCATCCCTGCCAAGGTCGAACGTATCGAGTACGACCCTAACCGCTCGGCCCACATTGCGCTGATCTGCTACGCCGACGGCGAGCGCGCCTACATCATTGCCCCGCGTGGCCTTGAAGTCGGTGCCACGCTCATCAGCGGTTCGGAAGCGCCGATTCGCGTCGGTAACACCCTGCCTATCCGCAACATTCCTGTCGGTTCAACGATTCACTGCATCGAGATGCAAATTGGCAAGGGCGCGCAAATTGCACGTTCAGCCGGTACATCTGCAACGCTGCTGGCCCGCGAAGGTACCTACGCCCAGGTGCGTATGCGCTCTGGTGAGGTTCGTAAGATCCACGTCGAATGTCGTGCGACGCTTGGCCAGGTCGCCAACGAAGAGCACAGCCTGCGCCGCCTCGGCAAAGCTGGTGTGAAGCGCTGGATGGGTATTCGCCCAACCGTTCGCGGTGTGGTCATGAATCCGGTCGATCACCCACACGGTGGCGGCGAAGGCAAGACCGGCGAAGGTCGCCATCCTGTCGATCCATGGGGTAACCTGACCAAAGGCTACCGCACCCGCAACAACAAGCGCACGCAAGTGATGATTGTTTCGCGTCGCAAGAAGTAAGGTTAAGCCATGACACGTTCACTCAAAAAAGGTCCCTTTGTCGACCACCACTTGGTAGCCAAGGCTGACAAAGCCGTTACCAACAAAGACAAAAAGCCGATCAAGACCTGGTCGCGCCGCTCCATGATCCTGCCCGAGTTCATCGGCCTGACCATCGCCGTGCATAACGGCAAGCAGCACGTCCCGGTTTACATCACCGATCAAATGGTTGGCCACAAGTTGGGCGAGTTTGCACTCACCCGTACTTTCAAAGGTCATCCGGCTGACAAAAAAGTTGTGAGAAAGTAATGGAGAAGACCATGGAAACACGTGCAACCCTCCGGGGCGTTCGTCTGTCGGTCGACAAGGGCCGTCTGGTCGCTGATTTGATTCGCGGTAAAAAAGTCGATCAAGCGCTCAACATCCTGACCTTCACGCAGAAAAAAGCTGCTGGAATCATCAAGAAGGTGGTTGAGTCCGCCATCGCCAACGCTGAACACAACGATGGTGCCGATATCGACGAATTGAAGATTAAAACCATCTACGTCGAACAGGGCGCCACGCTCAAGCGTTTCTCCGCGCGCGCCAAAGGCCGCGGCAACAGCATCAGCAAGCCTACGTGCCATGTGTACGTGGTGGTTGGCAACTAAGGGCAGACCGATATGGGACAAAAAATCAACCCAACCGGTTTTCGGCTGTCAATCAGCCGCAACTGGGCCAGCCGCTGGTACGCCAACAACCGTGACTTCGCCGGCATGCTGGCTGAAGACATCAAGGTTCGCGAGTACCTGAAGAAGAAGCTCAAGAACGCTGCGGTTTCGCGCGTTCTGATCGAGCGTCCCACCAAAAACGCCCGCATCACGATTTTCTCGGCTCGTCCGGGTGTTGTGATCGGCAAAAAAGGCGAAGACATCGAAGCGCTGAAAAAAGAACTGAGCCGCCAGCTGGGCGTGCCGGTTGCCGTGAACATTGAAGAAGTTCGCAAGCCTGAAATTGATGCCAAGCTGATCGCTGACAGCATCACCCAACAGCTTGAAAAACGCATCATGTTCCGCCGCGCCATGAAGCGTGCCATGCAAAACGCCATGCGTCTGGGTGCCTTGGGCATCAAGATCATGTCGTCTGGCCGCCTCAACGGTATTGAGATTGCCCGTTGCGAGTGGTACCGCGAAGGTCGCGTGCCCCTTCACACCCTGCGCGCCGACATCGACTACGGCACCTCTGAAGCCAAGACCACCTACGGTGTGATTGGTGTCAAGGTCTGGGTCTACAAAGGCGACACCTTGGGCAGTGGCGATACGCCAGGAGCCCGTATGGTTGAAGTGGCTGACGAAGAACGCAAGCCACGCGGTCCGCGCCGTGACGCACGTCCTGGTGATCGTCCAGGCGGTGACCGTCCAGCAGCGCCACGCGGTGCGAGATCCCCGCGTGCCGTAGCAGGTGGTGTCAACACTGCGCCTGCTGATGGCAGCGACAAGCCGGCTGAAGCTACCGTTGGTAGCGAAGCCCCGAAAACCACCGTTAAGCGCGTCCGCAAAGCCGCGCCAGCTGCAGCAGCTGACGGTACCAAGACCAAGTAATCGGTCTTTATAACGGAGAATAAAAATGCTGCAACCCGCTCGCAGAAAATACCGCAAAGAACAAAAAGGCCGCAATACCGGCATCGCCACACGAGGAAACACAGTGGCATTCGGTGACTTTGGCCTGAAGTGTACCGATCGTGGTCGCTTAACCGCTCGTCAAATTGAAGCCGCACGTCGTGCGATTTCCCGTCACGTCAAACGTAGCGGCCGTATCTGGATCCGCGTCTTCCCGGACAAGCCGATTTCCCAAAAACCTGCAGAGGTTCGCATGGGTAACGGTAAAGGCAATCCGGAATATTACGTGGCTGAAATCCAGCCCGGCAAAATCGTTTTTGAAATCGTCGGCGTGCCCGAAGAACTGGCCCGTGAAGCGTTCCGCCGGGCATCTGCCAAGCTGCCGCTGCGCACCACGTTCGTTAGTCGCATGATTGGCCAGTGAGCAGGAGAAGCAAGAAATGAACACCACTGAACTGCGCCAAAAAGACGTTGCCGGTTTGAAAACCGAAGTCAAAGAGCTGCAAAAAGCCCACTTTGGCCTGCGTATGCAAAAAGCCACGCAACAACTCAACAACACTTCAACGCTGCGCTCTACGCGCCGCTCTATCGCTCGCGCCAAAACCATACTGGCAGAGACCGTTGCCCGCCAAGGAGCTAAATAATGACGGAAGTTATAAAATCCCTCAAGCGCACCTTGATCGGCAAGGTCGTCAGCGATAAGCGCGCCAAGACCGTCACGGTGCTGGTTGAGCGCCGCGTCAAGCACGAGCTGTACGGCAAAATCGTATCGCTGTCGAGCAAGTACCACGCGCATGACGAAAAGGGCGAGTACAAGACCGGCGACATGATTGAAATCACCGAAAGTCGCCCGATCTCCAAGACCAAAAATTGGGTGGTGACCCGGTTGGTCGAAAAAGCGGCTATCGTCTAAAGGGCACTCCATGATTAAAGTCGGCGACACCCTTCCTGCAACCATTCTGAAGGAATTTTTAGAAGTCGAAGGCAATGGCTGCAGCATTGGCCCGAATGCGGTTGACGTTGCTAAAGCTACTGCTGGCAAAACCATTGCCCTGTTTGCCGTGCCAGGCGCTTTCACGCCGACCTGCTCGGTCAAGCATGTGCCTGGCTATGTTGAAAGCTTTGCTGAACTCAAAGCCGCAGGCGTTGATGAAATCTGGTGTTTGAGCGTCAACGACGCATTCGTCATGGGTGCTTGGGCGCGCGATCAAAAAACTGGCGGCAAGGTTCGCATGTTGGCCGATGGTAGTGCTGACTTCGCCAAAGCCACAGGTCTGACGCTGGATCTGACCGCACGCGGCATGGGCCTGCGCAGCAACCGTTATTCAATGCTGGTCAAGGATGGCAAGGTTGTCAGCCTGAATGTTGAAGGCCCCGGCAAGTTTGAAGTCAGTGATGCGGCCACCCTGCTGGCGCAAGCCAAGGCCTGATCACGGTGAAGGAAATGGGGGTCAGACACCAATTTCGCTGCGGCGCATCGCGCCGACCCTGCGGGCGAGCCGAAGGCTTGGCGAATTTGGGCTCTGACCCCCAATTCCTCTGGCGCTGAGCGCACGTTATCAGGCTGCAAGGCTGGCCAGCCAGGCGACCAAGGCGGCGCAGGCCGCCAGAATCAACAGGGCAGCGCTTCTGGACCAGGCATCGTCGCGCGAGCTGGGCACGGCCACTTCCAGGTCTTTGTCGCCATGCAGCATGGCAGCTATAAGATTGTGTTTGCGCCTGAGATAAAACACGATGGCCGCGATGTGCAGCAGCACCAGGGCTAGGATGACCCACTTGCCGATGTTCTTGTGGTAGCTGGTTGCCAAACTCACGGTCGCGTTGGAGACAAAGCGCGTCAGCGGCCCGGCAAAGGCGATGTCGTCGTCGCTGAACAAACCGCTGCCGACCTGCGCCAGCAGCAGCGCCAGCATGGCAAACACCGAGCCCGCGCCCAGCGGGTTGTGGCCAACCGAATGCTCGGGCTTGCCGCGCCCCTTGAGGTAGGCGATGACGGTCTGCGGCGTATAGATAAAAGCGCCAAAGCGCGACCAGCGCCCACCGACAAAGCCCCACACCAGCCGAAACAGCAACAGCGTCATCACGATGTAGCCAGAGCGAAAGTGCCATACCATCGCGTTGCCCCCTATCGTCCCTGAAATCGCCGAGCCCAAAATTGCAAGCACCAGCGCCCAATGAAAGACCCGCGTCGGCAAATCCCAGACCCTGACCTTCTTCAAGCTGCTGGTGTGCATGTCAATTCCTCGTTTTTAATTGATATCGTTTTATAGCAGAACCCAAAGACACCATCGGGCCGATGATTGGCCGCTGATGGGTTGCCGCAGCGGCGATGGTGTTGGTGCTTTCCTGCAGCAAATAAGTTTCAACGGAACTTATTGCCCAAGGATAAACTCAAGTCATCTGGTTGTAGCCACCGGGCTGTAGCCAGAAACTTAGGTTCAAAAACAACCCCACCGAGGAAAAACATGAAAACTCTTGCCTGCATCGCTCTGGCGGCCACCCTGGTCGCCATGGCTACTCCCGCATTCGCGCAAGTTGCAGCGCCCGCAGCCGCGCCAGCGCGACAGCCGCGGCAATTCCCCGACATGACCTTCTTCATCACAAGCACGCCGGGGCCCGATGGTGCCAATCTGGGCGGGCTGGAGGGCGCCGACAAGCATTGCCAGGATCTTGCGGCAAAGGCTGGCGCGGGCGCTAAAACATGGCGTGCCTATCTCAGCCAGCAGGCCGAAGGCGGCAAGCCTGCCGTGAACGCAAAGGATCGCATCGGCAATGGACCGTGGGCGAACGCCATGGGGACTCGCATTTCCGCCAATGTCGACGACCTGCATAATTCATACAGAAACCCCATCGACACTGAAACGGGGTTGACTGAAACGGGCAGACGCGTGCCAAGCCGCCTGTTCATCGTCAACATGCACGACATTCTGACAGGCACTATGGCAGATGGCACAGCGCCGCCGCCGGGCACGGATTTAACCTGCGGCAACTGGACCAAAGGTGGCGATGGAGCTGCAATGGTTGGTCACCACGACCGGATGGGCCTGCAGGATGATGCGCCTTCACGCTCATGGAATGCTTCTCACCCCTCACGCGGATGCAGCAATGCGCAGTTGAGGGCCTCGGGCGGCAATGGCCTGTTCTATTGCTTCGCAGCGAACTGACCGCGCATTGTTCATTTGCTGATTGATCCACGATGCACATCTTGGTGCTTTCCCGCAATGCATAAGTTCCCACGGAACTTATTGGCTGCGGCTAAACTCCAGCAATCTGGCAACGGCAAAAAGCTGTGATCAGAAACTTTATTTGGAAAACAACCCACAAGGAAAAACATGAAAGCTCTTGCCTGCATCGCTCTGGCGGCCACCCTGGTCGCCATGACTACTCCCGCATCCGCGCAATTTGCCAAACCGGAAGACGCGATCAAGTACCGCAAGTCGGTCATGACGCTTCAGGGCGCGCACTTTGGCCGGATAGCTGCGATGGCCAGCGGCCGGGTCCCGTTTGATGCGGCTGTCGCCGCAGAGAACGCGACCATTCTCGAGATGGTGACCCGACTGCCGCTTGCCGGGTTCTCGGCGGGTTCCGACAAAGGCGACACCCGAGCCAAACCGGAGATCTGGACCGACACCGCCAAGTTCAAGGCAGTTGGAGAAAAGCTCAATGCCGACTCGATCAAGCTAATGGCTGCCGCCAAGACCGGTAATCTGGACACCTTGAAGGCTGCGGTGGGTCCAGTGGGCGGGAACTGCAAGGCGTGCCACGACGACTTCCGCAAGGAGTGACTAGAGCCCCCACGTTGGTTTTTCGGGTCAGAGCCCAAATTCGCCAAGCCCTTGGCTTACCCTGCGGGCTCGGTGCAGCTTCAACACTATTAAAAAATGTGCATACTTGGGAAAAAAACGACTCTACTTTTCGTGGCACTGATATTACTGGCCTCACCACTCCCTGGACAGACACAGAAAGTTGACTACAACCGCAGCCAGATCACCTTCATCTCACGACAGATGAATGTGCCCGTCGAGGCCCGATTCAATCGATTCACTGCACAAATTTCGTTCAATGCGGCCAAACCGGAGACCGGCAAGGCAGCCATAGATATCGACATTGGCAGCTTCGATATCAGCAATGACGAGATCAATGCCGAAGTCCGGAAAAAAGAATGGTTCGACACTAAAAATTTTCCCAAAGCAACGTTCGTCTCATCGGCAGTATATGCATTGAGTGGCGGCCGCTACGAGGCGCGCGGCCCCCTGACAATCAAAGGTCGGACCAACGAAATCACAGCCCCGTTTACCGTAAAAACTGACGCCGCAGGCAACTCTATCTTCGAGGGCACGCTGAACATTCGCCGCCTTCAACATAATATCGGCGAAGGTATATGGAAAGACACGGACCTCGTTGCCGATGAAGTTCAAATCAAGTTCAGACTGCACACCAGTGGAAAGTAATCCCGGAAGAATGAGTCGCCTGTCTTTCACCAATCAATCCGTAACCAGAAAGAAACCATAATGAAAGTCATCTTTGGAATAGTTGCGCTGGGTTTTCTGATTGCCTTACCTGCGTCTGCAACACCTGAAAATTACGCTATCGACACGCCGCATTCTGCCAGCAACTTCGAAGTCGAGTGGCTGGGCATCAACACGATACTAGGCAGGTTCAACAAGACCACCGGCAAGATCACACTCGACCGCATCGCAAAAACAGGCAGCATTGAGGCCGAAATTGACACCACCACCATTGATACAGGCTTTAGGCAGCGCGACGAACTCCTGCGGACCGAGGATTATTTCGATACGATCAAGTTTCCCACCATCACCTTCCGCTCCAGCAACCTGCGCTTCAATGGTGACGCTCTGTCGGGTGCCGATGGTGAATTGACAATGCTTGGCGTTACCCGCCCGGTTCGTCTCGAACTGGCCTCTTTCAAGTGCATAACGCATCCGGTTAACAAGCGGGAGATATGCGGAGGCATCGCCAAAGGCAGCATCAAGCGTACCGACTTCGGCATGACCAGGGTTTCCCGAAGCATTGGTGAAGTCATCCAGTTTTCCCTCAACATCGCGGCTTTCAAGAACTAAGGCCAGGCCAGGCCGGCAGCGCGCATGACCGACCAGCAACGTCCTCGCTACAACTCTGTTGCGATTGGCCTGCACTGGCTGGTCTTCGCGCTGATCCTGGCGAACTGGCTCCTCGGCTCTTACATGGTCGATCTTTCACTGTCTCCGCAGAAGTTGAAATACTTCTCCTGGCACAAGTGGATCGGAGTCACTGTTTTTTTAATCGCTGTATTCCGGGCAAGTTGGCGACTGACTCATCCCGCTCCGCCCCTGCCGACATCGATGCCGCTCTGGCAGCAGAGGGCGGCAGGCACCTCGCACCTGCTGCTCTATCTGCTGATCCTGCTCATCCCCCCGAGTGGCTGGCTCTATAGTTCAGCCGTCGGCGTACCCACGGTATACCTCGGTTGGATTCAACTGCCCGATCTGGTGCAGAAAGACAAAGTACTGGCCGATTTCCTGAAACTCGCTCACGCCTCGCTTAATCTGGCACTCCTCGTCATCGTCTGCATGCACATTGTCGCCTCGCTCAAGCATCACTTCATCGACCGCGATGATGTTCTGGCGCGCATGCTGCCATTCCTGAA
>JBCKNJ010000068.1:0-8386 GCA_038902795.1 Polaromonas sp. | reverse complement strand
CTGGAAAGCAGGGTTTGCCTGGCTCGCTCCAGCCGTTTGCAGGGGTAGTGTCGAACAAAGCCGACAGGACGATTTTACGGCTTCACCTTGCCTGGGTGACGCTTACGACTTCCAGTACACCGGCATAGTCATAGGCGTGGCGTGATCGTGTTCTAGTCACAGCCCAGGCGGCGTTCTTTCGCCTGCACCAGCGCGGTCACCGTCTCGTTCACCTGGGCCGAAAGCCCCAGTTCCTTCGCCACGCGCGGAATTGAGCCGTTGATGACGCCGATCTCGCTTTTTCGCTTCGCCATCAGGTCGAGCAGCACCGAGGGCCGCGCCTTTGGGATCTTCGAGCCGAAGTCGCGCACGTAGGCGACCGGGTCGGTGAAGCCGAGCTTCACACCCTTGGCCCGCGCTACCTGGAAGCCCTCGGTGGCGCAGGCCGCCGAAACGTGGGACAGGTCAGGATCCTCCATCACCTCGCCGATGGTGCAGTCGCCGAGGGCGCAGGGCCCGGAGTAGGCGCAGTTGCAGATCAGCTTCTCCCACACCAGCTGGTCGATATCGTCGAATACCTTGACGCGAAACCCGGCGCCGCTCCAGATCTCCTCCACCTTCCTAAGGCGCGGCGTGATAGGGCCGCCGAATTCGCCGAGACGCACCAGTTCCATGCCATTATGGTGCGCGTGGCCGGGACCTTTCATCGAGGCGCCGAAGCCGCCGACCACGCCGACCATCACGCGCTCGCGCCCGAGCACCGACGCCGCGGCGTCCGGGCCGCCGAGGCCGTTCTGGATCGAGAGCACCGGCGTTTCGGGTTTGAGCAGAGGCTTTAGTGACGCGGCGGCCACCTCGACCTGCATCGCCTTGGTGGCGAGGATGACGAGGTCGCAGGGGCCAGCCTCGCGCGCATCGGTGGTGGCGTTCACCTTCACGGTGCGGTCGCCCGAGGCACCTTCGAGGCGCAGGCCGTTCGCGCGGATAGCGTCGATGTGCTCGCGCCAGCGGTCGATCGCCCACACCTCGTGCCCGGCCGAGGCGAGCAGCCCGGCGTACACCGAACCCATCGCTCCCGTGCCGACGATGGCAATCTTCATTCGACCTTGATGCCCGCGTTCTTGATGATCGAGGCGTAACGGTCCTGCTCGCGGCGCATGAACGCGGCCATCTGGTCGGGCGTGTTCGAGGCGATGTCCATGCCGAGCGTCAAGTAGCGTTCTTTCAGGTCGCTGGCCTGCACGGCTTTCTGGATCTCCGCCGCAAGCTTGATGAGGATGTCGCGCGGCGTGCCCGCAGGCGCCACAAAACCGATCCAAGCGGCGACGTCGTAGCCCGGAAGGTCTGCCGCCTCGGCGAGCGAGGGGACATCGGGCATCGCGGCACTGCGCCGCGCGGTGCTAACCCCGAAAGCTTTCAGGCGGCCCGCCTTGACGTGGCCGACGACCGACGCCACGGTCTCGATGGCGTAGCTGACATGCCCGCCGATCAGGTCGGTGAGCGCGGGCGCGCTGCCCTTGTACGGCACGTGCACGGTCTTGATCTGCGCCATGGAATTGAAAAGCTCGGCGAATATGTGCGCGGTCGCCCCCGTTCCCGAGGAGGCGAAGGTGTATTTCCCTGGATTCGCCCGGACCAATGCGAGAAACTCCTTCGCGTTCGAGGCCGGGAATGAGGGATGCGTCACCAGCACGAACGGTGCCGCCGCGATCAGACTGACCGGCACCAGATCCTTTAGCGGGTCGTAGGGAACCTGCTGCAAGTTCGGCATGATCGAGATCGGGCCGCTCGAGGCCGCGAGCAGCGTGTAGCCGTCCGGGGCGGACTTCACCGCCGCCTCGGTGCCGAGCGCACCGCCGGCGCCGGGCCGATTCTCCATGATGAAGGGCTGCCCGAGCTGCTGCGAGAGCTTCTCGCCGACGATGCGCGCCGCAATATCGGTCGCCTGGCCGGGCGGCCAGGGAATGATGACCTTGACCGGACGATTGGGATACTGCTGCGCGAACACGCTGCTCGCGGCGAGCGCGAGCACTGCCAGGATAAACCGGATAAACGCTTTCATGATCCCTCCTCAGGGAATAATCAAACCACCTCGAAAAGTCCCGCCGCTCCCATGCCTCCGCCGATGCACATCGTAACCACCACGTACTTGATGCCGCAGCGCTCGCCCTCGATCAGCGCGTGGCCGGTGAGGCGCGAGCCAGTGACGCCGTTCGGCTCGCAGCCCGCGACCACGAAGCCGCAGTAGACACCAAGGATAAGAAATTCAACCGCATGAGCCCAACTATCTCACCGTATCAAGTCCTTAGAAAGCATGTTTACCCTTAGGCGGCAGGCTGACTCACCAAGATTTTTTGCCCCATTGGGCACAAGCGGGGTGCCGACCTGCCAAATGGCGCAGCCCTACCCCGGCGGGAGCTTCAACAACCAGCGCCATCACGCCGCGCATGGACGTTTTATCCTGCATGACGCCCTCAGGCCGGCTTGTCGCCCTTGAGCGTAATACGGTGCATCACGCGGCGAAAGCCGTGGTAGTCATTGACCGGGTTGTGCTGCGCGCAGCGGTTGTCCCAAAACGCAATCGCGTTGGGCTCCCAGGCAAAGCGGCAAGTCAATTCCGGCTTGACTTGATGCCCGAACAGAAAGCGCAACAGCGGTGCGCTCTCGTCGTCGGTCATGCCCTTGATGCCCGCGGTATGTGCGACATTGACGTACAAGGCCTTGCGCCCGGTCTCTGGGTGGGTGCGCACTACCGGATGCTCGGCCCGCAACTCTTGCGGGGCAGCCCCATTGCCGTCCGACTTGATACGGTCTTCACGCGTTTTGGAGACGTCCGCATTGGCCGAACTGCTGATACCGATCAGCCCATTGAGCAGTCCCTGCATCGTGCCAGAGAGCGATTCATAGGCCAGATACTGGTTGGCAAACAAGGTGTCACCGCCGTACGGCGGCACTTCACGCGAGAGCAGCATGGAACCCATGGGTGGCACTTCGAGATAGGTGGTGTCCGAATGCCAGATACCACCGAAATTCACTTTTTCGTGTTCGAGTTTTTTCACCTCGATAATGTGTGAAAAGCCCTCAATGCCCTTGATAAAGGGGTACTCGATCGGCTCGCCCATAGCCTGGGCAAACGCCAGAAACTGTTGTGGCGTCAGGTTCTGGTTGCGCAGGAAGATGACTTGGTGGTCCAGAAACACTTTTCGAATGTCAGCCGCCAGCCCGGGGGACACGCCTCCGGAAAGATCGACCCCGGAAATTTCGGCGCCCAGCGCGCCTGCGATTTGCCTGATTTTCATGACACGTCTGCCCTCAGTCTTCTGTGGCGCCAGCACAGTTCTCCACCGCCACAGGCTGGCCCCATTTTTCAGACAGTTTCTGGCCAACAATCCTGGCCAGTGCATCGGACGCGCCGCCTGGCGTTTGCGGCACCACGATGCGTACCGGTTTGGTGGGGAAAGTCTGCCCGTGAGACAGGGCCGCAGTCAGTGTGAACAGGGCCGCGCTGGCAATTGATTTGAACTTCATAAAAGGCTCCTCTTCGTAACTGTAGGGATTTTTACACAACTGGCATAGACGTGGAGGACTTGCCCTGAAGCGGCCCCGCGCGGCTTGCCGACGACCCTGGCTAGCAACGCACCAGGCTGCCAAACGTTACATATTTGATAGCTGTTGGCGCCGTTCCGACAGGGGCCAATGCCAATTTTCACAACTTGCGAAGCTATGCCCCAGGCAAATCGCGCCAATGCAGCTGTCGGCCTGCGCTGACAGGCAGCAAGGGCGGCGGCTGATGGCGACATCGGACGCGGACTTCTAACATGGCCGATGCATGACCCGTTCCACAACTTCACGGAGCCCGCATGAGCAGGCACACTTTCAAACCGACGACGAGCCGCCGACACATCTGGACGACCACAAAGAACTGATCCTGTCCTGACACACCGGCCGCATTCCATGCCCCTGCTCTCATTTAACAAAGCCTCCGATCCGCTGGCGCCCGACGATCTGCGAATCAACCCTGCAGCAGTGTTGTACGTGGAGGCCTCACGGCCGGACCTGATCGGCCAGACGACGATTCACCTGCTGGGCCAGGGCGTGGGCGTCCATGCCGTCACCGAGTCCCTGGACACCGTGGTCACGGCCATAGGCGGACTGATCGCTGCCACGCGCCACTACCTGGTCCCGCCGCCCGACGCTAGCGCCAGCACGCTCTATCTCTGCCCCCGGAACATTAGCCATTTGCGCCCCAACCTGCCCGCGAGGGATGGGAAATTCAACCGTATGAGCCCAAGAATCTCACCGTATCGCGTCCTCAGAAATTCGTGCTTACCCTCAGGCGGCAGGCTGACTCGCCAAGAATTTTTGCCCCATTGGGCACAAGCGGGGTGCTTAGGGAGTTATTGGGGTCAGACACCAATTTCGCTGCGGTGCATCGCACCGCGCCCTCCGGGCGAGCCGTAGGCTAGGTGACCGGAACCCAAAGCAGAGACATCCTCTCGCCAACACGACGGCCATGGGTCAGGGCTATCTCTTTCAACGTGAGTTGCGCAGACAACTGGCGAGCGATCGCAAGAGCAGCGCCAGCTTCGACAAGGTATCCCTGGCGGTCTAGAGCTGCAGCTTCGAGAACGCGTGCGAGATGGAACCTTGGATCACGCCGACTCGAAGTGCGTGCCTCTGCCAAGGCTTCGTCGAATAGCTCAGCCCTTAACAGGAAAACACCCAGTGCCCAGCCCCAAAAACTAAGACTCCGGTCGCGTGGGCTGATCTTCATTCCGAAGCGCATTTTCTCGATGCCTGCCTCGAATTTCCCCGTCATGGCCAACGCGGCGCCCAGCGCGACATGCGCCTGCGCATTGCTGGGGTCGATCTCCAGGGCCTGGTGAAGAATTTCAACGCCTCGGTCGAGATGTCCCAGGTCGCACAGGGCGCAGCCGGCGTAGCCCAATACCTGGGAGCTTCCGTCATCAAGTCCAATCGCCTGGTTAGCGGCGACTAGCGCATCGCTCACCAGACTCGCAGAGTCAGGCAGCAGTCCGAAATTCCTGGCCAATGCGGTCAACATAGCGTAGTGTGCGTGCCCCAGACCAAATGCCGGGTCAAGGGCCACGCTCTTTTGAAGCTGCGAGCGCGCCTCGACTATGGCGTCCTTCCCCCAACCCTGCATTGCAAGCGCCCCAACCGCCTGATGGTAGTGGGCCCATGCATCCTGGTTTTCCGGACGCTGACGGCGAATGTGGGCAATTTCCGCGCGGGTGAGTTCGGGTTCAAGTTCCGAAATAATTCCGCGCGCGATATCTTCCTGCAAATCGACAGCCTCGTCACGACGGCTATCGAAGTGACCGCTCCACAGGACGCGCCCCGATGCCGCGTCGGTGAGCTGTGTCGAGACCCGAAGGACATCACTCTTCAGCCGCACGCTGCCCTCGACAACAAAACGAACGCCGAGCTGAAGGGCAACTTCCGGCAGACTGACACCCTGTCCACGAAAGGCAAAAGACGACGCGCGGGAGATCAGCAAAAAGCCCGGGACACGCGCCAACAGCGCGATGACGTCTTCGGCCAAGCCGTTGGCCAGAAAGTTGATCCCGGGGTCATCGGACAGCACGTTGAAGGGCAGCACCGCAATCGTCGGCTTGTCGATGGCGACTGCGCCGGGCTGATGCACCCCGCTATCAGGTGACGCGCCGCCATGCCTGACGTCCAGAGAAAACTGATAGCCCCGTCCGGGAATCGTGGCGATTGCCTTGGGGCCCAACAGCTTGCGCAGGGCCGACACCTGCACCGACAAATTGTTTTCCTCAACCACCAGGCCAGGCCAGACGATTTCAAGCACCTCAAGCTTGGAGATCACCCGGTCGCGGTGAGCCAGCAGGCACAAGAGCAGATCGAAAGCACGGGCACCCACCATCGCCGGTACACCCTCCACCAGCAACAGTCGCTCTGCAGGCCTGACTTCACAGCGATCAAAGTGGTAGTGGTCTTGCATGAGCCCTCCTGTACGACCGCATCTTTAGGAACATTTAGCAGATTCTTAAGAAGTTTAAAGGACGGGGCGGGTTCCCCTGGAGGACAGTGTAGCCATCAATCAGCAACGATTGACGTTCAACAACTTTTGGAGTCCGCCATGAATCTTGCCATCTCTTCCCCATTCGGCGCCGCCGCTCACTCGCTTGCCAGCTTGTTCCTCTGGCGTGCGCGCAGCGGCTCCCGGCCACAGCAGGCGGCGCTGACCCCTGCCGACACGCAAACATTGCAAAAAGGCGCGCTGCTGGTGGTGCTGGACCCGTTGCAGCATCGAGTGGAATGCCTGGGTGGCAGCGTGTGGATCACCCTTGACGGGGACATCAAAGACATCATTCTGGATGCGGGACAGAACTACCAGGCAGAACGCAACAGCCGCATGCTGATTTATGCGTTGACCGGTGCTTCCCTGCGTTTGGGCCGCCGCACGCGCTGATGGAGGCATATCCCTGGCGCGGAAGAGCGCCGCAGAGGTCTTCAAGCCTCCGGAACCCCTTAATTTGGAGATTTACTATGAAAAAAATCAGCGTCTACGAAGCCCAGGCAGCCTTGCGCACCCAATACAAGGAGACTCCAGAATTGGCCATGGTCACAGACCTTGCGGTCACAGGCGGAATCGATCCGTCTGACCCTTTTCATACGCTGGTAAAGCCGATGGACGGATGCGAGGTTTCTGTGCCTATCGGCGTGCATCGGGCCTTTGGTGGCCTGCATGATGCGCCTACCCCTGGTGACATGCTGTGCGCCGCCTTGGCAGCATGCCAGGATTCGTCGATCAGGATGGTGGCCAATCTGCTGGGGGTCGAACTGATCGCTTTGGAGGTTCGAGTCAAAGCAAGCGCCGACGTGCGCGGAGCGATGGCCATGCAAAAGGATGTCCCGGTGGGCTTTCAATCCATAACGTGCGATATCGATCTCAAGGCCAAAGAGGGCACGCCCCTCGAAATGCTGGAAAAACTCCGCATTGCTGCAGTAAGATGCTGTGTGGTTCAGCAAACGCTGCGTCACCCACCTCCCGTTCAAACCACGTTTCATACCTGACCCCAGTCCGGCTCGGTATCCACAGCCTCCCCCGGCTCCTGCGCGCCACAGTCATCCCACAGCGGTGGCCCGCGTGCCGGGGTGATGCGGGGAGCTTCGGGCGCGACCCCGATGTGCTCCAGTATCCCGGGTCGCTGGGGAGTTCAGCGCGCCAGCGGATTGGGCCGTACCTGGATATGCACGGCGCGCGGCTTGCTGCCTTTGCCGCCTTCCATCAGCCAGGGCGTGCGATCACCGCTGGTGCTCCACAGGCCGCGGCCTTTCCAGCCGGCGTTTGGATCATCGATGCGCCCGTCCAGACCCTTGGCGTAAAAGCCCATGGGATAAGGGATGCGTATGGTGATCATCTTGCCGTCCTTGAAGGCAATGAAGCCATCATTGAGGTTACCCGTGGAAATGGGAATGTTCTCCCCCAAGCCCAGGGTGTTGTGATGATCCACCCAGGTGTAGTAGCTTGCTTCCGCGCTGCTTTTTCCCACGCCATCGAAGCCGGGGCCGGGGTACTGATGGAAGGCCCAGCCCTCCGGACAATGATTACCGGTGGCATCCGGCCCGTTGAGCTGGCCCTTGCATTTACGGCGGTCAAAGCTGCCCAGGTGACCACTGGAGAGAGAACCCCAGAGCACGCCGTTCTTGTCGATGTCGCCACCACGTATGCCAAACGCCGGAGCCGGCACGTGAAAGACTTCTGAAAGGCCGGTTGCCGGATCAAAGCGCAGGAAACCCGCCGCGCCGGCAAACACACCGGTCGTGTACCAGATCGAACCATCGGTCGGATGCGGCATGACAGCATAGGGCCCGGAACCGGGACTGATCCGCTTGTCCTTGGCAGCATCGGTCGGCTGATTCGGTTCGACGTATTCGTCACGTCGGCCATTGCCGTTGGTGTCGAGAATGAACGGCGACCATCCCTGCGCTTTCGCCGAATCACCGGTTTCGTCAAACACCTTGGTGTTGATCCAGCCGGCCACCTCCCTGGTGCCACTCAGCCACAAGGTTTCGTTGGCGTCGTAACCGAATTGCAGATGATGGGTGCCAAAGCAGGTATCCACGAAGGTGTATTTCATGGTCTTGGGATCCAGCATGGACACCTGGCGCCCCACGCGCTCCAGTGGGAAGGCCTTGGCCGAGGGGTGGTCCGAGCCTTTCTTGCAGAACGCCGGATTGTCCATGTCGCGAATCGAGGCCGCCATCCATACCCTGCCGTTCTTGTCGAACATGGCATTGTGGTTGTTGGCCCGCGTATCCCACACACTCTCCGCGCCCCAATATGCCGAGGGCTGCAAGGGCTTGATGCTGGCTGCATGCCCTGGTCCGAGAGACAAGGCCATCTGCGGATCGC
>JBCKNJ010000067.1:0-9368 GCA_038902795.1 Polaromonas sp. | reverse complement strand
GCTGAATGGCGCTTTGCGTAGCGCTGCTGCGGCGTTTCAGCGTTCGAGCCGCAGCACCTGCCCGTTGGCGCCGTCGGTCAGCACGTAGAGCCAGCCATCGGGGCCCTGGCGCAGGTCGCGGATACGCGCTTTCAGATCCTCGAGCAAACGTTCTTCACCGACGATCCGGTTGCCGTCCAGCGTCAGGCGGATCAGCACCTGGGCGCGCAGCGTGCCGATGAAGAGGCTGCCCTTCCAGCCGGGGTAGCGATCGCTGGTCAGGAAGGTCATCCCGCTCGGCGCCACCGAAGTCGGCACCCAGTGCCGTAAGGGCGGCTCGAAGCCGGGTCTGGGGCCCTTTTCTCCAATGCGTGTGCCGGTGCCGTAGTTGACGCCGTAAGTCACCAGCGGCCAACCGTAGTTGAGCCCGCCGAGCACGCGGTTGATTTCGTCGCCGCCCTGCGGGCCATGCTCGCTGGCCCACAGCTCGGCGGTGACCGGGTGTAGCGCCGCGCCCTGGATGTTGCGGTGGCCGAGGCTGAAGACCTCGGGCGCGGCGCCTGAGCGTGCGGCAAACGGGTTGTCGGCCGGCGCGCGACCGTCGGGCTCGATGCGCACGACCTTGCCGATGTGGTTGGCCGGGTTCTGCGCTTCGTCCTTGCCGCTGAAGCGGTCGCCCAGGCCCACCAGCAAGCGGCCGCTGCGATCGAAGACGATGCGGCTGCCGCAGTGAAGCTGGCTGCGCATCTTGGGGCGCTGGCTGAAGATCGTTCGCACCTCGTGCAGTTGATCACCCACCAGACGCGCGCTGGCCACCGCGGTGCTGTTGCCGCCTTCGCCAGGCTCGGCAAAGGTGAAGAACAGGCGCTGATTGGTGGCGAACTGCGGGTCCAGGGCGAGGTCGAGCAGCCCGCATTGGCCGCCGACCGAGATCGCCGGCAGGCCGGCCAGCGGCGCCGACAGTCGGCCGTCGGCCGCGGCCAGGCGCAGGGCACCGCCACGCTCGGTGATCAGCATGCGCCCGTCGGGCAGGAAGGCCAGCGCCCAAGCGTCCTGCAGGCCGCGCACCACGGGCACCGGGCGCAAAGCCTGGGCCTCGGCCTGGGTGCAAAGCCAGCTCGCGAGCAAGAGTGCCAAGACCGTTTTCATGGGAGTGGTTCAAAAAGTAACGTTTTTGAACCACGCCCATGCGTATCGCCTTCGATGAGCATCTACCCCGCTGGAACTACCGCGCCATCCCGGCCAGGCTCGTAACTTCGGGAAGTTATTCTTTGCCACGTCTTTAGTCGATCTTGATGCCGCCGCGGCGGATTACGTCACCCCACTTCGCGTGCTCGCTGCGGATGAAGGCCGCGAACTGCTCCGGGGTGCTCGGCGCGGGATCCCCCCCGATCTCGGCGTAGCGCTCGCGGAAGCTGGGCGTCATGATGGCGATGTTCAACGCGCTATTGAGTTTGGCGAGCACAGGTGCCGGTAGATTCGCCGGCGCGATGATGCCGCTCCAACTCATCATCTCGTAACCCGGCACCGCTTCGCCGATGGTCGGGACGTCGGTGAACGCCGGCATGCGCTTTGGGCCGCTGACACCGAGCGCGCGCACTTTGCCGCCGCGCACATGCGACGCCATCGAGTTCGCGCTCTCGAACATCAATTGGACATGGCCCGCGATCAGATCGTTGATCGCGAGCGCGCCGCCCTTGTAGGGCACATGCACGATCTGCGTATTGGTCAACTGCTTGAACAACTCACCCGCGAGATGGCCGGGCGAGCCGGTCGACGACGACGCATTCGTCAGCTTGCCGGGGTTCGCGCGAGCGTAGGTGATCAGATCGGGGATCGATTTGAACGGCGAGGTCGTGCCGACGCTGAGCATCACCGAATTGGGGGCGATCAGACCGATCGCCTGAAAATCGCGCAGCACGTCGTAGGGCATCTTCGCGGTCATGTTCGGCGCGATCGCTAGCGCGCCGATGACACCGAGGCCGATGGTGTAGCCGTCGGGCGCGGCTTTCGCGACCGCGTCCATGCCGATGATGAAGGCGCCGCCGGGGCGGTTCTCGACGATCAGCGTCTGGCCGAGCGCCTTCGAGAACTCCGGCAGCAGCATCCGCGCGATGTTGTCGGAGGCGCTGCCCGCCGCTTGCGCGACGATGAAGCGGATCGGTTTATCCGGGTACTGCGCGTTCGCCACCAAAGCGCTCGCGAGCAACACGCCAAGCATTAGTCTTTTCATCATCTTCCTCTATGCAGGTTACACGGATAGGAATTTCAACCGCATGAGGCCAAGTATTACACCGAAAGGCGTCCTCAAGAGTCGTGCTTTCCCTGATGTGGTGATCTGAATTCCCAAGGTTTTTCCGCCCTCTCGGACATGGCGAGACATCACTCCGCCGCACCGGTGTGACCGCGTCTTCGACTACGGCAATGACGCCACCTGGATCGGCGTCAGGCGACCCGTATCGCCCGCCGGCGCACAGTCAGCAGCAGCGCGCCAACGACGAGCAGGTTGAGCAGCCCCGCAAAGGCGGCAGTGGCGAAGCTCATCGTGTAGGATCCCGTGAGGTCAAAGAGGTAGCCACCTTGGAAGCCACCTAACCCATGTCCTACCCAGGCAAAGGCGGCGATCACCCCCATCAATGTCGCGCGCCGGGAGGCTGGGGTCAGAACACGCGCAGTGAGCAAGAGGCCCGTCATCACTCCTGCATAGCCGAAGCCGTAGATCGGCGCGAAGACATAGAACAGTGCCAGATCGTGGATCTGAGTGAACGCGAAGACCGATATAGTCTGCCAGAAAGAAGCGATCATGTAGGCTGGAATCGGACCAATCACATCGGCGAGCTTGCCGAATGCGACCCGTCCTAGAATGGCAGCGATCAGCATCGCGAAGAGTACGCCGCTGGCATCTGGAGCAGTGATGTGGTGCCCCTGGATCAGGGGCACGAGGTGCATCAACGGCACGGCCATCGTGGTGCAGCACAGCAGGACTGCAACACTGAGCCAAAGGACCACGACACTAGGGGGAAGTGGGAGAGGAGGGTCGACTGCCGTCGCGATGCCTGAGGCTGGACGCGGAGGTTCCCTCAACAGCAGCGCCAATGGCACCATAATGGCCAGGGAGAGAGCCCCCAGCGCCAGAAAGGCGCCGCGCCAGCCGAAGGCTTCAATCAAGAAGGCGCCCCCGAAGGGAACACCGCCCTGCCCAACAGCTTGCCCGGCCGACGCGATGCCGATGGCAAGGCCCGCACCCGCCGGGAACCAGTTGCCCACCAGCGTGATGAGCGGGACGAAGAGGCCTGCGCCCAATACGCCGGCGATGAAAAACAGCACATAGAACTGCCACAGCTTGTCGGCCCCGGCTGCAAGAGCAACACAGCTTCCGACCACCAGGGTGCCGGCGAGGCAGACGATCCGGATCGGCATACGGTCGGCCATGATTCCCATGACAATGCCACCGATGGCCATCCCGATGAGGCCCGCCGAATTGATAAGCGCCACCGACCCCCGAGTCCACCCGAACTCTTGTTCAAGTGGGATAAAAAAGACGGAGAGCCCATTGATCAGCTGTCCCATGGCAAGTGCCATGATTACGGCTGCAGATGCGACAATAACCCAGCGATAGGCAGGTTCGCCGTGGGATAGGAAATTCAACCGCATGAGGCCAAGTATGACACCGAAAAGCGTCCTCAAGAGACGTGCTTTCCTTGATGTGGCGATCTGAATTCCCAAGGTTTTTCCGCCCACCGGCACAAACGACATGGGTGCGCCAGAGTTATTGGGGTCAGACACCAATTTCGCTGCGGTGCATCGCACCGCGCCCTCCGGGCGAGCCGTAGACTCGGCGAATTTGGGCTCTGACCCCAAAAACTCCCTGAAGGTGATGAAGGCTATTGAATGCGCATGGGGCCGCCGCAGTGCGGGCAGATCAGCCCTCAAAAAACCTCAACCAGCGCGCCCTGCCCGGTTAAAAAAGCTGCTTTCACGATGGCATCGGGGTAAATCTGCTGCACCGCCTTGCGATAGTTGCGCAACTGCTCCAGCAGGAGTGGTTGGCGTTGCGGCTCATTTGGAGACTTGTGATCAAACACCCACCAGTGGCCGCTGCCCCTAAGTTGCACCAAACGGTCGAGTCTTAGGGTCTGCATGCCTTGCATCAGCTCGATCTCATTGCCTTGCCAGGCTAACAGCGTAGTGTCCCAGGCCCAGGCTGCATCGCCGTTGCGTATACGCTTGGCCATAGCGACGGCCGCTTCGAGTTGCTCGTTAGACAGGCTGAATTCACGCTGAGCCACTTTGGCTAGCTTCGCCAAATCAATTGCAGGCGAGTTTGGCAAGAAGTAGTCAGCGCCGCGCTCCAGCAAGCGGTGCATGGCTTTGCCGACTCTTGCCGGCACGGAGTCCTCATCAGGTGGAATGTCACTGGGGGTAATCTTGGTAAGCTTTTCCAAAAGCGGTGCTGCCGGTAAATCGGGCAGCTCAAATGTCGATGCCTGGCCTTTGTCAAGCGCATCATCAAGTGCGCTTGCAGGCTCTGGCAGCGCTACCTCGCTTGACAGCGGGTGCAGGCGTTGCCACCAGCTATGCGGTGCCTCACGAAATGGCGCTATGGATGACACGGCCAGCGTAGCTCTGGCTCTGGTCAAGGCGACATATAAGGCATTGAGCTCTTCGCGCTGGCGTGCCGCCTGCTCTGCCGCCAGTGCCTCCTGCGCACAGGCGGGCGGGCGGCTTTCGCTGACTAAAAACACAAACTTTTGCGGCGCAGGCGCTTGCCCCGGCCAGTCGATCAGCACGCTCATGCTCTCTAGATTGCGCTCTGCGGTGTCGGTGTCCAGCAACAGAACGACCTCGGCCTCCAGGCCCTTGGCGCCATGAATGGTAAGCAGGCGCACGGCGTTGGGATTGACTACTGCGGGCGCTTGCAGGCCACCGGCTTTGAGGGCGCGTACAAAGGCATAGGGCGTGGCGTAACGACCGCCATCGAGTTGCAGCGCTGCGCTTAGCAAGGCGCGCAAATTAGCCAGTACGCTGCTGCGGCTAGCAGCGGGCGCGGCGGCGGCGAACCTGGCGAGCACATCGCCATGCTCGTAAATGGCTTGCAAGGCATCATGCGGCGGCAAAGTGTCCAAAAAGTGCTTGTAAAGGGCTAAATTGATTGCCAAATTGACTGGCAAAGCGGTCTGCAAGCCAATCGACGCAGGCGTGACAAACTCCTGATTTTGTAGCAACCCTTGCACGATATCCCACCACGAAGATTTCGATTCACCCTTAGTCATCGCTATCTGCATCAGCGCATCGTCACTCAAACCGAACAGCGGCGAACGCAAGGCTCTAGCCAGCGACAAGTCATGCTGCGGCGACACCAGCGCATCGAGCAAGGCCACAACATCTAGCACCTCGCAGCAGTCGATCAGCTCGGTTTTTTCGCCGATTTGCGCGGGAATGTGCAAGGCGCGTAGCTCGTCCAGAAGCGGTAGCAGGCCAGCTCGCTTGCGCGACAGGACCATGACCTGCTCAGGTTTCAGGCCGGGGGCACCCGAAGTGGCAAGCGTGGGGGCCAACAGTCCTGAAATCCAGGCCGCCGCTTGGCGGGCTTCCAGCGTACGCAAGGTTTCTTCAGGCATCTCGCGCGGCGTGGTGAGGCTGTCGCGCCAGGCAGAATCTGCGGCGCTGTCGTCAGCGTCAGCTACGGTCGTTCGCGGAATCGGCGGCAGGCGAACCACTTGCCCCGGCTCAATTGAGGCCGTGCTGTGCTCGCGAAAGCCGTCATAGCCATCCACATCGCGCGCCTGGCCCATGACAGCGTTGACAGCGCCGATCACGCCAAGGCTGTTGCGCCGGGTGTGATCGCATTCCAGCAGCTCGCCGCCAAGCCCGGCCAGCATAAATTCTTTGGCCGCGATAAACACTTGCGGCTCGGCTCGGCGAAAGCGGTAAATGCTTTGCTTGGGGTCACCGACGATGAAAACGCTGGGTGCATTGCCCGCGCCCGCATAGCCGCTCAGCCAGCTTGACAGTGCCTGCCATTGCAGCGGGTTGGTGTCTTGAAACTCGTCAATCAGCAGGTGCTTGATGCGTGCGTCCAGCCGCTCCTGCACCCAGCCCGACAGCACCGGGTCGGTCAGCATGACTTGCGCGGCACGCTCCACGTCGTTCATGTCGACCCAGCCGCGCTCGCGCTTCAAAGCCGTGAACTCTGCGAGCAAACATCTGGCAAGGCGCGCCATGCGTTGCTGATGGGCCCAAGCCTCGTGCTGCCCCTTAGCCGCGCTTAAGCGCAGGGCGAGTTCTTGCGCTTCGCGGATCACGCCAATGCCGACGATTTTTTCGCCGAACTTGCGGGCTGTGCCTTTTTCGGTCAGCAATGCCAACAAGGCAGCAGGCAAGTCGTTCGCAGTGATGGCTTTTTCAAGCTCAACGCCCTTGACTGAGAACGTGGGCGCTGTGGCGGCTCCTAAGTTTTTTGCTGCGGCGCTGAGTCGTTCCCGGCAGGCGCTTGAGGCGAAGCTCTGGTCGGGATGCTGCAGCCCGGCGTATTCGGGGAACTGCACGCTGAAGTGCGCAACCGAGCTGTCAACCACGCCCGCCGCATCGGCCAGCGCAAATTCAGTGCGCTTGTCGAGCGCGCCCTGCAAGGCTTTTTCAGTCTGAAAACGACCATGCTCCAGCAGCACCGTTTCAAAGTCGGCTCGCAAAGCTGCATCAGCAAGCAGCGCCGCATAAAAGCGCCGCCAGACCAGCGCCTTGGCCGGGCCATCGTCTTCCAGCAGTTCGTAGTTGACGGGCAGGCCAAGGCCTTGCAAGGTCGCCATGGGGGCACTGCGCAGCAAGGCCGCAAACCAACTGTGGAAGGTGCGGATTTGCACCGGGCGGCCAGATTCGAGCACGCGAAGGTATAAATTTGATAGCTGCTCACGCATGTAAACAGGGGCTTGCAGGCTTATTTGACTTGAAACGCCACGTATGACCAGCGCATGGCGCAGCGTCTCGTCATCTGCATGGGCGAATTGCTCCAGCCATTCATAAAGCCGCTCACGCATTTCGCCTGCGGCTTTTTTGGTGAAGGTGATTGCCAGGATTTCGTGTGGCTGAACCGGCCTGCCTTGGCTGTCGCCTTCCAGCAAGGCGCGCAGCATCCGCGACACCAGCATCCAGGTTTTGCCGGACCCGGCGCAGGCCTCGACCGCGACGCTGCGGCGTGGGTCGCAGGCGATGGCATAGAAGGCCTCGGCTGAGACCGGCTGGCCGTTGTGTTTGTAGCTTGGTGTCATGCCCAAAAATCTTTCCGACACATGCCGCGTGCCGCGCAATAGTCGCAGGCTTTGCCTTCACCCAGCGCAGGCATTGGTGCGCCCGCAGCGATGCGAGACACATCACTCAAAATGCTCTGAATCAACCCGTCACGCAGATGAACAATATCGCTCTGCCCATAGGTTTTGGTGGGCTCTTTTTCGCCCAGATTGACGTATGCAGCTGCCAGCGTGTCGTCAGTCAGCAAGGCCGCATAAAAGGCCAGTTGTGTGTCTTCTGATCCTTCTTTGATGCGTGCCTGCGTGGTGGCGCGAGCTTCGGTTTTGTAGTCCATCACCAGTCTTGAGCCGCCTGGTAATTGGTCAATCCGATCCAGCTTGCCGAACAGTGTGACACTGCCATACGGCATCTCTTTCCAGACCTCGCCCTGAAGAAACTGCGCACCGCCTGCTTCGTGCCCGGCCAGCCAGTCAAGGTAGCCATCACGCACCCGTGGCCAGATCGCGGCGAAGGGTAAAAATTCGCTGTCAGTCAGGCCAAGTTCTTTGGCAGCGGTTTCGGCCGCTATGTTAATCATAGCTAGTCGCGCCTGCATTGATTGGTCTGTAGCCGCTTTTAATGCCTCGTGAAAGCGTTTGAGCAGGGTGTGCAGCCAGTTCCCGAACTCGCGCTTGCCCAATTCGCTCTCAAGCTCTTCCGACTCCTGCAACTTGAGCAGCCGCAACGCAAAAAAGCGGTACGGGCAGCGGCGCAGGTCTTCATAGGCGCTGGCAGACAGGCGCGTAAGACGGCTGGACAGCGCCTGATTCGTGGATACGAGCTGTGGCATGGGGTGCGGCGTGGGCCGGACCGCCACCTCGCGTTGAATACGCGGATCAGCCGCCATCAAGGGTGATTGTTTGAGCAGCACCTCCTGCACAAAGCCGCTGGGCATCAGCGCCTCACCACCCTCGCTGGTACGCCACAGCACGTCGATGTGCGGCATGTGCAATGCGTAGTCCCAGGCTTGCCGCTGGGCAGCTGCTAACTCGGCGCGCGATGGCAAGCCAAGCACCTCACGCTGGCTTGGCGTCCACATGCCGGGTGGCTCTGGCGAAACAGCCAGACGCACTTCATCGGCACCCGGCAGCACCACGGCCTGCATCGGACGACCCAGTAGCTGACTAAGCGGCAAGATCACCACCTGTGCCTCGGGCGGGTGCTCGGGCACAAAGTTGGTGGCCTCCAGTGTCTGCATCGCCCAGCTGGTGAAGTCTTGCAGGCTCATGCGGATGCTAGAGGCAAATTGCACCTCGCTGCCCGCATTGAGGCGCAGCGCTGCAAGCACGGCGCTACCGGCGGCATCCCTGGCCAGCGGCTCCCATTGGTTTGAGGTCTGCAATGCGGCGCGCAAATCGTGCCGCCAATCGGTCAGCAAGCGCGCGCGTTGCAGGCCGTCGCGTAGGGTTGTGGTGGTGCTGACAAGTAGCGTGTCAAGCACCCTGGCTGGCAAAGCGCGCCAAAAGCGCACCCCTTCCCGGCGCAGTTCAATCTCCAGCAGCGTCACCGCAGAGGCCTCAAACGTTGGCGCATTTTTCAACCAGTCCAGCACGGCATCGGCGGATGCGTCCCACGGCATAGCCCGCAGCAGGCTCATCAGCGTGGCGGCGGCGCGGGTGGTGGAAAGCTTCCAGCCGGTTTCATCACGCAGGGCAATGCCGCGCCCGGCCAGCATGGCTCTGATGCGGCGCGTCAACACCCGGTCTTGCGCAATCAACGCGACCGGGCAGCGGCCCTTCTGCAAATGCGCGATGACGCAGGCGGCAGCGCGATGCGCTTCGTCTTCGGCATCCTGCATGGCGTGCAGCGACAGCGCGCCCAGCATAGTCGGGGCCGTCAGTTTGAGCGTCACAGCCTGGTGGCTGAAATGCACCATCAAGGCGTCAACCAGAGGCTCAGACTGAAAACCCCCCAGTACCACCAGCAAGTCAAACTGCTTAGAGAACAGCACATCGGATGGGTAGCTTGATGCCGCAGCCCAGGCCAGCGCAATCCGCCCGACTGCAAGCTCAAGCGCCAGCAGCGGGGACTCCAGCCCCACACCTAGTTGCGCAGCCAACTGCGCGCCCCAGGCTAGGCGCTGTGCCGGCGCTTGCGCGGCG
>JBCKNJ010000066.1:0-9520 GCA_038902795.1 Polaromonas sp. | reverse complement strand
TGGTGGTAGCCCACAGCCAGCACCACCACCAGCCACTTCGCGTGCATCCAGCCAGCGCCCTCGCCAATGCCATAGCCAAGGTACAGCCACAAGCCAAAACCAATCGCAGGTATCGACAAAATCGTGGTGAAGCGAAGCAGCTTACGCGCCATCAAAACCAAGCGCTCATGCTCGGCAACACTGCTGCTCGGCACCATCGCCAAGTTCACAAAAATGCGCGGCAGATAAAACAGACCCGCAAACCAACTGGCAATGAAAATGATGTGAAGGGATTTGATCCAGAGCATGGCGGTAGTTTATGCCCGCCCAAAAAAAAGCGCCCGGGGGATGAACCACCGGGCGGATAAGCCTTTTCTGCTTTGCAGCATACAGGCCCCGCTCAGGGAGGTGAAGCGGGATGCGCTTACCCGAAGGCTCACACACACTTTAATTTTAAGCACGGCGCCCGCGTCTTGGCAACACTTTTCTAAGGCGGCCAAGTAAATGCAAATCTAAAGCGTGGCAAAAGAGGTACACCCCGTAGGGTTTTTGGGGTCAGAGCCCAAATTCATTGTGCCCTCGGCACACCCCTAGGGGCGCGATGCAATGCATCGCAATGAAATTGGTGTCCAATGAAATTGGTGTCTGACCCCAATAACCCTACAATTTGCCGATGTCATCCACCACATCATCCTTCGCCCCCTTCGCTTCTTTCCCCGCTGGCCGCCCACGCCGCCTGCGCCGCGATGCCTTCACGCGCAACCTGGTGCGCGAAAATCTACTGACTGCACACGACCTGATTTACCCGGTGTTTGTGCTCAGCGGCCAGCAGCGACGCGAAGCCGTTGCGTCCATGCCAGGTGTCGAGCGACTCAGCCTTGATTTGCTGCTGCCGGTGGCCGAAGAATGCGTCAAGCTCGGCATTCCGGTGATGGCGCTGTTCCCGGTGATTGATGGCTCGCTTAAAACCTGGGACGGCAAGGAGGCTACCAACCCGGACGGCCTGGTCCCCTGTGTGGTGCGCGAGCTTAAAAAACGTTTCCCCGAACTCGGCGTGATGACCGACGTGGCGCTAGACCCCTTCACCACACACGGGCAAGACGGCCTGCTAGACGCCAACGGTTACATATTGAATGATGAGACTGTCGCGGTACTGGTGCAACAAGCGCTGTGCCAGGCCGAGGCTGGCGTGGACATCGTCGCACCCAGTGACATGATGGATGGCAGAATTGGAGCGATTCGAGCAGCGCTCGAATCGAGCGGCGCAATTCATACAAAAATCATGGCCTACAGCGCCAAATACGCGAGCGCGTTTTACGGCCCCTTCCGTGATGCGGTCGGCTCCAGCAGCAACCTCGGCAAGGCCGACAAAAAGGTCTATCAGATGGACCCCGGCAACAGTGACGAGGCACTGCGCGAAGTGGCGATGGATATCGCCGAAGGCGCGGACATGGTGATGGTCAAGCCCGGTATGCCCTACCTCGATGTGGTGCGCCGTGTGAAGGATGAATTCAAAGTACCCACCTTCGCCTACCAAGTCAGCGGCGAATATGCCATGCTCAAAGCCGCCGCCATCAACGGCTGGCTGGACCATGATGCAGTGATGATGGAAAGCCTGCTCGCCTTCAAGCGTGCAGGGGCCGATGGCGTACTAACTTATTTTGCGCTGGATGCAGCCAGATTGCTACAAAAATAGGAGCTGCTCACGCCCGTAAATAGGGCGCTGCAGCCACTTTTTGACCCTAAAATCGCCCCACGTCAAACCAAATTAGCCGCCAAAAACGCCAGAGTGCGCTCCATCGCTGATTTTGCGGCCTCCACGTTGTAGGCACCGCGCTGGTCGCAGTTAAAGCCGTGGTCTGCCGCGTAGATGTGTATCTGGACTTTGGGGTGGGCCTTGATGAAAGCGTTGACACCTTCCATGGGCACCGAATGGTCGTGGTCGCTGAAGTGCGCGAATACCGGGCACTTGGGTGTGCGCGCAATTTCCTCAGTAGCCACCATGCCGCCGCCGTAGTAGGGTACCGCTGCGCTCAGGCCGGTCAGCATGCAGGCCGAGCGCCAGGTCAGAAAACCGCCAAAGCAAAATCCAACGATGCCGACCTTGCCTGCTCCAGAGCTTGCAGCGTGGTCAATCGAGGCCTGAATGTCCTGCATGATGCCCGCACCCGGCAAGGCCATCACAGCGGCTTTCAGGGCGATGCCGGTTTTCATGGTGGCCTCGTTGTAGCCAATGTCGACGCCCTTTTCAACGCGCTCGAACAAGGCGGGCGCAATCGCAAAATAGCCCTGGGCGGCAAAACGGTTCACCACATCCTGGATGTGCGAGTTAACGCCAAAAATTTCCTGCAATACCACCATGGCACCTTTGGCCTTGCCTTGTGGTTCGGCCGCATAGGCCGGAAAAGTAAAACCGTCTGCAGCTTTGAGGTCGATAAATTTACCCATGATGCGAATACTCCTGTACATTGTTGAACAGCCTAGGTTTATACACGCAATCGGTATTTTTTTGCAGAAAATGCTCAATAAGCGGCGTAGATGAATCCATAAACGTACAGGGGGAAAATACAAGGCGCAAAATTGCCATGGTAACTAAAGGCGAAATGCCAGGCTGCTAGACACAAAACATCCCAATAACAAAGCCAAGACAAAGCCAAGAGACAACCATGCAAGACAACGCATCAGGCACTCAGCAAAACAGTGACAACGTCTTTGACTACATCATCATTGGCGCAGGCACCGCCGGTTGCCTGCTGGCAAACCGCCTGAGCGCCGATACATCCAAGCGCGTGCTGCTGATTGAAGCTGGCCGCAAAGACGACTACCACTGGATTCATATTCCCGTCGGTTACCTGTATTGCATCGGCAACCCGCGCACTGACTGGCTCTACAACACCGAACCCGACGCGGGCTTAAATGGCCGCGCGCTGCGCTACCCGCGCGGCAAAACGCTGGGCGGCTGCTCCAGCATCAACGGCATGATTTACATGCGTGGTCAGGCGCGCGACTACGACGAATGGGCGCACCTGACAGGCGAGCCCGCCTGGCGCTGGGAAAACGCGCTGCCGCACTTCAAACTGCATGAAGACCATTACAAAGGCGCTGATGCCATGCATGGCGCACGCGGCACCGCACCCGAGCTGATGCAGAACCAGGCTGCGCCGTATCAAAAAATATTGCGCCAGCGCAATTCCGGCGGTGAATGGCGGGTTGAGAAGCAGCGTCTGCGCTGGGACATTTTGGATTCGTTTGCCGAGGCCGCGATACAGGCAGGTATACCGAAAACCGATGACTTCAACCGTGGCAACAACGAGGGCGTGGGCTACTTTGAGGTGAACCAGAAAAACGGCTGGCGCTGGAACACCGCCAAGGCCTTTTTGCGGCCCGCCTGCTATGCGCGCCCCAACTTTGAACTGTGGAACAGCGCGCAGGTTTGCAAGCTGGTCATCGCAGCGCAGCCTGATGGCAGCAAGCGCTGCACGGGTGTCGAAGTGTGGACAGGTAGCGAGCGCGTGACGGCGCTCAGCACCCGCGACTCGGGCGCTGACCGCGGCCTGATAGGTGAGGTGTTGCTGTGCGCTGGCAGCATTGGCTCACCGCAAATTTTGCAGTTGTCGGGCATAGGCCCCGGCGCTCTTTTGCAGCAGCACGGCATTGCCGCCCTACAAGACCTGCCCGGCGTGGGTGCCAACCTGCAAGACCATTTGCAAATACGCTCGGTGTACAAAATTAAAGGTGATAAGAAATGGGGCCTGTCGCTCAACACCATGGCCAACTCATTGCTGGGCAAGGTGCGCATCGGGCTTGAATATGCGCTGAAGCGTACCGGCCCGATGAGCATGGCCCCGTCACAGCTGGGTGCGTTTACGCGCAGCGACCCGAGCCAGCCTTACCCGAACATTCAATACCATGTACAACCCCTGTCGCTGGATGCCTTTGGCGAGCCGCTACACAGCTTCAACGCATTTACCGCCAGCGTCTGCAACCTGAACCCGACCAGTCGTGGCACGGTACACATCAAGAGCCCGCATTTTGAAGACGCACCCGCCATTGCGCCCAACTACCTGAGCACGCCAGAAGACCGCCAGGTCGCAGCTGATTCACTGCGCGTGACGCGCAAGATCGTCAGCCAGAGCGCACTGGCCAAGTACCAGCCGGAAGAGTTCAAGCCCGGTGTGCAGTTCCAATCAGACGAAGACCTGACGCGGCTGGCGGGTGACATTGCCACCACTATTTTTCACCCGGTAGGTACCACCAAGATGGGCAAGGAAGATGACCCCATGGCCGTGCTGGACTCACACCTGCGCGTGCGCGGCATCAAGGGCCTGCGGGTGGTTGATGCGAGCGTGATGCCGCTCATTACCAGCGGCAACACCAACTCGCCAACCCTGATGATTGCCGAGAAAGCGGCTGAGTGGATACAGGCCGGGCTTTGATGCTTGGCGAACTGGCGAATTCCCCAGCAAGGGAAATCCTGATCCACTAAGGTAGATTGGCTGAGTTGGCTAAATTGCCTGGTGCAGCAGCGCCACTACCCGTTGCCAGCAGCGCGGGCATATCGGCCACGCGGCGCGGCTTGCCGATGGGCGCACCGGCCATTCCTTTTTGCACTGCGGCCATGTCTTCTTCGCTGGGGTACTGGCCGAGCAGCATGTAGTCAAACGCACGGCGCGCAATCGGCGCGGCTGACCCTGCTCCCCAGCCGGCGTTTTCAACAATCACGGCCAGCGCTATTTTGGGGTCATCAGCCGGTGCCCACGCAATGTACAGGGCGTGGTCGCGCAGGTGCTCCTCCAGTTTGGCGCTGTTGTATTTGCCATTCGGGGCCATGCCAATCGCCTGCGCAGTGCCGGTTTTACCGCCGCTTA
Organism: Polaromonas sp.; assembly: GCA_038902795.1. Lineage (GTDB taxonomy): Bacteria > Pseudomonadota > Gammaproteobacteria > Burkholderiales > Burkholderiaceae_C > Polaromonas. Next base: position 4,673 of record JBCKNJ010000066.1, on the reverse strand, counting down.
AATAGCCCGCCCCGGCAAACACCTTGGCGGCGGTTCCCACCTGGGTCACACCGACCAGGGCCTTGCGAATGATGGCCACATTCTCAGCCTTGTAGCCCAGATTCTCGGCGGAAGCCAGCGGCAATGTACGCATGGCGCGCGTGACCGGGTCTTGCGTGCCAATCACCAGACGCGGCTTGTGCTTGATGCCGTTATTGGCCAGTACGGCCGTGGCCTGCGCCAGTTGCAGCATGGTAAAGCTGTTGTAGCCTTGGCCTATGCCGAGCGAAATAGTCTCGCCGGCAAACCATTTTTGCTGCTCGACTTTTTTGAAGTAGCTGCGCTTCCAGGCCTGGCTGGGCAGCACGCCGCGCACTTCACCATTGATGTCGATGCCGGTGATCTGGCCAAAGCCCAGCGGCTTCATGAAGTCATGCATGGTGTCCACGCCCATCTCGTTGGCGAGTGAATAAAAATACACGTTGCTCGATTCGACGATGGCGCGGTTCATGTCCATGATGCCGCCGCGCTCGTTCTCAGGGCTACCAAAACGCCTGCCGCCAAACATGTAAAAACCGGGGTCGTTGATGAGTGCTGTGGGCGAGCGGGTACCCGTTTGCAGGGCAGCCATGGCCATAAAAGGTTTGTAGGTTGAACCCGGCGGATAGGTGCCGCGCAGCGCCCGGTTGAACAGCGGTTTGTCCATGGATTTATTGAGAGCTTCCCAGCTCTCGGCATCAATGCCATCGACGAACAGGTTGGGGTCAAACGTCGGCTTGCTGACAAAGGCCAGCACGTCGCCGGTCTTCGGGTCCAGCGCCACCAGCGCGCCGCGCCGCTCGCCAAACATGTCTTCAACCAGTTTTTGCAGGCCGATGTCAATCGACAGCATGACCGTATCGCCCGGCTTGGCGGGGTTGGTGGCCAGCTTGCGCACCGCACGGCCACCCGCCGAGGTTTCGACCTGGTCAACGCCGGTGGTGCCATGCAGTTGCTGCTCAAAGCTTTGCTCGACACCGAGCTTGCCGATGTAGTCGGTACCGCGGTAGTTGCCCTCGTCTTCGCTGTTTTCTATGGTTTCTTTTTCAGCCTGGTTGATACGCCCTATGTAACCCACCACATGACTGCCCAACTCGCCAAAGGGGTAGCTGCGAAACAGCCTGGCCTTGATGTCCACACCCGGAAAGCGAAAGCGCTGGGCCGCAAAGCGTGCCACCTCTTCGTCGGTCAGTCTGGTGCGTATCGGCAGTGACTCAAAATTTTTCGACTCTTCACGCAGGCGCTTGAAGCGGCGCTTGTCGCGCAACTGGATGTCAATGACTTTTTCAAGCGCGGCAATCGTTTCGTCCAGATTGGCAACCTTTGAGGGCGTTATCTCCAGCGTGTAGGCCGAGTAGTTGGTGGCCAGCACCACGCCGTTGCGGTCCAGTATCAGCCCCCGGTTCGGCACGATGGGCACAACGGCCGTACGGTTGCTTTCGGCCTGCTCGCTCAGAGCATCATGGCGCACCACTTGCAGGTACACCAGTCGCGCTACCAGCAAAACAAAGCACAGCAGCACCACCAGACTGGCAACCAGCACACGTGCGCGAAAGCGCGACAGGTCGGCTTCTACATTTCGGAGTTCGGTCATGGGGCTTGATTGTCGCGTTTAGCAAAGAGCCACGCAATTTTTCGACGGGCCGCCCCTAGAAAAATTAGCCCCCTCGGGGGGCAGCGTATTACACGAAGTGAAAAGCGTGGGGGCCATGTCGCGGCTAAAGCGGACGATTCGCATCCTGGTCGGGCGCACGCCTTTGCGGAATCAGAAGCAGCACGCTGGCAACTGGCCACAGCAACGCTTCAGCCAAAGGCGCGAGCACGGCAATCCAGCCGGGGAAAATGCCACCACCCACCAGGCGAATCAACCACTCCACACCATGCGCAACGGCAAACAGCGGCAACACCTGTACGGCTTGCGATGGCACGGTAAACCAGAGCAGGCGGCGGTGAATCATGATGGCGAAAAAACTTAAAGCGGTGTAGGCCAGCGCATGCTGCCCCAGCAATGACGACTGATGCACATCCATGCCAAGGCCGAACATGAAGGCCAGGCCAATGCCTACGCGCAGCGGCTGGTGTACGTTCCAGAAAACCAGCACCAGCGCCAGAAAATCTGGCATCCACGGCACGCGCCCGAGTGGCAGCATGTTGAGCAGCAAGGCCGCAATCAGGCTGCCCCAGATGAACAGCGGGTTGGCTGGCAGCAGCAGTTGCTGGCCTGATCGCATGATCATCTGGCTGTCCCTCTTTTTGTAGGGGCAACAGGAGCTACGGGTTCAACTTCGGGCCGGGGCGGTATCTGGCTGGATACCGGTTTGACCACCATGACGTGCCGCGCGGCACTGACCAGCGCCTGCGGCGTGCAGTAAATTTTGGCAAAGGCTGATTCGGCGCGGCGCTCGATGCGGCTGATTTTGGCCACTGGCAGGCCGGGCGGGTACACCCCATCGACACCGCTGGTGGTCAGCAAGTCGCCCGGCTGCACGTCTGAATTGCTGCCCATAAAGCGCAGCTCCAGCCCGTTGCCCGAGCCCGAAGGGTCGCCATAGGCCACGCTGCGGGCTCCGGTGCGGATATTGAGCACGGGAATAGCCAGGTCACGGTCAATCAGCAAGGTGACTTCACTGACCAGCGGGTATACGCGCGTGACCTGACCCAGCACGCCGGATTCATCCAGCACGGGTGAGCCCAGATCAACGCCCTGTAGCAGGCCTTTGTCGATGATGACCTTGCGGCTGTACGGGTCTGCCGCGTCGTACAGCACTTCAGCAGCCATCACCGACGTGGTCAGTTGCTCACGCAGCCCAAGCAGTTTGCGCAGACGACTGTTTTCTTGTAGCAACTGCTCAACCTGCCCGGCGCGCAATGATTGCAGCGCCAATTTTTTGGCGGCTTGCTCGGTGTCGGTTTTGGCCTGGTCTAACCCGGCAAGGTATTCGGCTGCGTTCTTGACAGCCCGCACTGGCTGCATGGCCAGCCACTGCACTGGGTACATGGCGGTTGCCAGCGTTGCACGAAGCGGCTGGGTAATGCGAAAGCGCGTGTCTGCCACCATTAAAAACAGCGCCAGGGCGCTGAAAAACAGCAACTTGGACAGCGCCGACGGCCCCTGTTTGAAAAAGGACGGCGGGGTTCTATCTAGGGTTCCTAAAGGCATGATGCAGGCATGTAGTGGCCAGGGCCGTGCCTTGTGGGAATCAGCCTTATTCCGACGTGAAGATGGAACTTAGGCGGTCCATGCGCTCCAGCGCCATGCCACAGCCGCGCACCACACAGGTCATGGGGTCTTCGGCCACCAGCACTGGCAGGCCGGTTTCTTCGGCCAGCAACCTGTCAAGGTCACGCAGCAGCGCGCCGCCGCCGGTCAGCATCATGCCGCGGTCGGCGATATCGGCACCGAGTTCAGGCGGTGTCTGCTCCAGCGCATTTTTGACGGCGCTGACGATGTTGTTGAGCGGATCGGTCAGGGCTTCCAAAATTTCGTTGCTTGAGATGGTGAAGCTGCGCGGCACGCCTTCAGACAGATTGCGGCCGTTGACTTCCATCTCTTTCACTTCAGAGCCCGGGAAGGCCGAACCGATTTTTTTCTTGATGGCTTCAGCCGTGGGCTCGCCGATCAGCATGCCGTAGTTGCGGCGAATGTAGTTGATGATGGCTTCGTCAAAACGGTCGCCGCCGACACGCACGCTGCCTTTATAGACCATGCCGCCCAGCGAGATGACGCCGACCTCGGTGGTGCCGCCGCCGATATCGACCACCATGGAGCCGATGGCCTCGGAGATCGGCAGGCCGGCGCCGATGGCGGCTGCCATCGGTTCTTCAATCAGGTACACAGCGCGGGCGCCTGCGCCCAGGGCCGACTCGCGAATGGCGCGGCGCTCGACCTGGGTCGAGCCGCAGGGCACACAGATGATGATGCGCGGGCTGGGCTTGAAGAAGCTGTGCGGATGCACCATTTTTATGAACTGCTTGAGCATCTGCTCGGTGACCGTGAAGTCGGCAATCACGCCGTCTTTCATCGGGCGAATCGTCTCGATGTTGCCCGGCACTTTGCCGAGCATGGCCTTGGCTTCGTGGCCGACCGCCAGGATGGTTTTTTTGCCCTGCGGGCCACCTTCGTGGCGAATCGCCACAACCGATGGCTCGTCGAGCACAATGCCGCGGTCGCGGACGTAAATCAGGGTGTTGGCGGTGCCAAGGTCGATGGCCATGTCGGTTGAAATATACCGACGAAATGCTTCAAACATATATTCAGAATCCGGTTGCGGCATGGGGTGGAAAACAGATCAACAACATCCACAACCTTGCATAAAGCAATTTCAAGCGCCTAAAAAACGCCTAAAGGATGCAATCAACCCTGATTTCACACCGAAGACGGGATAATAACGCATCCCTTTGCACGCTTTGCCCGTTCTCCGCCCTCCGCTAGCGGTGTCGCCGGGTGTAACGCCAGAGGATTTACACCGATTTTTGAGTACCACTGATTCATGGCTATAGATTCCAAAGAAATTGCACGCATCGCCAATCTGGCGCGGCTTGAATTACGCCCCGACGAAACCGAGCGCGTGCTCAGCCAGCTGAATGGCTTTTTTGCCCTGGTTGATCAGATGACGGCCGTCAACACCACAGGCGTTGAGCCACTGGCGCACCCG
>JBCKNJ010000065.1:0-9664 GCA_038902795.1 Polaromonas sp. | reverse complement strand
GCCCTTGGGCACTCAAACCCGCCGATGCGATATCCACGGCGCCAGCGCCTATGATCAGCACTGGCACGTAAAGCGGCAACACCAGCAGCGAAAGCAAAACTCCCCCTCCCCGCAAGCCAAGCGTCAGGGCCGCCCCGATGGCGCCGATCAGGCTCAAGACCGGGGTGCCGAGCAGCAAGGATAGCGTCAGCACCCCGAGCAGCGATTGATGTAGATCAAACTGCAATGCCAGGACCGGCGCGATCAGCACCAGGGGCAGACCCGAGACGAGCCAGTGTGCGGTGACTTTGGCCACAACGATCACGCCCAGCGGGCTGGCACCGAGCAGCATCTGCTCGAGTGTGCCGTCGGCGTGATCTTCCGAGAACATGCGGGTCAGCGAAAGCATCGAAGCGAGCAGGGCAGCGACCCAGATCACACCCGGCGCAATCGAGCGCAGCAAGTTGGGCTCGGGGCCCAGGCCCAGCGGGAACAGGCTTACCACGATGACAAAGAACAGCAGGGCGGTCAGCACGTCGGCGCGGTGTCGCAGCGCGAGCAGCAGATCCCGGTTAATCACGCAACGCAGCGCTGTCAGCATGCTAGAACGGTCCGCGCGCTGAGATCGATGGTGACCATGCTTGCGCTTGCGATCCGCACTTCCTGGTGCGTGGTGAGCACTACCGTGGCGCCGCTTGCGACATGCTCTGCAATCAGCGTCTGCATGTCGTCGACCGCAGCCGCGTCGAGTGCGGCGAATGGCTCGTCGAGAATCCACAGCGGCAGATGCTTGCTCAGGTTCAGGCGTGCCAGCGAGACCCGGCGGCGCTGTCCCTGGGACAGTACTTTTGCCGGCAATGCTTCGGACGCAGCGAGGCCGAAACAGCGCAGCGCGGCGCTGGCCTGCTCATGGCCGACTTTCATTCCCGCGAGTGTGCACGCCACCATCAGGTTTTCCAGGGCGGTGAGCCCGTCCTTCACCGCATTCGAGTGCCCGAGGTAAACGATTTCCTTCCAGTATTCCTCGCGCAGTGAACCGATGTTGCTGCCGCGCCAGCGCACGGCTCCCTGCGCCGGAGAAAGCAGTCCGCACAAGATGCGCAGCAAGCTGGTTTTGCCGCTGCCGTTGGCCCCGGCTACGCGTAACAGTTCGCCGCCGCCCAGCGTGAAACTGAGGTCGCTGAACAGCGTGCGGTCTCCGCGCACGCACTCAAGGTTGGCTGCTGCTAGCATTGTTATTGCATTTCTCCGGAAAACTGTCGCGCCGATTTTCCCTGTCTTCTGTCGGCGCGATTTGATGAGAACCCGGTGCGGCCGCCCGGACCGCTCGTCGTGATCCACTTGCGTTCGGACTTGCACCCACAAGAGGAGCGGGACTTTTTGCGGCGGCGCTGTTACCTGAATTTGTAGTTCATCATAACGCCGATGAAGTGAACTTTCTGCGTCGGGCTTTGCAGTACCCGCGTACCATCCGAGTAAGTCCAATTCGTCCAGGTCCAGTCATCGGTGCTGAAGCGATCGTAGATATAGTTGAGGCGAAAATCGACATTCTTATTTACCGCATACTTTGCAAACAGATTCAGCTTCGTCAGCTTGGTTGAAAAGTCGGGCACCACAGCCGCCGCCGCACCGGAGAGAGCCTGCTGCCGGTTTTCATCCCTCATATCGGACTGGCTCAAGTCGCCGCCGATTTCAAGTCGGCTCAACGGCTTGCCGCGCACACCCAGACCGAAGGAATCGCCGGCATTGCGCAGCTTGGCCTGCCAAGGGGTGGCGATGGCTCTGGTCAGTTGCTCGTAACGGGTATCGTCGCGGGAAATCCAGGCGGTTGCCTGCCATTGGTCGTTGAAGGCATAGGCGGCGTCGACCGAATACGCGCTCGCCTCGCCTTTTTGCCCGCCCAATGTTGAGCCAGCACGCTGGCCGTAGTTGTCTCGCGACTCGTCCACCCTGAACTGCAGCGACAACTGCTCTGTCGCCTGCCAGTCCGCCGACAGGCGCACCTTGTCGCGCTTGCGGTCGCGCAGGTGCATGGGGGCGATGAGGTTGCTGCCGAGGCTATTGTCATTCCGCACCGTGGTCAGGAAAGGCGAACCATCGCGATCGCTGTGAATGTAGGCCAGCGTGCCGGTGAGGGTTTCCGACATCGAGCGCCGCAGTTCAACGCGATAAGACGTTTCATCGGTCCGCTCACGCTGGCTGACCGACGCCACCCGAAAGGTGTTGCGTTTTTTCTCGTCGTAATCGACGCCGCCGGTCAGGCGGAAACTCAGCGGCAGGGCGTAGCTGGCTTCCAGCTTGCCCGTCAGGGTTCGGATGGAGCGCGGCTCATTGAAGCCGTCCAGTGTGCTCGTAGGAAAAACGGTGGTGTACAGCGCGAGCGGCGTGTTGTCGTCCCTGTCCTCATAGCGCAGGTTGGCGCGTAGCGAAAGCTTGGGCATGGGCCGGGCGACGATGCCCATTTGCAGCAGGGTGGTGTCAACGGCGCCCCCCAAATCACTACGGGTATTGAGTGTGGGCGCAACGAAGAAGGCCTCGTTTTGGGTCGCCCTGGTATAAGCGAGCTTGAACGTGCCGCGCGTGGTCGGCGTAAAGCTGTAGCCGCCGGCCAGGTGCAACTGGTGGGATTGGTTGCCCGGCGGCAGCGCCATTTGGGTAAAGACTACAGTGGAAGGGAACACAGCAAGCACATTGAGCACGGTGTTGTGGTTTTCAAACAAAGTCCCGTAATAGCCGCCTGAGAGTTGCAGCTTCTCCCCGGTGTAGCCCAGGATGGCATCGAGTTGCCGGGTGGTCTGGTTGATCGGATCTGTCAGGAAGTTAACGGGAGGTCCGCCCTGGCCCCACTGGCGCGCGCCATCCTTCTCCTCGTTCCTGAAGCGCACCTGAAAGTCCCAGCCCGCCGGCAGATTTTTGCTGAAACCCAGGGTCACGGCCTCGCGCTTGGTTTTCAGGTCGACATCCCTCAGTGCGGTGCCGTTGATGGTCTGGGTGGCGGTGCCGATGCCCGTCAGCCCGGTATTCACGGTGTAGGGATTGAAGCGGGGTGTCACGCCATACTCGATAAAATAGCCCCAGTTTCCCTGGCGGTTGTGCTCGAAGCGGAGTTCCCGGTTGTCGAGTCCGAGATTGCGCCCCTTCAAAATCAGCCAGGTTCCGGTGGCGTCGTCACGCTTGATCAGGCTCCCGCCTAAAAGTCCATAAGTACCCTTTTCATTCAATCCGCTGTACTGGCCGAAGCGCAGGCCATCCTTGTTGACGTAGCCCAAGCCGAACTCGATGTTGCTTTCGGGCTTGGTGAGCACCGTGATCTCGTCGCCTTCGGCGGCGTAAGCGCCCACGCCAGCAAGTACTGTAGCGGCCGTCGCAGCGAGCCGAAATACGCAGTGTGTATGCCTGTTCATGATCGATCTCCTGTTACCCGTTACCTGTCAGCCATGTCGTTAGCGGCGGAACACCCGTTGCCCCGAGGCGGGCACGTTCAGCGGGTTATTAGTGCCATGGATGTTGGTATGGCAGTTTACGCAGCCTCGCGCCACTAGGGTCGCGACGGTGTTGCTTGTAGGACCGCCAGGAAATGCCCCAGGGAAGGCGCGATGCCCGGTCGGTTCGTGGCACGACTGGCACAGGAACGGCGGGCGCACCTTGAGCAGGTTGGGCGCCGTCGTGCCGTGCGGGTTGTGGCAGATGGTGCAGTCTTCCTGCACCGGCTGGTGGTTGCGCACGAAGGGCCCGCGCTTCTCCATGTGGCAGGCGTAGCAGGTGTCGTTGACGTTGTCGCGCACCAGCAGCGCCCGTCCGGCTGACCCGTGCGGGTTGTGGCAGTCGGAGCAGGCGACTTTGCCTTCCTTGATCGGGTGGCGCGAGGGCCGGCTGATCTCGGTGCGCTTCTCCTTGTGGCAGGCAAAGCACACTTCCGGCTGGGTGAGCTTGTCGCGCACCTTGTCCTGCGCGGTGTGTATCTGGTGGCATGAAGTGCAGGCGAGATCCCTTGACTCGTGTGTGCTGCCCGACCAGAGCATGCGCTTGCCCCCTTGGTGGCAGGTAAGGCACTTGGCGTTCCGCTCCGCGACCGGGGAGGCGGCCTTGGGACCGAACGAGATGTCGGGCGGCGCGAGCTCCTTGAGGTGCTTCTCGCTCTTGCCGTGGCAGGTCATGCACGCCTCATCGGCGAACGGCGTCCTTTTATCGGCCAGGACCGCGTGCTTCGTCTGGAAGATCGCAAGCACCGGGGTGCGCCAGTTTTCATTGTGGCAGGCGGTGCAGGTGCGCACCGCTTGTTGGGCGGCTTCCGGGCCGACGCGGGACGGCGCGGCTGATGGCGCCTGCGCCGCGGCGGAAAGCGGGAAAAGCTGCGCGAGCAGAAGTGCCGCGCCAAGCGCGGCAGGCAACAGCACGACGTTTCGCATGGCGTTCACGGTATACATTCGCTTCTTCCTTTCGATGCTTTCGATGCTTTCGATGCGTCTGGACACGCTGCGCCGACTCAGGTCAGATTGCAGATTGAGACGCCTTCTCAGTTTGTCTTTTTTGTTTATGCTCCATTTGCAGCACGTTACAGGTGTTGCAGCGGGGGGAGGGGGGATTACTGGTTTCTTTGATTTATGTCAAAGAAATCACCTTACTCAGAAGAAAAACGGTAATTTCCACAACATTTTTTAAATGGAAGCCTTATTTCATGCGTGTTCGCAGCCATGATGAGTTGGCGGCCTCAAATATGAAGTGCTTATAAACATTTTCTTGTGTCAAATTATTGGAGATTTCTTATGGAAAGCAGCTCGGCCACGTCGATCACATCGGGGAAATTTGAGCAGAGGGAAGAAAAGCGGCGCTCGCTTTTTTCGCGCGCCTGGAGAGAATTCATCCCCAAGGTTTTTGAAGATGTTCCCCCATACTATCGTTCAGGGAATATTGTGGCGAGTCTGGGGCTGTGGGAATTGTGGGTGTGGCAGTTCGTCAGAACAATTGACCTGCGCCCTGGCTACAAGGCTCTCGACGTTTGCGCCGGCACCAATGACGTGGGCGTCAGGCTGCTGCAAAAACAGCCCGACATCAGCGTTACCGCGATTGATCGCAGCAAGGAAATGCAGGAGGAGGGGCAGAATCGTGCAACGAAATACCACGTCAAGATCAAGAGCATCATTCAGGATGTCCATACGCTTCCGTTCCCGGACAATTCCTTCGACGTGATTACGTTGCAGGCCGCCTCCCGCCATCTGCAATTGGACAAGGTGCTGCCTGAAATTCTGCGTGTACTCAAACCCGGCGGCCATTTCTATCACTGTGACATGCTCAAACCCAGCACGCGCATTGTCGAATGGTTCTATCTCCGGTTCCTGCGTGTGTCGGTTGCCCTGACTGCATTGATCTTCGGATCTACCGAGGCATCGCGCAATTGTGGTGAATATTTCAAGGATGTCATTGAGCATTTTTATACGCCAGAAGAGCTGTCCGCGGTATTTCGGCTCATCGGGTTTGCCAATGTGAAATGCAAGAAGAGCATCTGGGGTGGGATGGTCGGGTTTCATAATTCGCAAAAACCCGAGTGAATGCAGCGGTAGGTTGGCGAACAATTTTCATGAAAAGATTTGCAGGGTGATCGAAGGCACGCGATGAAGCCGACCCTTCGAAATTTTCAGATGCCCGCACCGGGGTAAGAAATTTTCGAATAAATTGAACCTGCTGACCTAAAAAGCGACGACTGCGCCGGGCTAGGGCTGTGCCCGCAGCCCAGCTTTGCATGTCGTTTGTGCCGGTGGGCGGCAAACCTTGGCGAGTCAGCCTGCCGCCTGAGGGTAAACACGTTTTCTGAGGACGCTTTTCGGTGTCATACTTGGCCTCATGCGGTTGAATTTTCTATCCTTTACCGTGCGCTGGACAATCCGCCGCTGCCCGGTTCGCGTTCCGCGGCACAAGCCGATATCGAATTGTCATGATAGGCTTTTGTCATTTCCGGCGCCGGTCAGACAGCGCTGATCGTGCTGGCAAGGATTTTTAAAACCTGACGAGGAGCATTCGACATGAAACTGCGCAAGGGGATTACGATTGCATTAATGGCGACAGTTGCATCGGGCATTGTGGCAGTGAGTGTGATTGCCGGGCCGGAACAGATCCGGTTTCCGCAGGGCTTTGAAAGCTGGACCCGTTACGGCAATGTCGATCGCCACGACAACAAGCAGCACCGCGAGTTCTTTACCAGTGCAGAAGCGGTACGTGCCGTGCGGGAAGGGCGACCGATTCCGGACGGGACCGTGATTACGATGGCAATTTACGGGGCAAAGCTTGACGAAAAAGGCGTACCGGTCAAAGGGCCGGATGGCCGCTTCATCAAGGACAAACTCAATGCCGTGTCGGTGATGGAAAAACGCGCCGGCTGGGGCGCTGCGGTGCCTGAAGAGTGGCGCAACGCCGACTGGCAGTACGCATCGTTCCACGCGGATGGCAAGCCCAACGAAAAGGCCAACGCCGGCATCAAGAGCTGTTTTGTCTGCCACAAGCCGCACGAGAAGCAGGATTTCGTGATTACCCTCGCCAGTCTCGGCGGCAAGTTTCCCACTGCAGCCGTTACCCCGAAGACCGGCGCGACGGATGTCAACATCAGCGGATTCCAGTTCGGGCCGGTCGCCATGAAAATTACCGCAGGGCAGGCGGTAAACTGGATCAACGGCGATGATTCACCGCATCAGATTGCGGTAACGGGCAAGCCGTTGAAGACCGGAGTGCTGCTGAAGGGGCAGGGCGCATCGCTCAAGTTCGACGAGGCGGGCACATTCGGCTACATCTGTTCGCTGCATCCGGCGATGAAAGGCACGGTCGAAGTCGCGCCGCAGTAATCGCCGGTTAGTGCAGTTTTACGCGCGGCTCGGTGCGCCGCGTGGTCAGCCGCGCCAAGGTGTCGAAAAACACCTTGGCGAAACCGTGCAGCGCGTAGAGATGCATGCGGTACAGCGACACGTACATCAACCGCGCGAACAGGTCTTCAATGAACAGGCTGCCGCCGATCAGCGCGCCGACGGTCGAATAATTGCCCAGCGACACCAGTGCGCGAAAAGGGGTCAGGCGTTCAGCCTACACCTGATTTGGTGTGGCCCGGTATACAGTCTAGTCACCTACAACAAGGAGTCCCCATGAAAACAGCATCTACTTCACGTAGCACTTTGCCGTTGTCACTACTTCCCGAGGCTTGGCCATTGGGCTTGCTTTGGTGCTCGCATGCAGCGCCAGCTTCGCGGAAAAACTCGAGCGGACCGGCAAAGGCGGTAAAAACAAGGGCGAAAGCCAGGGCCAGATGCAGGGCGAGTCTTACAAGGGCAAGGGCGGCAACAAAGGTGGTCGTGTGGATGACATCCGCATTGGCGTCTATTTTGGCGAGCAGCAGCGTATAGCCGCCAACACTTACTACGGTCAGCAGTTCAGTACCGGCCGTTGCCCTCCTGGTCTGGCCAAGAAAAACAACGGCTGCCTGCCCCCAGGTCAGGCGAAGAAATATTCGGTTGGCCAGCCGCTGGCACACGGGGTCATTTATCACACCGTGCCAGCGGCCGTGGTGATTCAATTGGGTGTGCCGCCGGCTGGCCACAAATATGTGCGGGTGGCTGCCGACATCCTGTTGATCGCCATAGGCACCAGCATGGTGGTTGATGCGATCCAAGATCTGGGGCGGCTGTAATTCTGCACCGCAGGCATTGGGAGCTTCGTTTGAGAGGCCGTGAATGGCAAGCTCTCACGGCATCAGTGAACTCGACGTGAAGGCAACGTTGCCTCGACAGCCGGCAAATCCACCATCACGGGCTGCCCCGGCGTGGTACATCCGGTATCACAGCACTTTCCGGGCTGGCGGTTTTTGGTGATAGCGCGGTCAGGGTCGTGTGCGATACCTCTTTCCAGAATTCTTTCGACCAACTCAACCTTGCTGCCCACCGGATAGTTGCGGTAAATCTCCTGCTTCATCGCCTCCGGTGAGCCGCCGCCGTGCAGGCTGATGACGCTGTACCAGCCGCCCTGGTAGCCAGCCGTCAGGTCTTCAATGAAGCGCGCGGTTTCAATCCGCTGCTCATAGGGCACTTCGGGGTTGGCGCGCAGCACTTCTGACAGTTTGGCACTGGTTTCGGGGTTGTGGTCTTCATCAGGGCCGGGCAGGGTGACGATGAGCCCGCCGCTGACATAGTGCGCAATGCGGTGCATGTCGTAAATCTTGGTGGCCAGCAGCAGCTTGCCGATATTGCTGAACACCGCATCGGGCATGAAGGTCTTGCTGTGCTCGTCGGCCTTGCCATACACGCTGGCCGCCACACCGCAGGCGTAAAAGCCTTCGGTGATGGTGATCAGCTCGACCATCTGATCACGCAGGTGGCTTTCTTTGGCGGGATCAAACCCGTTGGCCTCGCACATCAGCGCGCCTGCGCCAATCAGCAAATCGCCAAAGCCCGCGCGTGCGCCTATGCAGGTGTGGCGGTGGTGCGTGGCATAGCTGTAGGTCAGGTGGCCGCTGTGCTCCCAAGTGCCCTGGCTGCCGTCATAAAACACACTGTCATAAGGCACAAAAACATTGTCGAACATGCAAACCGCTGTGCTCTGGCCGTATTTGCGGCTGAACAGGGCATCGCCATGCTCCAGCTTTTCGCCGGGGCGACCTGCGGGGCGGGCAATCAGGGTCAGGCCGGGGGCATCCAGCGGCACCGCGCAGCAGACAGCAAAGTCAGCGTCTTCCTTGCCCATGTTGCGGCACGGCATGACCAGCAGCTCGTGCGAGTAAGGCGCTCCAGTCACGATGGCTTTGGTGCCACTGATGATGATGCCGCGCACGCCGTTATGCACGGCATTGCGCTTGACCACATGCACGTAGCTGTCAACGTTGGCCTGCTCGTGCGGGCGTTTGCTGCGGTTGCCCTTGGCGTCGGTCATGGCGATACCCAGCGTCAAGTCCTGGTCTTGCACGCGGTGCAGGTAGTTTAAAAATTTGGCGTTGTAGTCGGTGCTGCCCAGGGCATCGTCTATGCGGCTGGAGACCTGGCCGATGGCGTTGAGCGCATCGTGCGTCAGGTAGCGCTGGGCGCAGCCGGTTTCTTGACAGACCAGGCGTACGGCTTCAAGCTTGTTCAGCAGGTCGCCGCTGCTGGTGTTGATGTGCGTCAGGCGATTGACCAGCTTGCCGCTGGTGTGCTGCACCGCCGTCATGATGGGCGCGTACTGGGGTTTGAGCGCGTAGTCATAGGTCAGCGCAATCGCATTGATGCCGGGGCCAAAGCCGCGTTCGTCCACCACGCTTTCAACCTGCCTGCCGTCGAGAAAAACGCGCGGCTTGTAGCGGCGCAGGGATTCACGAAAGTCGTCGCCAGACATCAAGGTGGCGGCTGGAGCAGGTGCATTCATGGTGGGGCCTTTAGATTGTGATTCCCATAATTCGAACACTGTTCAATTTAAAAAACAAGTGTCAATTAGAAATTTTTCTAACGATTCATATTGGCGTTTTCGTTTACATTGGGGTCATGCGAGCCAGAGCCCAACGCCAACAAGCCATGACCGATTCACGCCGCGCACTGGTGTTCGATGCCGCCAGGGCCGTGTTCGAGCGGCTGGGCATAGAAGATGCCAGCATCCGCGAAATCGCCGAAGATGCCCTGCGTGAAAATACATCACTGTTCACCGAGAAAAGGGGTCAGGCTCGAATTCCCCGGACGTATCC
>JBCKNJ010000064.1:0-10254 GCA_038902795.1 Polaromonas sp. | reverse complement strand
TTTTCATTTGTGGTCCGTGTAGCCACCATGTTCGTCACTTTCGAATTAGTCTCAATTTGAACGCTAACTAGAATTAGCTCGAAGACAGCCTGCGCAGTTGCTCCCGCAGGCTGTTCAGTTCATCCATCAATTGCAGTGCCAGCGCAGCACCAGCTAAGTTCACGCCAAGGTCGCGCTGCAGGCTTAACGCGGTTCTGGCCCGGTGCATCTGTAGCCCCGTAAAACGCCATTGCTCTGGTGCGCTGCCTTCCGGCATCAGCACGCCTTCATCAACCAGCTCCACAATCAGGGCCACCTCCGCCTTGCAGGCGCTACAGAGGTCGTTCAGTGTCAGCCCTGTCTGCTCTTCGAGTATGAAAGCCGTGATGTAGGTTTCGTGGGTTTGGCTTGTGTAGCTGGTCATATCTAGCCTCCAATATCTTGTAATGCGGCACGCGGATCAAACGATTTGAACGCGCCCGCCATATCGGCATACGATTTTTTCGCCTCGTCGCTGTTGGCGGCAGGCAGCACCAGCTTGAGTACAAAGTAAAAATTACCTGGCGTTTTACCGGGCAGACCGCGCTCTTTCAGGCGCAGTTTGCGGCCCGCGCCTGAGCCGGACGGTATTTTGATTTCCACCCGGCCGGTTGGCGTAGGCGCTTCAATTTCCGCGCCCAGCGCAGCCTCCCACGGGCTGACGGGTAAGTCCATGTAAACGTCAATGCCTTCTGCGCGGTAGTGCGGGTGCGGCAAAAATTCAACGTCAAGATAAAGGTCGCCCGGGCTACCCTGGCCGAAGCCCGGCCCGCCCTGTGCAGCCAGTCGAATGTGCTGACCCGCGCGTATGCCCTTGGGGATTGAAAACTCAATCGTCCGGTCTTGCATAGCCCCATCAGCGCCTTGCGCACGCAGATGCAATGAGCGCGCCGCGCCCTGGTAGGAGTCTTCGATGTTGATCTGGATTTTCGCGTGCTGGTCTTGGCCGTGCATGCTGAATTCGCCTTGGCCCTGTTGGCCGTGGCTGCTTCTGCCACCACCTCGCGCGCCGCTCATGCCCCGGAACAGCGAGTCAAAAAAATCGCTCTCGCCAGAGCTGACAAAATCTTCAAAGTGCTGACCACCTCTAGCGCTTTGGCCGCGCTGTGCGCGTTGCTGATCCCAGCCTGGCGGCGGCTGAAATGCTTGCCCAGCCTGCCAGTTGGCACCGAGCTGGTCGTATTTGGCGCGTTTTTCAGGGTCTTTTAAAACCTCATAGGCCTCGGCCACTTCCTTGAAGCGTGCCTCGGCATTTTTTTCTTTGCTGACATCTGGGTGGTACTTGCGTGCCAGCTTGCGGTGCGCACGCTTGATGTCTTCAGGCGTGGCGCTGCGCTCAATGCCCATGATTTTGTAGTAGTCCTGATATTCCATGTATGACCTTTGAAGACAAGCTGTCCTCTAGCTAGGTTAGCGTATGTTGTGGTCTTGCGATATAGGTAAATCGCTTGAAGCGCGGTTTGCAGACCCAGGAGATCAAAAGCGAACATGGTCTGCGCTAAACCATTCAATTTTTTGCTTGTTTGACGTGTCACACTGGGTATGATTTTTCTTTTTTCAATTAATTCGGGAGCACCCTATGAAACTGCACTTTAGAACTCTCACTGCACTGCTCTGCTTGGGCCTCGTGTCTGCGGCGCAGGCACAAAATGTCATCAAAATCGGCGAGATCAACAGCTACAAAGCGCAACCAGCGTTTTTAGAGCCTTACAAAAAAGGGATGGAACTGGCGGTCGAGGAAATCAACGCTTCCGGCGGCATCAATGGGAAGAAAGTGCTGTTGATCATTCGGGACGACAACGCCAACCCCGGCGACGCGGTGCGTGCTGCCGAGGAACTCGTTTCGCGCGAGAAGGTGGATGTGCTGACCGGCTCCTTTCTTTCCCACATTGGCCTGGCACTGACGGACTTTGCAAAACAGAAGAAGATTTTCTTTTTGGCCTCAGAGCCGCTGACCGACAAAATCGTCTGGCAAAACGGCAACCGTTATACCTTCCGCCTGCGCGCCTCGACCTATATGCAGGTGGCCATGCTGGTGCCGGAAGCTGCTGCGATGAAGAAAAAACGCTGGGCCATTGTGTACCCCAATTATGAATACGGCCAGTCCGCTGTGGCCAGCTTCAAGACGCTGCTGAAGGCGGCCCAGCCCGATGTGGAGTTCGTCGCCGAGCAGGCGCCGCCGCTGGGCAAGGTGGACGCCGGAAGCGTGGTGCAAGCCCTGGCTGACGCCAAACCGGATGCCATCTTCAACGTGCTGTTTGGTGCCGATCTGTCGAAGTTTGTGCGAGAGGGCAATACACGCGGCCTGTTCCAGGGCCGTGAGGTCGTGAGCCTGTTGACCGGCGAGCCTGAGTACCTCGACCCTCTGAAAGAGGAGACGCCAAATGGCTGGCTTGTCACCGGCTACCCCTGGTACGGCATTCAGACGCCGGAACACAAGGCATTCTTTCTGGCCTACCACGGCAAGTACAAAGACTATCCGCGCCTCGGCTCGGTCGTCGGCTACAGCGCCATCAAATCTTTGGCCGAAGGCATGAAAAAAGCCAAATCGACAGAGACCGAAAAGATGATTGCCGCTTTCCGTGGGCTGAAAGTCATGACGCCTTTCGGCCCAGTGGTCTATCGTCCGCAAGATCACCAGTCCACCATGGGCGCCTTTGTCGGGCGCACCAAAAACGAAGGCGGCAAGGGCGTGATGGTTGATTACCGCTACATGGACGGTGCGAAGTTTCAGCCGACAGACGCAGAAGTCAAGAAGTTGCGCCCGGCTGATTAACAAGGCCGATGCGCCGTGAAACCACAGGGTTCTTCATGAGCTTTTCAGGCTTGATCGTGCAACTGCTCAACGGCCTGGCCGGTGCGTCGTCGCTGTTTCTGGTGGCTGTCGGGCTGTCGCTGATTTTTGGCGTCACGCGCATCGTCAACTTTGCGCACGGCTCTTTCTTCATGCTGGGGATTTACATCGCCTACACGTTGGTTGCCCGCATGGGCAATTGGGTCGGTGGCAGCGTCGGTTTTTGGCTGGCGTTGGTGTTGGCCGCGCTAGCCGTTGGCGTGATTGGCGCGCTGATTGAAGTGGTGTTGCTGCGCCGCATTTACAAAGCACCCGAGCTGTTTCAACTGCTGGCAACCTTTGCTTTGATGTTGGTCATCAAAGATGTGGTGCTGTACTTTTGGGGGCCTGAGGAGTTGCTCGGCCCGCGTGCGCCTGGCCTTACAGGCGCTGTTGAAATTTTAGGCAGGCAATTTCCCAGCTACGACCTTTTTCTGATTGTCGTGGGCCCTAGCGTGCTGGGCTTGTTGTGGCTGCTGCTTACCCGCACCCGCTGGGGTACGTTGGTGCGCGCCGCCACGCAAGACCGCGCCATGGTCAGTGCACTGGGCGTTAACCAGGCCTGGTTGTTCACTTCGGTGTTCGCATTAGGGGCCATGCTGGCAGGCTTGGGCGGTGCGTTGCAATTGCCGCGCGAGCCCGCCACGCTGGAGATGGACCTCAACACCATAGGCTCTGCCTTTGTGGTGGTGGTGGTCGGTGGCATGGGGTCTATCCCCGGCGCTTTTGCGGCCGCTTTGCTGATTGCTGAAATCAAAGCGATTTGTATTTGGCTTGGTGTGGTTGAAGTGTTCGGCTACAGCATCTCGTTTTCAAAGCTCACGCTGGTAGTTGACTTTGTGGTGATGGCGGTTGTGCTGGTATGGCGGCCCTGGGGGCTGTTTGGCAGGCCGCAAGCGCCTAGCCGCTATGTGGGAATGCCAGAAGAGCCGCTGCGCAAAGGCGGGCGCGCATACCTTGTAGCGGCTGTGGTCGTTGGCGTGCTGCTGGCTTTGATGCCCGTGCTAACCGCTAACTCCCCGTATACCACGGTGCTGATGATTGACCTGTTGATTGCCGCATTGTTTGCTGCCAGCCTGCACTTCATCATGGGGCCTGCAGGCATGCATTCGTTTGGCCACGCGGCGTACTTTGGGCTGGGGGCCTATGCTGCGGCGCTGTTGGTGCGATCAAGCGGCATGCCGATGGAGGCCGCGCTGGTGGTCGCGCCTTTGGTAGCGGCCATAGGCGCGCTTTTTTATGGTTGGTTTGCGGTACGTTTGTCGGGTGTATATCTGGCCATGCTCACGCTGGCGTTTGCGCAAATTACCTGGGCCATTGTTTTCCAGTGGGATAGTTTTACCGGCGGCAGCAATGGCCTAACGGGTGTCTGGCCTGCCGAATGGTTGACCGATAAACGCGCCTATTACTGGCTCACCTTGGTGCTGGTTGCAGCCGCTGTTTTTGGCTTGCGCCGCGCGTTGTTTTCACCGTTTGGCTACGCGCTGCGTGCCGGGCGTGACTCGGTGTTGCGAGCAGATGCGATTGGTATCGATGTCAAACGCATGCAGTGGATGGCGTTTGTCATTGCGGGCGCGGCAGCGGGCTTGGCGGGTGCGCTTTACGCCTTTTCAAAAGGCAGCATTTCGCCTGAAAGTTTGAGCGTGGGCAAGTCGGTTGATGGCTTGGTCATGGTGCTGCTCGGCGGTATGCAAACGCTGGCCGGCCCGGTGGTGGGTGCCTTTACTTTTGTGTGGCTGCACGACACCGTGGCGCGCAATACCGACTACTGGCGCGCCATGTTGGGCGCGATTATTTTGCTGCTGGTGCTGCTGTTCCCGCAGGGCATTGCCGGCTTTTGCAAGCAGCTGTTTGATCGATTCTTGCGGCGCAACGCTGGAGCCGCGCCATGAGTAGCATCCTAAGTAACTCCCCGAGTAATTTTCCGCTGTTGCGGGTAGAGAACCTCGGTAAATCGTTCGGTGGCGTGAAGGCGGTTGACGCTATCAGTTTCGATTTACACGCCGGTGAGTTGCTGGCGCTCATTGGCCCCAACGGTGCGGGCAAGTCCACCACTTTCAACATGATTAACGGCCAGTTGCCAGCTGACCAGGGTTCGATTTTGCTTGAGGGGCAAGAGCTGCTAGGCCGTACGCCGCGTGCGATTTGGCATCTAGGTGTGGGTCGCACCTTTCAAATTGCCGAAACCTTTGCATCACTCACGGTGGTTGAGAACGTGCAAATGGCACTGCTGTCGCATAGCAGTAAATTGTTTTCAATCTGGCGACGCGCTGCCGACTACAAGCGGGACCAAGCTTTGGCACTGTTAGAGCAAGTCGGCATGAAGGCGCAAGCTGACCGCCCGTGCAGCGAGTTGGCCTATGGCGATGTCAAACGCGTTGAACTGGCTATTGCCATGGCCAATTCACCCAAGCTGCTGCTGATGGATGAGCCCACAGCTGGCATGGCCGCTAACGAACGCAACGCCTTGATGGCCTTGACCAAACAGTTGGTGATTGATCGTGGCATCGCCGTGCTGTTTACAGAGCACAGCATGGACGTGGTGTTTGCCTACGCTGACCGTATCATCGTGCTGGCGCGCGGGCGCTTGATTGCCCAGGGCAAGCCACTGGAGATTCGCGATCATCCTAAAGTGCAAGAGGTGTACTTTGGCAGCGGCAAGACGTTTGAGAAAATGAAGGTCCAGGCCAAATCGCTGCTTGAATCTGATGCGGTGGCCAGATGAGCGCTGGCGTGCTACTTGAGGCAAAGGGCTTGTCTGCTTGGTATGGCGCGGCGCAAATTTTGTACGACGTGAACCTTGAGGTCAAACGCGGCGAAGTCGTCGCCCTGATGGGCCGCAACGGGGCCGGGAAATCCACCACGCTTAAAACGCTGATCGGCATGCTCGCCAAGCGCAGTGGAGTCATTCAATTTTTAGGCATTGACATTTCTAAAACCGAACCGCACGTGGCCGCGCGCTTGGGTCTTGGCTTTGTGCCCGAAGACCGTCGCGTGTTCACCGACCTGACGGTGATGGAAAACCTGGAGGTTGGCAAGCAGCCCGAGCGTCGCTGGCCTGACGGTACGGCTGCACCTAGGTGGACACCCGAGCGCTTGTTCAAGTTGTTCCCCAATCTTGGCGAAATGCCGAATCGTTTGGGTTCTCGCATGAGTGGCGGTGAGCAGCAAATGCTCAGCGTCGCCC
The DNA here is from genome assembly GCA_038902795.1 of Polaromonas sp. Taxonomy (GTDB): domain Bacteria; phylum Pseudomonadota; class Gammaproteobacteria; order Burkholderiales; family Burkholderiaceae_C; genus Polaromonas. The sequence continues at coordinate 4,216 of JBCKNJ010000064.1, read as the reverse complement.
GCACACTGATGGGCAACCCCTACCTCGTGTTGCTCGATGAGCCGTCCGAAGGCATGGCCCCGGTGATTGTTGAGCAAATGGTGCAGATGATTTTGGAGCTTAAAGGCCACGGCGTGAGTATTTTGCTATCAGAGCAAAACATGCACTTTGCCGAGCTGGTGTCCGACCGCGCCTACGTGCTCGAAAAAGGGCAAATTCGGTACGAAGGTTCGATGGCCGACTTGTCAGCCAACGACGAGGTCCGGCGCGCTTACCTGAGTGTTTAGGGCACGATGAATTTGAAAACTCCATTGATATCAAATAGTGATTGCATTTTTATGATTGATTGCTATAGTTGATAGCATGAACAGCAAGCAACGCAAAACACTTGAATCCATCTTCAGCAAGCCGACGCCGGCAAATGTTGAATGGGCGCGGATTGAGTCGCTGCTGATGGCCGTTGGCTGCAAGTGCGTTGAAGGCAGTGGCTCGCGGGTGCGCTTTGTGCATGGCACCACGGTCGGCACATTCCACAGGCCCCACCCGGCCAAAGAAGCCAAGCAATACCAGGTTGACGATGCGCGTAAATTTTTGGAAACTATCGGAGTAAAGCCATGAACACCATGACCTACAAAGGGCAAACCGCCCGTGTTGATTTTGACGAACGAGATGATATTTTTGTCGGCCACCTGCTCGGCATTACTGATGTGGTCGGGTTCCACGCTGACACCGTGCGCGGCCTTCGCGCCGCGTTTGCAGAAGCGGTTGACGACTATATCGATACCTGCGCCAAGATCGGCAAGGCGGTTGAAAAGCCAGCCAGTGGCAAGCTCATGCTGCGCGTGCCGCCCGAAGTACACAGCGCCGCGTTGATTGCAGCCAAAGGCAGCGGCACCAGCCTGAACCAATGGGCTGCAAAAGTGCTGGGCGAGGCTGCTCACGCCTGATGCGCCTGCTTGGTTGGCTCGATGGCCGACTTGTTAGCCAACGAAGAGGTACGGCGCGCTTACCTGAGTGTTTAGGGCCATGGCAAGCCACGCTTCCTCGCCGCTTGGGGTCAGCGCACAGACTGGTGAACCTGCTGACCTAAAAAGCGACGACTGTGACGGGGCAGGGCTGTGCCTGTAGCCCAGCTTTGCATGTCGTTCAAGGAAAGCACGACTCTTGAGGGCGCTTTTCGGTGCCATACTTGGGCACATGCGGTTGAAAGTCCTATCCTTCTGCTGGGCCTGCTGGTTTATGGCTACGCCACCGGCGTGTTCGGGAGCCGCAAGATCGAGCGGGCGACCTACGACTCGATCGCCTTCCGTGCCATCACCGATATTAGTTGCTACGCCTTTCCTTGCGTGAGTTCTAGGCCGTCTCGGTATAAAAACGGGATGTAATAGCTTTCTCTTTTCTTACTCAATACTCCTAAAGCGACCAGATTCTCCGCAATATTCTGCCAACCACTTCCGAGCAGTACCCTCATGGCTGCCTCACTGTAGTCCGTCTTGCCACCTACGAATTTTTCTATATGCGGCCACAGATGGGGAAACTCCGCTTGCAGGTAGGTTTGCCGTTTACGCTTCGACAGCTCTTGCAGACCATGCTGAATCGCCGCTGAACCGATAATTGCATCGGTCGTACCGTCAAGGTCCGCCGCGCACAAGTCTTCCTGCCGTTGCTTCGCTCGAATGAGCAGATCAAGAACATCGCGCGGCGTCACCACACCGCGCCCGTCCGCGCATCGGTTGTAGATCCAGCGAAGCGTTTTGCTCTGACTGGTTCCTTTGAAAACCTGCTCTGGAAATATCTTCTTAAAACACTGCGATCTGTATGCCGCGTTGACTTCTACTTGCTTGGCGTCAAAATCAAGATACTCGGCTATCCCCTTATTAGCGCATATTCTCTTGATTATCATCGTGAGAATCTGCTCCTCGGTCCATCGCAGCGTATCCGCTTGCCGCGCTGTTACATGAGTGAGCGCGGTAAACCCATCTCCTGCATGAACAATGTTGTCTAGCATGTCGTCCCGCAAAAATATCTTCACTCGAATGCTGCTAGAACTAAAAAAGCGCATTGCGCGCAACAGTCCTCGCAGGGCTTTCCTCTCGACCTCTGAGCGTCGTGGAAATATTTCGTCCAGCCGGTCGACCATTAACCATAATGATAAATTGCTCTTGGTTAGCACTCCCTCAAGGGTCTCTTTAATTTCATTCACATAGCTAGGAAGCGTTTCGGTACCTCCAGGTTCTTGTGACGACGGTTGAATTTCTTTCGGGTCTCCAAATAGGTCCAGTTCAAGCTCCCCAGCGTTATCTGGCATTTTGTATCTCAATTTCGGCCGCCAAGTGCCCAACACGTGAAGCGCCCACGCCAAAATGTCTTTGAGGGACTTCGTGGATTTTATTTCTGGAATCCTCGCCTTTTCACAGGCAGCCCGAAATTCTTGCATCTCCTTGCTTGCACCAGTCAACCACGGTCTATACTTCGGGTCCTTAATGAACTGCTCGTGCGCGAGTGATACGAGATAAATGCACCAAAAGCTTACAAAATCCTCCTCACTTAAAACTTTGAACTGATCGGCAAAGGCGTGAAATACAGGGTCTCCCGGCGCCTGAACGCCGTGTGCGACAACTACTTTCCTTTGTCTTAAAAGGTGGTCGGGAAAAAATTCGACAACGAACCTGAATAGCGAGCTCTTACCAGAGCCCTTAGTGCCCGGCACAAGGTCGACACGATCATTCAGCAAGTCACTGAATGCCGATGTTTCGACGCGCGCTGTTTCGAGCAGGTTATCACTTTCCGCCACTGAGGATCCGAGATACAGATCCTTCAACAGGTTCACCACGACGCGGTTCTGATGTGCCATAAAAGGGGGCTGATTAATTTTCTAATGCCATTCGGGTACACCTCAGGTCTTGACATGCCACATGTTAACCCGCACACAGAAAATCGTAACGCTCCCATCTGAGCCACAAGCCAAGCCCAAACCGCGTGCCACCGCTGGAAGTAAAAGGGGTCAAGTCTTGACATCACACTTTTCACTGCTCGCCCTTGATGATTTCGCTGACCGTCGAATAGTGTATTTCCACCTCGCTGGCCGTGGCGGCCATGGTGTAACCTAATTCTAGGGACCCTCTGCATAACTCTGGCGAGGCTGTGGTGTGCGGATCGAGATGGGCCGCAAGGCGTCTTTTTGCAGTCAATAGCCCAGCTATTGGCAAGAAAAACAACGCAGCGGACCGCTCGAGCCCGCGCAATCACAGACCGCAGGGAGTTATGCAGAGGGTCCCTAGGCATGCCTTGCGGATGGCCTCCCCCACCGCATCAAAAACTGAGCCGAAAAATCTATAGCTCGAAGCAGGGCGAATCAAAGCCGACCACAAAGGGGCGTGGTTCAAAAAGTAACGTTTTTGGGGAGTTTTTGGGGTCAGAGCCCAAATGCGACTAGCCTATGGCTCGCCCGGAGGGCGCGGTGCGATGCACCGCAGCGAAATTGGTGTCTGACCCCAATAACTCCTGACTCAATCGATGGCCACCCGAAAAAGTGTTACCCGATTTTGAACCACGCCTATCGAAATACTCGACCGCTGATTTTTGGCACCTTTAATCCGAGCCTGACCCCTTTAACTCGAAAATGTATTAACAATTTGATTGACTGTTGGCATATTTGTTAATACAATCAGCCAATGCAAATCGAGTTTGACCCAGCCAAGAACGCCGCCAACATCAAGAGTCGCGGACTGTCGTTTGAGAGTGCTGGCGAGTTCGACTTTGGCACGGCAGACATTGAGCAAGACACCCGCAAGGCGTACCCCGAGTCTCGGCTGGTGGCGGTGGGTTTTCTGGACAAGCGCCTGCATGTGCTGTGTTTCATGCCGCTGCCCTTGGGCATTCGGGTTATCAGTTTTCGCAAGGCCAACAAACGAGAGGTAAGAGACTATGAACGCACGCGCCCCACTGATTGATGATGACGGCGAAGTCAGGGAACTGACCGCCGAAGATTTCAAGCATTTCAAGCCCGCACGGGAGGTACTTGCGCCCGAGCTGTACGCCATGCTCACCAAGCAGCGCGGCCCGCAAAAGGCCGCCCTAAAGGTGCCAACCACCATCCGCTTTGATGCCGACGTGCTGGCCGCTGTGAAGGCGACCGGCAAAGGCTGGCAAACGCGGGTGAATGATGCCATGCGGGAGTGGGTGCGCACGCATACAGCGGTTTGATAGCCGCAGACAGTGCTGTAGCACGGCAAGG
>JBCKNJ010000063.1:0-10295 GCA_038902795.1 Polaromonas sp. | reverse complement strand
ATTGACACCCGATTAAGCCAACTGATTTTCATACGTTGCTGGCGATACGTAGTTTAAGGATGAATGCATCCTACTGTGGTTATAGAAAGGAATATAGCTGCGTATGACGGATAGCATTTCGTTGTCCTCATTAAATTTGCAACCATGAATGACATCGGCCTTCATGGAATGGAAGAATGACTCCATAAAGGCATTGTCCGTCACCTTGCCCGGCCGGTTCATGCTCTGGGTAATGTTCAATTGCGCCAGTCTCGCCCGGAAGGCATTGGCGTAATACTCGATGCCGCGATCCGTGTGGAAGATCAGCCCTGCGGGCGGGTGACGCTTGGTCACCGCATTGTTGAGCGCACGCAAGGTCAACTTAACATTTTTCTGCTGCCCGAATGCCCAGCCCACGATACGCCGCGAACATCTGTCCATCACTACAGCCAGATAGCGGTAGACCGAACCCACCTTGAGGTAGGTAATATCAGCCACCCATAGCTGATTCAAAGACTCAGCCCGGTGTTCAAGTTGTTGGTTGGGTAAGGCAGCGTAGAACTTTTTCAGATTCGGTGAGGTGTAGCGCAAGGTCGCGACCCTGCCCTTGATGCCATGGCTTTGCATGAGTCTGGCAACGCGGTTTTTGCTCACAGGGATGCCCTGTAACTTCAGCTTCCGATATACCCTGGGGCTGCCGTAGGTGCCGCGACTCGCCTGATGAACTTGTTTAATGTGCTGTGCCAACGTGTCGTTTTGTTGTGTTCTCTGACTCGGGCCACGACGCAGCCAGGCATAGTAGCCGGCACGGGTGACACCATACACACGGCACATCAACGCGATGGTCTGCTTTCCCCGGTTTACTTCGATGAAGCCGAAGATTTCCGATTTCGATCGGAAGTAAACCGGATGGCTTTTTTTAGGAGGTCGTGCTCCTGTAGCAGGATTTTGTATTTCTTGTCCAGCTCGCGCAGTCGCTTGAGTTCGGCGACAGTCTCGTCATCCAGCTTGATTCCCTTAGTCATGATTAACCCCTCCCTCGCTTGTTTGCGCCAGCGTGACAGCATGAAGGGATGGATGTCCAGCGCCTCTGCGACATCCTGAATGAGCACATCGGGGAGCCCGCTTAAACGTACTGCGGTTGCCTTGAAATGCATGCTGTAACGATGCACTTTTGGAAGACCTGATTTGGCCATGAAACACCTCCGTTTGGTTAGGGGGAGGTGTCAACTAATTTGGGGGAAGGTTAGCGTCCCTCTCGAATGCAGGGTTAGGCCTATGCTATGACTATAGACCCAGAGCGTTTTCATTCGCTACAAAATCTCAGGATCTGGTGGCTCACGTAGCTTGTCTTGGTTATTACGAATAAATGTTCTGAATTTTTCACCCCAAATTGATGACTCTCTCTCGTACACTTCTTTGTATAGAGGGTGTCGCATTTTTTTAATAATCCAATTCTTCCAGTCGTCAAACTCAAGTGCCTGCTCAAGTTTTTTATCACCTGAAACCACAGAAAATGTCTCATCGAAATAATCCAGGTGATAATAAATCCAGGTTTTAACCTGGAAATAAATTTCGTCGTGGGGTGTTTCGGGTGAAAAGTATTGTCCTTTATGCGAAGATTTTTCGTAAAGCAATTTTGTGATCTGTGGATATTCTAAGATTAAGCCTATTGATTTCGTATATTCTCTCGGTTAGCCGATGATTGACCTCGCGATGAAAGTACTGTCGCGTAGCAAAATAAGTGATGCCTGCTATCACCAACGCGAGAGCCGAAAACAAAACCGATATTGTTAGAATAATGTCTGCTGTTTGCATATTTATTTGCCTCGAAAGTTATATATGGCTATGCGTCCGCCAACGTAATGTATACCGCACCATCTGCGGTATATATCGAACGATGCGGTATAAGGTAGCCGGCCAAAAATTATGCAAGTCCTTGCTTTTTATCGAACTTTCATGCACTGCCATATGACCCCAGCTAAATAAAAAACCGCCAAACACCGCAAATCGCGGGCTTGGTAAAAGCAGCGATCCCGACCGAATGCACTGTACATTGTACGGGGGCTTATGGGGGCTACTGCCGCGCCCACCCTTCCATGCCTTTCAACCAGCTAAGGGCTCGCTCTGGAATAAGTTGTGCATTTGGCGCGTCGGATTCGGAATGCCATGCTAGGCGCGAAGCGTGCCGTGTGGCTCTGCCACACAATCGATTCGCAACAACGCAGGGCGCCCGAAGCTGGCGAGCCAAATGTGCAAGTTATTTCTGAACGAGCCCTAAAAGAGTCACCATGTCCAACCGCACCGTATTTTTTATCTCTGACGGCACCGGCATCACCGCTGAAACCTTCGGCAACGCCATCCTGGCGCAGTTTGAAATGAAGGCGCGCCACGTGCGCCTGCCCTTCATCGACAGCGTGGACAAGGCGCATCAGGCGATTCGCCAGATCAACCACACGGGTGAAGTCGATGGCAAGCGGCCCATCGTCTTCACGACACTGGTCAACATGGACATACTGGCCGTCATCAAGGCCAATTGCCACGGCATGTTGCTCGATATGTTTGGCATGTTTGTCGAGCCGCTGGAGAGCGAGCTAGGCATGAAGTCCAACCACCGCGTCGGCCGCTTTTCAGACGCATCAAAAAGCCAGGAATACGATGCCCGCATCGAGGCCATCAACTTCTCGCTGGCGCATGACGACGGCCAGAGCATCAAAGACCTGGCCGACTCGGACGTGATACTGGTCGGTGTCAGCCGCAGCGGCAAAACGCCGACCTCGCTGTACCTGGCGATGCAGTACGGCCTGAAGGCATCCAACTACCCGCTGATCCCCGAAGACTTTGAGCGCCGCCAGTTGCCCCCCGCGCTGGTGCCGCACCGCAAAAAAATCTTCGGCCTGACGATTGCCCCCGAGCGCCTGGCGCAGATCCGCAACGAGCGCCGGCCCAACTCGACCTACGCCAGCCTGAGCAACTGCCGCCACGAAATCCACGAGGCCGAGGCCATGATGCGGCGCGAAGGCATTCGCTGGCTGTCGACCACCACCAAGTCGATTGAAGAGATCTCCACCACCATCCTGCAAGAGATCAGGCCTGAGCGGCTGGAGTATTGATTTAACCCAACACCGCCACGCCCTTGACCTGGGCAAACACCTGGCTACCTGGTGCCAGTCCAAGCGCATCGGCTGACTTGCGGGTAATGCGGGCCAGTAGCGTGCTGCCATTCGCATCAAGCCCCAGCATAAGCTGGCCGGGGCTGTCAGGTGACAGGCTGGCCACGGTGACGGCGAAGATGTTTTGCACGCTGGTGCCCTGCTGGCGCGCAAGTGTGATGCTCACGTCGCGCGCCTGTATGCGCACCCGCACACGCTGGCCGACTTTCAGTAGCGGATTGAGCAGGCTGATGCTGCCGCCTGAAAATTCGGCGTGGCTCAGGTGGTAGGCAGTTTCGACACGGGTCACCAGCGCATCAATGATGGCGGCTGCGCTGTCGCCGTGGGCCAGCGGCAAGTCCAACCGGATCATCAGCTCGCGGGTGGGCCCGGCAGCCAGCACGCGGCCAGCGTCCAGCAGCACCAAGTGGTCGGCCAGCCGCGCTACCTCGTCTGGTGCGTGGCTAACGTAAAGCACAGGGATGTCCAGCTCGGCAACCAGTCGTTCAAGGTAAGGCAATATGTCGGCCTTGCGCTGGCCGTCCAGCGAGGCCAGCGGCTCGTCCATCAGCAGCAGCCTGGGGCTGGTGGCCAGAGCCCGCGCGATGGCCACGCGCTGCCGCTCGCCACCGGAGAGGCTGTCGCTCTGGCGCTGTAGCAGGTCTTCGATGCCGAGTAGCGCAATGATTTGATCGAGCGACACACGCTGCGCATCAGCAGGCACACGCCGCCTGCCATAGTCCAAATTACGCCGCACTGTCAGGTGCGAAAAAAGACTGGCCTCCTGAAACACATAGCCCAATGGCCGTTGATAGACGGGCATGAAGATGCCGCAGCTATCGTCCTGCCAAACCTCACCGTTGACCGAGAGGTAGCCACCGTTCGCGTGCTCCAGCCCGGCAATGCTGCGCAGCAGGCTTGTCTTGCCGGAACCTGATGCGCCAAAGATGGCCGTCACGCCACGACCGGGCAAGTCAAGCGCCACGTCCAGCGAGAAGCTGCCCAGCGTTTGCTTGAGCGTTGCCGTGATGCGGCTCATCTGCCTTTCCCTTTTTGACTCTTTTGTTTGCGACCCGTCGGCTGCAACGTGTAAAGCGCCAGCAACACCAAGAACGAAAACACCAGCAGCCCACCCGCCAACCAGTGCGCCTGTGAATATTCCAGCGCCTCAACATGGTCGTAAATTTGCACCGACATCACGCGCGTTTTGCCGGGGATGCTACCGCCCAGCATCAGCACAATGCCGAACTCGCCGACCGTGTGTGCAAAGCCCATAACGGCTGCTGTCAGATACGCGGGCCGTGCCAGCGGCAGCACGACGCTGAAAAAGGTATCCAGCGGCGAGGCGCGCAAGGTTGCCGCGACTTCCAGCGGCCTGTCGCCAATCGCCTCAAATGCGTTTTGCAACGGCTGCAACACAAAGGGCATGGAATACAGCACCGAGCCAATCACCAGCCCCGTAAAGCTGAAAGGCAAAAGCCCCAAGCCAAGCGACTGCGTCAGTTGCCCGATTGGCCCCTGCGGCCCCATCAACACCAGCAAATAAAAACCCAGCACCACAGGCGGCAACACCAACGGCAACGCGACCAGCGCACCAATCGGGCCTTTCAGCCACGAGCGCGTGCGCGCCAGCCACCAGGCCAGCGGCGTACCCAGCAGCAGCAAAATAATGGTGGTGGTAGCCGCCAGCCTGATGGTCAGCGTGATGGATTGCAGGACTGCGTCGTTAAGCATGGGCTAAATGTAGCTGGGGGTCAGGCCGCTCAAGGCGTGTAGCCAAAAGAACGAATCACGGCCTTGGCTTTGTCGGTCTTCAGGTAAGCCAGCAGCGCAATGGCGGCCTTGTTGTCTTTGCCGCGTGCGAGCAGCACGGCATCCTGCCTGATGGGGCTATGCAGGTTCTCGGGCACTATCCAGCCAGAGCCGGATTTTATCTTGCCGTTTTCAACCACCTGCGACAGCGCCACAAAGCCCAGTTCTGCATTGCCAGTCTGCACAAAACTGAAGGCCTGACCAATGGTTTCTCCTTGAACCAATTTAGGCTCCAGGCTGGCAGCAAGACCCAGCTTGTTCATGGTTTCAACAGCTGCAGCGCCATACGGTGCCAGCTTGGGCGCAGCGATGGCGATGTTTTTAAAATTGCCTTTTTTAAGAACCTCACCCTTGTCATCAACCACACCACCCTTGGCAGACCACAGCACCAAACGGCCAGTCGCATAGGTAAAGCGCGAGCTGGCAACAGCAGCGCCTTCTTTCTCAAGTTTTACAGGCGTTTTTTCATCCGCCGACAGCAACATGTCAAACGGCGCGCCGTTGGTGATTTGCGCGTAGAACTTGCCGGTGGAGCCGAATGTCAGTACCGCCTGATGGTCACTTTTCTTTTCAAAATCGGCAGCTATAAGCTTCATGGGTGCAGTGAAGTTGGCCGCTACAGCAACCCGCACTTCTTCGGCCAGCACGGACGTTGCCGCGAACAATGCAATAAGGCAAGGCAACAGACGCAGGGCAAATTGGGCCATTAAAAACGCTCCGGCAGCTTGAATAAAATCGCTATTTTATTTTAGGCTATTACCATTGCACCTGCGGCGCTAAAGTGCGCTAACTTCTTCACCATCTGTACATGAACGCTACCGTATTTCCCGCCACCCGACCTAGCAAAGGCTTGCACCTAAGCCGCAACGCCATCATTGCGCTGGCCGTAGTGGCCTTTCACGTCGGGTTTATCTGGGCGCTGCAAAGCGGTCTGTTGATGCGTGCGGTTGAAATTATTGTTCCGGCCGAGGTGTTGTCGCAATTTATTGAGCCACCCGCCCCAAAGGTAACGCCCATAACGCCGGTGCCGCCAACCCCTCCCACACCGCCCAAGCCGGTCAAAAGGGCGGAGGCCAAAGCGCCCGCGCCGCAACCCCTGGCCATTGCAGACCCTAAGCCCCTCTCCAATACTGCCAATGCACCGACGGGCGTAACCACACCACAAACCGCCCCTGCCCCCATCGCTGCAGCTGTTGCAGTTGCGCCTGTTGCAGTTACGCCTGTGGCACCGCCCTCGCCGCCTGCAATCCAGTTGCCATCGAGCGATGCCAGTTACCTGCAAAATCCAACACCGCCTTACCCGGCACTCAGCCGCCGCCTCAATGAGCAGGGCAAAACGACGGTTCGCGTATTGATTGGTGTAGATGGCCTGCCGCAACGTGCTGAAATCGCTAAATCGAGCGGCTTTGACAGACTTGACCAGGCTGCAATGGCAACTGTGATGCGCTGGCGCTACGTGCCCGGCAAACGTGGCGGCGTGGCTGAGGCGATGTGGTTTAACGTGCCTATAAACTGGGTTCTGGAGTAATTGCAGAACAGCCCATTTTTTTTGATGACTGGAGTATTGATTCATGAACCCCCAATTCGGCCTTGCCAACGTCTGGGCACAAGGCGATATCGTCACCAAATTCGTTGCGCTGCTGCTGCTGCTCATGTCACTTGCATCGTGGATAGTCATCATCATCAAGACGCTGGATCTGATCAAGTTCAAGCGGATTGCCAAAAGCGCCGAAGACTTCTGGCACAGCGAGGACTTTGTCGCCGGCCTCGCCAAGCTCGGCAATGACCCCGCCAACCCTTTCCGCCAGCTCGCGCTTGAAGGCCGCGAGGCCACACTGCACCACCGCGACACCAAGGCACACCTGCATGATGCGCTTGACGTGAGCGACTGGGTCACACGCACCTTGCGCAACGCGATTGACGAGTTCACGTCCAAACTGCAATCAGGTCTGGCCATACTGGCATCTGTTGGCTCGACCGCGCCTTTCGTTGGCCTGTTTGGCACTGTTTGGGGCATCTACCATGCACTGCTGGCCATAGGCACGGCCGGCCAGGCCACCATCGACAAGGTGGCCGGCCCGATCGGCGAGGCATTGATCATGACGGCGCTGGGCCTGGCGGTCGCCATTCCGGCGGTGCTCGGCTACAACGCGCTGGTGCGCGGCAACAAGGGCGTGCTGCAAAAGCTCAACCGCTTTGCCCACGACATGCATGCCTACTTTGTGACCGGTGCGCGGGTAACCGCTGCCGACACGGTGGCATCAAGCAACGTGCTGCCGATCAAAAAAGCTTGATTAAAAACTTGAATTAACAGGACAAACGCTATGGCTTTTGGAACCCAAGACGACACCGATGACGTGATGAACGAGATCAACATGACCCCGATGGTGGACATCATGCTGGTGCTGCTCATCATTTTCATCATCACCGTGCCAGTCATGAAGCACGCCGTGAATATTGATTTACCGCGCGCTACCAATGAACCCGAACTGATCAAGCCCGCCAACGTGGTGCTGAGTGTGAATGCAGAGGGCGCCTATTTTCTGGATGGAGCGCAAATCAAGGACGAAGAGCTGACTCCACGCCTCAAATCAGCAGCGGCCCAGAACCCGCAGCCGGATCTGCACATTCGCGGCGACAAGGCGGTGCGCTACGAGCGCGTTGCGCAGGCCATGGCGGCAGCGCAGCAAGCCGGTTTGCGCAAGATAGGCTTTATCACAGAGCCCAAGAACTGAAACCTGCTGAATGGCTTTGAGAACCCTTACAAAAAGTAGGAAGCAGGCAGCGCTCCGGCAGGCCCAAGAAATGCGCTATCCGAACAGTATTGAGATCTGACCTCGTTGTTTTTGTCTCTTTATCTCATTGCCTTCATTGCCGCCTGCGCTAGAAAACCGGAGCGGGTTAAATGCTGGCTCTTTGCTGCGGCATCAATATCGTGCACCAGGCTTTCTGGCAACGAGATATTCAAGCGGACCGGCTTGCTGCTGACTTTTGACAAATCAATCTCAACCAGCATCCATGCACCGCCTTGGTAGGCTGGATTAGCTAACAGGTCGCCCAACGGCGTAGGCGCTGGAATCGTGGCATTCTCGCCATGGAAGTGAACTTCGACCGCCTCCTGAATCATGGCGGGGAGTTGATGCCAATCGTCAGCCGCTGAAAAGCAACCTGGGAAGTCTGGGAATGTGACTCCGTGAGCATGTGAATCGTCGCCAGAGTGAATGTAGACAGAGTAGAGCATAGTTATTTCCAGCCAGCTTGGTGATAGATGTTTTTCAGCGTGCCAATCGGGATGTCCTTCTTGGGGTGCGCGACAGTCACATAACCCAGCCGGTCCAAGTGCTTGAACTTGATGTGGTTATCTGCTTGATGGACTTTGTACAGCCTTCAGCTTTGAGTTTTGCGATGATGTCTGCGCTGTTCATGTTGGGAGTATAGCTGTAACTACACATTTTGTGTGTAGTTACGTATGGCGGTGATGCTGCTGGTAATTTGGGATAGACGTGTCAGGAGTTGATAAGGCGAGCCCGACTCGCGCCGACGCTATTGCGTGACCACGCCCGCGTTGCAATGACGCTGAAGCGCATCGGATAAAGAGGCTCAAACGCCACCAGTGCGCCGCTTGTGCGGCAACCCCCAAAAAGATATTCGCAGTGAACATCCCGCGCTGACAGACCGGGTTCGTCCACCTGAATTTTTTGTACGTACGATTACGGTCGACAGAGACACTAATCCGGCTTGATGCCCGACTCCTTGATCAGCTTCGCCCACTTCGGGATCTCGGACTTGATGACCGCGGCGAACTCATCGGGCGAGGTGCTGATTCCTTCCAGACCAAGATCGGCGAGTTTGGCGCGCAAGTCGGGTAGCGCGAGCGCCTTGACGGTTTCGAGATGAAGCTTGCGAATAATCGCAGACGGGGTCTTTGCCGGCGCGAGCAAGCCGATCCAGGACGTAGACTCGAAGCCCGGATAGCCGGACTCGGCGATGGTCGGCAACTCCGGGAACGCCAGCACGCGCTTTAACGAGGTCACCGCGAGCGCGTGTAGCTTCCCTTCGCGCACCAACGGTAAGACCAGCGATGTCTGGCCAAACATCATCGTGACGCGCCCGCCAAGCAGGTCCGGGATAGCCGCCACCCCGCCTTTGTAGGGAATGTGCCGGATGTCGAGGCCTGCAGCGGACTTGAACAATTCCGCGGCCATGTGAAGGGGGCTCCCGCTGCCGGCGGAGGCGAACGTGAGCCCGCCCGGCTGCGCTTTGGCCAAGGCGACCAACTCCTTGACGCTCTTCGCCGGCACTGCGTTGTGAACGACCAGGACGGACGTACTCAGATAGACCTGCGAAACCGGCGCGAAATCGTTCACTGGGTCATACGCCAGCTTGTACAGGCTGGGATTGATGGCGAGCTGCCCCTGGCCCAGTAGTCCCAGCGTGTAGCCATCCGGCGCTGCTTTCGCGACGAGGTCGGTTGCGATATTTCCGGCGGCACCGGCAACGTTTTCGACCACGACTGGCTTTCCCAGCGCGTCGGTTAATTTTTGGGCGAGCAGGCGCGCGACGATGTCCGGCTGACTGCCGGGCGGGGTAACGACGATTATGCGGATCGGCTTGGTCGGCCAATTCACGGGCTGCGCGGCGGCGGGCAGCGATGCGAGCGCGCCGAGCGCGGTCAGGTTTCTGATAAAGCGGCGCCGGCTGGTGGGCTTATTCATGCTCTTCTCTTAAAAGTTATCTCAATAGTACTCTTGGCCAACATCTAGCGCGCAAGCTTGTCCTTCAGCTACGCGGCGATCATGTTTGCGATCCGTGCCATGACTTCTAAAACAGCCTCTCGCTTCTCGCATTACTGATTCCCAAGACAAGATAGAAATTTAAGCACGGCCTCATTAAATGCTAGCGGGTTCTCACGCGCCGATCCATGTCCCGCCTTTGAGATAGTTACGCGTTTAGCTCTTGGGAGGAGGCGCGCAAGCTCTTCGTTAACTAGCTCATGAATCTTGATCGTATTTTGGCCAGAGACAATCAAGACCGGAAGTTTCAGGCGCCTCACTTCTTTCTTTGGAAGAGCTGGGTGCAGATTGGAGGATACGGCGATTGCTTTCATTGCACGGGCGTTCTGCATGATTGCGGTAACACGGGCGGGCGGAAGGTTTTCAAATCCACGCGTACCGGACATTCCGTCCACGAAAATCCGCATGGCTTCTTTGTCATCGCCTTCTTTGAACGCTTTTGAGACCGGCTCCTGAATGACGGTCATGAAATCCCTGTATACGCCCGCGCCATCTGGCGAGTCCTTTATCCACCGATGTATAGGAGGCTCCGCCAGAACAAGGCTGCGAACCATTTCAG
>JBCKNJ010000062.1:0-10365 GCA_038902795.1 Polaromonas sp. | reverse complement strand
AGCCGCTGGTAGATCGGTTCGCCGTAAGGGCTGGCCTGCAAGGTGACAACGCGGACCCCGTTGGCAAAACCGGCGTTGGTCGCGAGCCGGGTGCATATCTCACCCAGGCCCGAGCGCCGTGCATGGGATGCAGTTCCCACCCAGTAAACGCCAGCGCCATCACCGCTCAGAATCGTCAAGGCCGTCGCTAGCGGAACACCGTCTCGGTAGGCGACAAAACCGATGACGCGCGACGACAGCAAAGCGGCTGGCCGCCCGAAATAGACCCGGGTCTCGTGCGCGGGCAGCTTGAGCGCTTCATACGCTTCTTCATTGATTTGCACGGCGTGCTGCACCTGCGCCTCTGTGCGGAACGGCTCGATCCGCACGCCTGCCGGGATACTTGGTGCCGCGACAGGCGCCTCGATCAGCATGCACGGGCTGTCGGCCAGTGGCGCCAGTCCCCCGGCCATGAGCGCCTCGGCCAGGTCCTGATCGCGACTGCCGCGAACCAGCACGGTAAAGCCACGGCCCCGATGCGAGAAGAATGCCTGTGCCCGCTCCAGCACCCGTGCCGCAGGAACGCTGGCGTCCACCCGCGCAACGCAATTGCGGAAGGCTCCGGGGAACGCGTTGGCGCCAGCCATCATCAATACGCCGTCCTCTTCGACACACTCGCAGGGGTCCTGCCAGCGTGCGTGCTCGCGTATCGCCTCGATCAGATTGGCATCCGCAAGATCTGTGAGCGATTGATTCATGGATTCGCAGACTCATCACCGATAAGGAATCAGCTCCCCGCCACTTTCATCCGGCTCAAAAGAATCGACCCCACGGTTTTCGCCCCGTAGTTGTAGGTATCTGCTCCCACGGCCTGAATGCCCATCAGCATGTCTTTCAGGTTGCCAGCAATCGTGATTTCTTCGACCGGAAAGGCGATCTGCCCTTTCTCGACCCAGAAACCGGAAGCGCCGCGCGAGTAGTCGCCCGTCACGTAGTTCACGCCCTGGCCCATCAGTTCGGTCACAAACAGGCCTGTGCCCAGCTTCTTCAGCATGGCATCGAGGTCGTCGCCCGCTTGCGTCTGGCGGCTGCTCATCACCAAGTTGTGCGACCCGCCTGCGTTACCGGTAGTGCGCATACCGAGCTTGCGGGCTGAATAGGTGCTTAGAAAGTAGCCGCGCACAATGCCGGCATCGACAACCGTACGCGCACGGGTCTTCACACCCTCATCATCAAACGGCGCACTGCCCTTGCCTTTGTGCAAGTGCGGGTCTTCAGTAATGTCGATATGGCTGGGGAAAGCCGGCTTGCCCATGCTATTGAGCAAAAACGTACTCTTTCGATAGATGGCACCGCCGCTCACAGCCTGCACAAACCCGCCGAGCAAGCCGGCAGCCAGGGGGGACTCAAACAGCACCGGGCATTCGCAGGTTTTGACTTTGCGGCTTTTCAGGCGTGACAGTGCACGCTCTGCGGCATAGCGGCCAACCACGGCCGGGCTGGCCAGCTCGCTGGCATCGCGCATCGAGCTGTACCAGGCATCGCGCTGCATGTCGCCGCTTTTGCCGGGCGATGAAGCAATCGGCGCAACTGAAATACTGTGCCGCGAACTCGCGTAACCGCCCCGGAAGCCGCGCGTGTGGGCACTGAAAAAATGGCTCTGCTGGGCCGACACGCCAGCGCCTTCGCTGTTGGTGATGCGTTTTGACGTAGACAGTGCCGCAGCTTCGCATTCCAGCGCTATTTTTGCCGCTTCTTCGCTGGTAATCGACCAGGGGTGGAATAAATCCAGCTCCGGGTGAATACGTGCAATGTCGCGGTCAGCGGGCAGGCCGGATGATTTGTCTTCTGCCGTAAAGCGTGCAATGTCGTATGCCGCCTTGACGGTTTGTTTGATGGCAGCATCAGAAAAATCGCTGGTGGCTGCATTGCCGCGCTTTTGGCCGACGTAGACCGTGACACCAAGCGATTTGTCGCGGTTGCGCTCGACGTTTTCAAGCTCGCCCTTGCGCACGCTGACCGACAGGCCGCAGCCCTCGGATGCCTCGGCAGCGGCATCGGTGCTGCCCAATTTTTTGGCGTGACTGAGTGCGCTGTCCACCAGGTGTTCGAAAAAATCGCGGTGGTAACTGAAGCCTTTTTCGGGCTGGGTTGATGGTCGGGCTGTGGCTAGCTGGCGCGAAACGGCTTGGGGGGTCTTTGGTGTCATATGGGTAGCTATGATACTGACTGCCATGAACAACAAGACTCCCAAGGCTATCAAAGGCTACTGGTCCAACGGCCGCTTCGTCAAACCGGAAGAAATCGCGCTTGAAGAAGTCGGCCCGCCCAGCAAAACCCAGCTCAAGGCCGAAGCCGACGAAAAGCAGGCGCTTGGCGAAGCGCTGCTGACCCTGCGCGCCGACCTGATGGCGCGGCTTGATTTGCCCGACAAACTGTTAGACGCAATAGCAAGTGCGAAAAAAATCACCAACTTTGAAGGCAAGCGCAGGCAGATGCAGTTCATCGGCAAGCTGATGCGCCCGCTGGATGTAGAGCCGATACGTGAAGCCATCAACGAGCAGCTCAATGGTTGGTCGCAGCTCACGCTGGCCCTGCACCTAGCCGAGCAGTGGCGCGACAAGCTGGTGCTGGATGACGAAGCGTTTGGCGTATGGCTGACCGAATACCCCGCTACCGATTCGCAGCAATTGCGCGCGCTGATTCGCCAGGCCCGCAAGGATGCCAAGCCTGAAAAACCCGTCAGCTTTGGTGAAGCCCCGCGCCACGCCAAGTCGTACCGCGAGATTTTTCAGCTGGTCAAGGCGGCCATGAAGAATAAGGCTGAAGGTAATAACGAATGAGTGGAATGACTACTATGCATGACACGGTAAAAATCGGCATCGTCTCGGTCAGCGACCGCGCATCGAGTGGCGTGTATGTTGACAAAGGCCTGCCCGCCTTAAAAGAATGGCTGACCCGCGCGCTGCTCAACCCCATCACGTTTGACGAACGCCTGATCCCCGACGAGCAGGCAGGCATCAGCAAGGCGTTGATTGCACTGGTAGATAGCGGCTGCTCGCTGGTGCTGACCACCGGCGGCACCGGACCCGCACTGCGCGACGTGACGCCCGAAGCCACGCTGGCTGTGGCGCACAAGGAGATGCCCGGCTTTGGCGAGCAGATGCGGCAGATCAGTTTGCGCTTTGTGCCAACGGCCATACTGTCGCGCCAATGCGCCGTGGTTCGTGACAAAAGCCTCATCATCAACCTCCCCGGCCAGCCGAAATCCATCGCCGAAACGCTGGGGGGGTTAAAAGGTGATGCTGGTGAGCAAATCGTGGCTGGCATATTTGCCGCAGTACCTTATTGCATTGACCTGATAGGTGGGCCTTATCTGGAAACTGACGATGCGGTTTGCAAGGCGTTTCGGCCCAAATCGGCGATGCGGTCGCCAGCCCCTTAGAAAGAACCCTTGAAATAACGGACAGACAGGAGTCTAAAAATGACAAGAAAACTCGATGACTTGATGGCTGCTCTGCCAGCCCAACGCAGGGAGCGTGTCGAGAAGCGCGCCATGGAACTGGCGACGCTCAAGGACCTGCGCGTTGAGAAAGCACCTCGGCGGCGCGCTTCTGGGACGCGTTCCGGTTCCAACCGCGCACCGGCCAGGGCAGCATGAGATCACGCAAGTTTCAAGGAACCGCCGGATACGTGACCCGTATGTCCGGTGGTGTGGGAGGGAGGGGCCGTGAGGCTTCTTCCTATCCCGATTAAGCGTCATTTAAGGAGCGACACTTGGTATCCTGTGCATCATGAAAGTCAACGGCAATTGCCACTGTGGTCAGATTCGCTTCACAGCGGAAGTCGATCCATCGAAGGTCGTCGTTTGTCATTGCACCGACTGTCAGGTGTTTTCCAGCGGTGCGTATCGGGTCACAGTCCCAGCGCCTATCGCCACCTTTTTTGTCTTGGGCAAGGCGGCTGAGTACATCAAGACCGCGCAGAGCGGTGGCACGCGCTTGCAGGCGTTTTGCCCCAATTGCGGAACGCCCCTATATTCCTCGTCCACAGACGGTCCGACCCAGGTCTTTCTAAGGCTGGGGGCAATTCAGGAACGCGCCGAATTGCACCCTACACTTCAAATCTGGCTTCGCTCCTCGCCAAGTTGGGCACTCGAACTTGGTTCAATTCCTGGGTGCCAAGAGCAAGAGGCATTGGAAGTGCGGTGATGGTCGGGCGTCCACCATGCTTTCGTCGCCGATGAAATGATGCCCAACCTTGCGGTTGACCTCGCTCCCTCCGGTCGTTGGACGCTGCGCGAAACGCCGCGCACGCTGGTGAATTCAAACGTGTGTACCGTGCATGGCACGAATCCAGTCGGGTGAAAGTCCCGGCACCAGGTATTCGCAGAGCCGAAGGTTATTCCAATCCGCATTAAAAACGATAACTGCGTTACTTCGCTTTGCCGTGCTACAGCACTGTCAGCAGCTTCGCGCCTTGTTCTCCTTTCTAATGCGAATTGGAATTAGCCAAAGGGCAAGTGCGTCGCTGCGAGACGGGGTGCGGCAGGCAAGCCATCACTTGCCAACCAGCTGGTTGAGCTTGTCGGCGTCAAAGGTTTCTTCGCGCGCTGCATCAATCGGCACACAGTCCCTGCGCGGACTGGCCGCTGTGCTTGACAGCGTCTCTATGGCCTGCCACAGCAGCGCAATCTGGTGCTCCTGCGACGCTGCGTTGTCGATCAGCCCCTTCATGGCCTGGCCTATGGGGTCGTCATCCAGCGTGATACCGTAGGCAGCGAACTTGGTGTCGGGTGCTGTGACATCGGCGCTTTCGCCCGCTTTGGACAGGATGATGCGGGCCGGAATCCCCACCGCCGTGGCTCCGGCGGGCACGGGCTTGATGACCACCGCGTTGCTGCCAATCTTGGCACCGTCACCCACCAGAAAGCCGCCCAGCACTTTGGCCCCCGCGCTCACCACCACGTTGCGGCCCAGTGTGGGGTGGCGTTTTTCGCCCTTGTAGAGCGAGGTACCGCCCAGCGTCACGCCCTGGTAAATCGTGCAGCCATCGCCAATCTCGGCGGTCTCGCCCACCACCACGCCCATCGCATGGTCAAAAAACACCCGCTCGCCAATTTTTGCGCCAGGGTGAATTTCAATACCCGTCAGCCCACGCGCGATGTGTGAGATGAATCGGCCAGACCACTTGAAGCCGTGCGTCCAGCAGGCGTGCGCCCAGCGGTGCAGCACCAGCGCGTGCAGACCGGGGTAGCAGGTGAGCACTTCCCAGGCCGTACGGGCTGCAGGGTCACGGTCAAGAATGCACTGGATGTCGGAGCGGAGTCTGGAGAACATGCTGCGAGTTTAGGGGTTAGCGGCCGGTTTTGCTGAAGCAGTGGTTTTTTGCACCATCGGCTTTGCCAGCATCGCTTTCGCAACCCCGCGCAAAATATGGATCTCTTCAGGGCTGAGTTGCGCGCGGTTGAACAGCTGGTTGAGCCGGGGCATGAGTTTTTTGGGTGCAGCCGGGTCGAGAAAGCCGATGTCAGTCAGCGCTTCTTCCCAGTGCCTGAGCAGGCCTGCCAGCGCAGCAGCATCGGCCAGTTGCGGCCCGGCTGTCGCGCTCTGGACTGCAAAGCCGCCAAGGGCTTCACGCCAGTCATAGGCAATCAGTTGCACCGCCGCGCCCAGATTGAGCGAGCCAAACTTCGGGTCGGTCGGAATGCTCAAGGCAACGTGGCAACGGTAAACGTCCTCGTTTTGCATGCCAAAGCGCTCAGAGCCGAACAAAAAGGCGATGCCGGACGGCTGGGTAATCAGCTTCTTTTTTAATGGCGAATAATTTAATAGCGCGGCAAAATGCGCACGCGGTGCCAGCGTAGGCGGGCCGAAGTCGCGCGGGGTCATGGCGGTGGCGCACAGGTGCGTCATGCCGTCCAATGCTTGGTCCAGCGTTTCAACTATCCGCGCATTGGCCAGCACATCCAGCGCACCGCTGGCGCGCTGAATCGTTTCTTCACGTTGCAACACATTGGCCCAGCGCGGCTTGACCAACACCATGTCGTCAAAACCCATGACCTTCATGGCGCGCGCCGCCGCGCCTACGTTGCCAGCGTGGCTGGTGTGGATGAGGATGAAGCGCGTTTTCATGAGGAAAAATCCAAGCCTTTCGGGCCAAGCCGGTAAAATGGCGCTATTGTCGCCTGCCAGCCCGGTTGCCTGGACGCAGCCCTTACGCTCTTTTTTAGCCTTATATGTCCAGCAATCTCCACCCCATGCTCAACGTGGCCATCAAGGCTGCGCGCGCCGCTGGTGCCATCATCAACCGCGCTGCGCTTGATATTGAATCGGTTCGCATCTCGACCAAACAGACCAATGACTTCGTCACTGAAGTTGATCAGGCTGCCGAGGCCGCCATCATCGAAACACTGCTCACTGCCTACCCCGGCCACGGCATTCTGGCCGAAGAATCGGGCAACGAGCATGGCGCAAAAGATTCAGCCTTCATCTGGATCATCGACCCGCTGGACGGCACCACCAACTTCATCCATGGCTTTCCGGTTTACTGCGTCAGCATTGCCCTTAGCGTTAAAGGCAAGGTCGAGCAAGCCGTGGTGTACGACCCCACCCGCAACGATATTTTTTGCGCCAGCAAAGGCCGTGGTGCCTACATGAACGACCGCCGCATTCGCGTGGCCAAGCGCACCCGCCTGCAGGAATGCCTGCTGTCAACCGGCTTCCCCTATCGCCCTGGCGGCAAACTCAAAATGCACCTGAGCATGTTGGGCGACATCATTCCCCAGTGCGCCGGTGTGCGCCGCCCCGGCGCGGCAGCGCTGGACCTAGCCTACGTGGCCGCAGGTTTTAGCGACGGCTTTTTTGAACTCGGCCTCAAGCCCTGGGATGTGGCCGCTGGCTCGCTACTCGTGACAGAAGCGGGCGGCCTGGTGGGTAACTTCACCGGTGAGTCCGAGTTTTTGCATGCAGGCGAATGCGTTGCCGGCAACCCCCGCATCTACGGCCAGATGGTGACCGCGCTGGGCAAATACAGCAAGTTTGCGGGCACTGCAAAACCAAAAGCTACCAAAGGCGCATTGGCACAAGCTAATGCAGCAGCAGACAAAGTCAATGCCCAGGTCCAAGCCCATGACCAAGCCGTGGTGCAAGCCGCGTTTGAAAAAGCCAGCACCACGCTAACCGCCAAGCCCAAACGCATCAAACCCGCCAGCGCTGGCAACGCATAAAAACCAACCGAAGGTGCGGGTATTGACCTACACCGCAAGCTGAAACGCCGAAGCCATACGTGCCTGTTCGCGGGCCGGCACGCCGAGCTGGGTCGCTATCTTGGGCCACTGTTTGACGATGGCACGATTGCGCTCGATGATCGCATCAGCCGTCTTCGCATCAACACGAAAATACGGCGCAACGGAGCGAGCCAAATCGAGATCCATCGCGTTGTCGGCTTCGCTGATGTTGAGCTTCAGGCCGTGAGAGTCGGCCACCGGGTTCATGTCGTAGGCATCCGACAAGCACCAGCCTTTTCCGGGAACGAGGACGAAGCCGTGGTTGCGAAGGTGGTCGTCAGTGTTGGACACAAGTAGATTGAACACGATGCGCGACCACAGTTCTTGCAGATCGGTGTTGCTCTGTGCGCCATGTTCGATCAGCACGCGTGCAATTTCAAGATAGCTCACCCCTGTTGATCCATCGTCACCGTCCTGATGGCCGGTGAGTGTCATCGCGGAGGCGAAGTGCAGTCGCCGTCCGTCCGTGGTGCGGTCGAATCGCTTCACCAGAAACGTGTGATGCTGGCTCGCAAAACGACGCGCCAGGCTTGCCGGAACGCGCAAGCCACAACTGCGGGCCAGCGTGTGAACCACCAGCTCCCAGGCACCCACATCGTGTGCATCGCGCACGCTCGGAAATTTGGCAATCCACAGATGGCCGTTCGGATCAACCACGCTGGCCTTTGGGCGCGCACCACCCAACGAACCACCGGGCGCAATCAACATGCGCAGCCAATCGTCCCCTTCGGCAGCCGTGTTGTCTTCGTCACGCTCCAGCGCAAGGCTGGCTGCTTGCAGCTCACGCAGTTGCACGAACGGCGGGGCCGCAACGCCATGCCGGTTGTCGAGAAAGTCACCCACGTCATCAAGCCGAAAACGCAGCGCACCAACACGAAAGGCATCATGCACACCCAGCAGGTAGTCGGATTCATACAGACGCACTTTCTTGTCAACCTGCTCTGCCCGCTGTTCACGCTCTAAGCGACGGCGCATCAGCATGCGCCCCCAGCGGTCTGGGCTGGCATCGGCAAACACACCGAAAGTCTGGTTGCCCTGGGGCGGATGCTGCCGCCCTTCAAAGAGGCCAAGCCGGGGATCAAGCTGCAAGTTGAGCACGGCCGGGTGAGCCAGTGCGGCAACGTCAAACGCGAACTCGAAGATATCGCGACCCGCACCACGCTGGGCGTGTAGAACACCCAGACGCAACGGCGCAGGCAAGCCATCCCAGTCGGCGTAGATGGCGATACGGGTGGCCATAGTCTCAACGCCTCTTTTTACTCATATTCTTATTCTTAGGCATGGGCGCTACAGGATCAAGCAACCCGGCCAGCGCCTCGGAGGTGATAAAGCCACTTTTTTTGACCCAGTCCAGATCGGACTTGGCAGGCTTCGTCGCTTGCTTGATGCCCATAGGGACCCTAGCCGGGGTCTCCAGGGCTGCGCGCAGTGGCGCGGAAGGCAGCGCGGCCATGGCCTTGCGCGGGGACGGGCTCGCAGGCGGCAATCGTGCATCCTGCAATTCGCGCCCCAGCGGGTCTGCCTTGGCCAGCAGATCAAGATCCCTCTCAACACCAAGCACCTGCATAACTGCCAGATAGGCCCCCAACGTCACGCCCGGCCCGCCCCGCTCCAGACTGCGCAGGGTCATCGCTGCCATACCGGCGCGCTCCGCCACCTGCTTAGCCGTCAATCGCCGCCGCCGCCGGGCCAAGCGCAGCCGCTCACCGAACTGGCGCAGCAACTCGATGGTGAACGGAAGCAAAGGGGCAGTCGTTTTAGCCATAGTGTCATTATTTTAGCTAAATTAAATAAAAAAAGCTAAATTATTAGCTTTTTTTATCATGCAATCAAACCCACTGTAGCTAGAAAGCCTGCCGAAAGTGCGGCAGAAACGACTTTGTAGTCGCTTCGCTTAAAGCATCTCCCCGCGTCACGCACGTCGCCCTAGAGTTTCAATGTCTGGTATTCCACACATGTATAGAATACTGGTCATGCCACCATCACTTCAACATATCGCCAAAGACCTTCGCGCCCTACGGATTTCCAAAGGCATGACGCAACAAGCGCTGGCCGACGCTGCGGGTATCAGCCGCACGACGCTGGTTCAGATCGAAAAAGGTAAAGACGCTCAAATGTCCAGCATAGCCATGGCCGGGCAAGTGCTCGGTGTAACTGTCGGCGTTTTGCAAGTGTCTCCAGAGATTGCAAGGCGCCGGCAAGCGCGTGCCGACAACCAAACCAAGCTGGCCGCGTCACGCGAGAAGCATTTGAAGCTCGCCGTCAAGTTCGCACTCGGTGGCCCTGAGGCAATAGTGCTTAAAAAAGACGCGCTGCGCATGGTCAAGCTCTGGCAAGACAAGCAACTGTGCAGCCCCGTTTACATAGAGCGTTGGCTGAAGATTTTGAATGCCAAGCCGCTACAGGTGGCGCAAAGCTTGATAGAGATGGACGATGAATGGGGTCCGGCGATGTGCCAAAACACGCCTTTCATCACGCCATGAACATCGAAGACATAGACCGCGTGTTGAGTGCGATCCGCGACATCAGCGGGCTTGACGAGTTTGTAGTGATCGGCAGCTTGTCGGCACTGGGCATTACCGGTGGCAACCTTCCAGCGCGTATGACTTGGTCGATGGAGGTGGATGCCTACCCGGAACGTGACCCCCACCGTGCCCCTGAGTTTTCTGAACAATTCGGCGAAGGTAGCCCCTTTCACCAGGCGCATGGCTACTACTTTGATGCCGTAAGCCCAGACCTGCCCACGCTGCCCGAGGGCTGGGAGCAGCGCATGATTAAGCAAGTACTACCCTCGGGTGTCAAGGTTAAATACCTCGACCCCAACGATTGTGCGGTATCGAAATACGCACGCTCCGAGCCCAAAGACAGAGAGTGGATCAGAGCAGGCATCGAAGCCGGTATTTTGTCTTTGTCCACCATCGAATATCGGATGCGCGAAACACTTTTCATTGACGATAGCGAACATCGCAAAGCCAAGGCATCTTTAAAAGAAGATACGACGTGGTTCAAATCCCTGCGCCATCGCAGATAAATGCAACCTCAAAATCAGCTGTTGCTACTATTGCTGTTGCCGCACAAGCGGCGCACTGGTGGCGTTT
>JBCKNJ010000061.1:0-10708 GCA_038902795.1 Polaromonas sp. | reverse complement strand
GTCATAGGCATAAAGCCCTTCGACCCTTCGACAAGCTCAGGACAGGCCAAGCTCAGGGCGAACGAAATTTTGTTTAAGTGAACAGCATTGGGTCAGGTCTTGCCTTTTGCTTTCTTTGATTAAGTGATACTGTCTCTCCATGTCCAGACCAATGAGAATTGAATTTGCCGGAGCGCTCTACCACGTCACCTCCCGAGGAGACGGGCGCGAAGACATTTTTCTGGATGACAGCGACCGCAAGCTCTTTCTCGAAGTGCTACCGCAGACCCCGTGCTACCGCGTGCTACCGAGGTGACGGCCGTGGTGGATGTACTGGTAATCGGGGGTGGCAACGCCGCGCTGTGCGCCGCGCTGATGGCGCGCGAGGCGGGGGCCAGTGTGCTGCTGCTCGAAGCTGCGCCGCGCGAATGGCGTGGCGGCAATTCAGCCCACACGCGCAACCTGCGCTGCATGCACGATGCGCCGCAGGATGTGCTGACCGAGGCCTACCCGGAAGAAGAGTTCTGGCAGGACCTGCGCAAGGTCACGGGCGGCCAGACCAATGAAGCGCTGGCACGCCTGACCATTCGCGCCTCCAGCACCTGCCGCGACTGGATGCGCCGCCACGGCGTGCACTTTCAACCCGCCCTCTCGGGCACGCTGCATTTGAGCCGCACCAATGCCTTTTTCATGGGCGGCGGCAAGGCGCTGGTCAACGCCTACTACCGCAGTGCTGAAAAACTGGGCGTGCAGATTCGTTACAACGCGCCGGTGGATCGGCTGGAACTTGAAGATGGCCACTTTGTGGCGGCTTTTGTGGACAGTGAACGCATCACAGCCAAGGCTTGTGTGCTGGCCGCGGGGGGCTTTGAGTCCAACCGCGAATGGCTGCGCGAGGCCTGGGGCCAAAACGAGCGCGGCGAATGGCCGTCTGACAACTTCGCCATCCGCGGCACCCGCTTCAACCAGGGCGTGCTGCTGAAGCATTTGCTGCAGGCGGGGGCCGACTCCATTGGCGACCCGACGCAGGCCCACATGGTGGCCATTGATGCCCGGGCGCCCTTGTACGACGGCGGCATCTGCACCCGCATCGACTGCGTGTCGCTGGGCGTGGTGGTGAACCGTGACGGTCGGCGTTTTTATGACGAAGGCGAAGATTTCTGGCCCAAGCGCTATGCCATCTGGGGCCGTTTGGTGGCGCAGCAGCCGGGGCAGGTGGCTTACTGCATCATTGATGCCAAGGCCGCAGGGCGCTTCATGCCGCCGGTGTTTCCCGGCACCCGGGCCGACAGCTTGCCCGAACTGGCGCAAAAGCTGGGTCTGGACGGGCCCACTTTCATGCAGACCCTGAACGACTACAACGCCGCCTGCCGGGTCGGCACTTTTGACCACACGGTGCTGGACGACTGCCACACCGAACAGTTGATCCCGGCCAAGACGCACTGGGCGCGCCCGGTCGATCAAGCGCCGTTTTGCGGTTACGCCCTCAAGCCGGGCGTGACCTTCACTTACTTGGGTCTGAAAACTGATGCCAGCACGGCGGTATTTTTTGATGGAGTACCCAGCGACAACCTGTTTGTGGCGGGCGAAATGATGGCGGGCAATGTGCTGGGTCAGGGTTACACCGCCGGTGTCGGCATGTCGATTGGTACGGCTTTTGGACGTCTAGCGGGTGTCCAGTCTGCGCAAGCAGCTATGAAATCAGGAGTAAGTCATGCAGCAGCTTGAAGCCTTGACACGAGACGCAGTTGCGCTGGCCAGTGGCGGCTGGGTGGGCGACGCCGTGCTGAGCGCGCCTGAAGCCGAGGTGGCGCGCCAGATGAAAATCTGTAACGCCTGCCGCTACTGCGAAGGTTTTTGCGCTGTGTTTCCGGCCATGATGCGCCGGCTCGACTTTGGCAAGGCCGACATCCACTACCTTGCCAACCTGTGCCACAACTGCGGCGCCTGCCTGCATGCCTGCCCGTACACGCTGCCGCATGAGTTTGCCGTCAACGTGCCGCAGGCGATGGCGAAGGTGCGCGTCCAGACCTATGCCGATTTCGCCTGGCCGCCCGCCTTGGGTGCGCTGTACCAGCGCAATGGCCTGACCCTGTCGCTGGCGCTCGCCGCCGGGCTGGCCCTCTTCTTGCTGCTGGCGCTGGCGTTGAACGGCACGTTGTGGGGTGGTGATTTGCAAGGCAATTTCTACACGCTGTTTCCGCACAACCTGATGGTCGGGATGTTCACCCCGGTGTTCCTCTGGGCGGTGCTGGCGCTGGCTCTGGGCGTGCGGCGCTTTTGGCGTGAGGTGACGCCCGCCACGTCGGGCATGCCCGTCACCTCATCGGCAGCGGCCGAGGCCACCCAGGATGTGCTGCGCCTGAAGTACCTGGGCGGCGGGCATGGTGACGGCTGCCATGACGCTGACGATGCCTACACCTTGGCTCGCAAACGCGCCCATCACCTGACGTTTTACGGTTTCATGCTGTGTTTCGCCGCCACCAGCCTAGCCACGGTGTACCACTACGCGTTTGGCTGGGTCGCGCCCTACGACCTGCCCAGCCTGCCGAAACTGCTGGGCGCCGTGGGCGGTGTGAGTTTGTTGCTGGGCACGGCTGGCCTGTTCCGGCTCAACTTGCAGCGCCACCCCCAGCATGGGGACGCTGCCCAAAAGCCGATGGACCTGGGCTTCATTGCGCTGCTGTTCTTCACCAGCGCCACTGGCCTGGCCCTCTGGTTGGGTCGCGGCACAGTTGCGCTGCCCGCACTGTTGGCGCTGCACCTGGGGGTGGTGATGGCGCTGTTCGCCACCTTGCCTTATGGTAAGTTCGCCCATGGTGTTTTTCGCACGGCCGCACTCTTGCGCTACGCAGTGGAGAAGCGCCAGCCCAACCCCGTGGGGCTGGGCGTCGATTGATTGTTGAAGCACCAAAAGGAGACAAAATGAAAAAACGTCAACTGCTTCAGGCCTGCGCTGCGCTGGCTTGGTTGCCCGCATTGATTGCGCCTGCCCATGCGCAGGACTTCCCGCCCAAAAAGCCGGTCAGCCTGGTGGTCGGGTTTGCCCCTGGCGGGGCGGCTGACACCGCCGCCCGCCTGATCGCCAAAAAATTGGCTGAAAACATCGGGCAAACGGTCCTGGTCGAAAACAAACCTGGCGCCGGCGGCAACATTGCCCACCAGTACGTGGCCACCGCAGTGCCAGATGGTTCCGTCATCCTGTTCGGGTCGGTCGGTCCCTTGACCATCGCCCAGCACATGATGAAGCTGGCCTACGACCCGGTGCGTGACCTGGCGCCCCTCACCATGGGCGTGCACTTTCCCAATGTGCTGGTGGTCCATGCCGGCGTAAAGGCCCGAACCCTGGCCGAGTTTGTCGCCCTGGCCAAACAAAAGCCCGGCAGCCTGGACTACGCTTCCACTGGCGCGGGTTCAGCGTCGCACTTGGCCAGCGAATTGTTCAATGACCGGGCTGACATTGACATGGTGCACATTCCCTACAAAGGCGGTGCGCCCGCCATGCTGGATTTGCTGGGCGGCCGGGTGGCGGCGTACTACTCCTCCCCCGCTACGGCAGGCCCGCACATTGAGTCTGGCAAACTGATCCCCTTGGCCACCACGGGGTTAACGCGGCCGGCCTTCATGCCCAATGTGCCGACCATTGCCGAATCAGGCTACCCCGGCTTTAACGCCCTGAACTGGTATGCCTTTGTCGCGCCAGGCAAGACACCCAAGCCGATGCTGGACCGCTGGAATCTGGAACTGGTCAAGGTGCTGAATTCACCCGATGTGAAAGAAGCGCTGCTGAAACACGGTCTGACACCGGCCCCGGGTAGCCGCGACGAGCTGGCGCGCTTCATGGCCAGTGAGACCGAGACATGGGGCCGCATCGTCCGCGAACGCAAGATCACGGCGGAATAACTGCCCTGAAAACCGGAGACACCTGACATGCCCAGCATTTTTGAACAGGACCTGCCCCGCACCGAGGCGAATTACGCTGCGCTGTCGCCGCTGTCATTCATTGAACGCAGCGCCGAGGTGTACCCCGACCGGACGGCGGTAGTGCATGGCGGCTTGCGCCGCACTTGGGCCGAGGTCTTCACGCGTTGCCGCCAGTTGGCCAGTGCGCTGCAGCGGCATGGCATTGGCAAAGGCGACACGGTGGCGGTGATGCTGCCCAACACGCCGCCCATGGTGGAGGCGCATTTCGGCATTCCCGTCACCGGGGCGGTGCTCAATGCGCTGAATACCCGGCTCGATGCCGAAACCCTGGCCTTCATGCTGGACCACGGCGAGGCCAAAGTCGTTATCGTCGATCCCGAGTTCGCCGGCATCATGCAAAAGGCCCTGAGCCTGCGCAAGGCCGGCACACCGCTGCTGGTGATCGACGTGGAAGACGCGATGTACACCGGGCCGGTAGAACGCATAGGCAGCATCGGTTACGACGAGTTTCTGGCCAGCGGCGACGCGGGTTTTGCCTGGCGCCTGCCCGACGATGAGTGGGACGCAATTGCGCTGAACTACACCAGCGGCACCACCGGCAACCCCAAGGGCGTGGTCTACCACCACCGCGGCGCGGCGCTCAATGCGGTGTCCAACATCCTGGAATGGGACATGCCCAAACATGCGGTGTATTTGTGGACGCTGCCGATGTTTCACTGCAATGGCTGGTGTTTCCCGTGGACGGTGGCCGCGCGCGCCGGCGTCAACGTGTGCCTGCGCAAGGTCGAGGCGCAGGCGATTTTTGACGCGATTCGCCAGCACGGCGTGACCCACTACTGCGGCGCGCCCATCGTGCATGGCCTGCTGGTCAATGCGCCGGACAGCATGAAGCACGGCCTGCAAGGATTGAAACAGGGGGGCGTGAAAGCCATGGTGGCCGGCGCCGCGCCGCCGGCGTCCATGATCGAAGGCATGGAGGCACTGGGTTTTGACCTGACCCATGTCTACGGCCTGACCGAGGTTTACGGCCCGGCCACGGTGTGCGCCGCGCAGGACGGCTGGGCGGCGCTGGACATTGGCGAGCGGGCGCGTCTCAATGCGCGCCAGGGCGTGCGCTACCACCTGGAGCGAGATGTGCGCGTGCTCAACGCGCAGACGCTGCAGCCGGTGCCTTCAGACGGCGAAACCATGGGCGAGATCATGTTCAGGGGCAACATCGTGATGAAGGGTTACCTGAAGAACCCGAAGGCGACCAAAGAGGCCTTTGCCGGCGGCTGGTTTCACAGCGGCGACCTGGCCGTGATGTACCCCGACGGCTACATGAAAATCAAGGACCGCAGCAAGGACATCATCATCTCCGGTGGGGAAAACATTTCCTCCATCGAGGTGGAAGACGCGCTGTACCGCCACCCCGATGTGCTGGCCGCAGCCGTGGTGGCCAGACCCGATGCGCGCTGGGGCGAAACACCGTGCGCCTTTGTCGAGTTGAAGGCGGGCGCGACCTGCACGGCGCAGGACATTGTGGCGCACTGCAAGAAACACCTGGCGGGCTTCAAGGTGCCGCGCGCGGTGGTCTTCGGCGAGTTGCCGAAAACCTCGACCGGCAAGATCCAGAAGTTCGAGCTGCGCAAGCAGGCCGGCTCGGCGGTGGCGATTGATGTGTGAGCGACGGGAGTTTTTGGGGTCAGAGCCCAAATTCGACTAGCCTACGGCTCGCCCGGAGGGCGCGGTGCGATGCACCGCAGCGAAATTGGTGTCTGACCCCAATAACTCCCCCTCAGGCCGGCTTGGCCGCGAGGCCCAGGCGTTCGATGATGGCCTTTTCCTTGGCGAAGTTGTCGCGCGCGAACTTCGTGTAGTCCGCCGTGTTCATGTAGATCACCGACTGGTCGTACTTTTCAAACATGGCCAACACGGCCGGGTCTTCCAGCGTCTTCTTGAAGGCGTCGTGCAGGCGCTGGGTCAGGGCCGGCTCCATGCCGGCGGGCGCACCGATGCCGAACGGCGAGTCCGACGCGGTGTCGTAGCCCAGTTCGGTCAGCGTCGGCACGTTGGGCCAGCGCTTGGTGCGCTTGCTGCCGTAGGTGGCGAGCAGCCGCAGCGTGCCGGCTTCCACATGGGGCGCCCAGCCGGTAGAGTCCGATTGCGCCATGACGTGGCCGCCGAGAAGCGCCTGGAGCCCGTCCGCGAAGCCCTTGAACGGCACGTGCAGCAGCTTGATGCCGGCTCTGGATGAAAATTCTTCGATCGCCAGGTGCGGCGTGGTGCCGTGGCCGGGGGAGGCGTAACTGAACTTGTCGGGATTGGCCTTTCCGAAGTCCACCAGATCCTTGATGGTCTTGAGCGGTGAATCCGCCTTGACCACGATGCCGAAGGTGTAGCCCGTCAGGCAGATGATGTAGGTGAAGTCCTTCATCGGGTCGAATTGCATCTTCTGCATGTGCGGCAGGCGCAGCACGCCGATGGTTAGTTGCGACAGCGTGTAGCCGTCGGGCTTGGCGCCCACCAGTTCGTTCGGCCCCATCATGCCGCTGGCACCGGGCTTGTTGTCCACGATCATCTGGCCGCCGAGTGCCTTGCCGGCGCTTGTCGCCAGCGCGCGCATCACCGCGTCGGTGGCGCCGCCGGCTGGCCAGGGACAGATCAGGCGGATGGGTTTGGTCGGAAAGGACTGGGCCCGCGCGAGGCCGGGCAGGGCGGCTGCGGCTGCGGCGGCGAGCGAGGTCTGAACGAAGCTGCGGCGCGTGGGTTTGAACAGGGGCATGGGTGTCTCCAGAGTGGGGCTGTCGGTACTTGGTCGGCAAGCTTGCATACTCTAGCCCCTTCGTCGCGTGGCGGCATTGGGGCTAACCATGATGCGGGTTGCAGCCAGTGTGGCCATGAGGGTTTTTGGGGTCAGAGTCCAAATTCATCGTGCCCTTGGCACGCCCTTCGGGTGCGATGCTTTGCATCGTAATGAAATTGGCGTCTGACCCCAATAACTCTCCGTCCGCCGCTGATGCAACGCTTACCCTTGAGACGGCCGGAATCGTGGTTTACGCTGCGGGGCTATTGCCCTTGCGCCCCACCTTCCACGCGCCATACATCACCACGACACCCGGAATCAAAATCAATGCCCAAATCACTTTTTCAAGGTTCGCTTTGACGATGGCAACGTTACCAAAGAAATAACCAATGGTGACGATACCCACTACCCACAAAGCTGCGCCGCCGATGTTGTAGAGCGTGAATTTGCGGCGCGACATTTCAGACACGCCCGCTACAAAAGGCACGAACGTGCGTAGAAATGGCATAAATCGCGCCACCACAATCGTTACGCCACCATATTTCTCATAAAAATTATGGGCTTGGTTGAATGCGTTTTTATTGAAAAAGCGCGACTGTTCCCACTGAAATACCTTTGGGCCGAAATATCGGCCCACCGTGTAGTTGCATTGGTCACCTAACACCGCAGCAACAAACAAAAGACCTACCACCAATGGATAACTCAGCAAGCCCACACCGCACATGGCACCGACTACAAACAGCAATGAGTCACCGGGTAAAAACGGCATCACCACCACGCCGGTTTCGACAAAAATAATCAAAAAAAGCAGCGCATAGATCCATGCGCCATAGTTGGCGACAAACGCCTCCAGGTACTTGTCGATGTGGATGATGAAGTCGATAACGAAGGTGATGATTTCCATGGGCCTGATTTTGACAGGTCTTGATTGAAGAGAACTTCCAGCCCAAGCCCTAAAATCAAAACCAATGTCTGCCCCGCACATCCCAAACCAGCCCCGCCGCCCGATTCGCGAACTGCCCGATGAGCTCATCAGCCAGATTGCCGCTGGCGAAGTGGTGGAGCGTCCCGCCTCGGTGGTGCGTGAGCTGCTTGACAACGCACTCGATGCGGGTGGCACACAAGTCAGCGTGCGCCTGCTGGCTGGCGGTGTGCGTCTGATACTGGTGGAAGACGACGGTTGGGGTATTGGGCGCAACCAACTGGCGCTGGCGCTGCGTCGCCACGCGACCAGCAAAATCGCCTCGCTGCAAGACCTTGAATCGGTTGCCACCATGGGCTTTCGGGGTGAGGCGCTGGCGGCCATCAACTCGATTGCTGACATGAGTTTGCTCTCAAGTACTGAAGGTGATGATTCAGCCCATAAACACGCCTGGCAGCTCGATGGCCGTACTGGAGAGATGAAAGCCGCAGCGCGCGCACGCGGCACCAGCGTTGAAGTGCGCGAGCTGTTTTACGCCACCCCGGCACGGCGCAAATTTTTAAAAACTGATGCGACTGAACTGGCGCACTGCATAGAGGCGGTGCGCCGCCATGCGCTGGTTCGCCCCGACGTGGGCTTCGCGATCTGGCATGAAGGCAAGCTGGTTGAGCAGTGGCGCGCCTGTCATGGCGAGAGCGCGTTTGAACAGCGCCTGGCCGACGTGCTGGGCAGCGACTTTGTAGCGCAATCCGTCGCCGTGCATTACGAGAGCACGGCACGCCGCGCTGACGGCTCACCCTTGGTTATCGTGCGTGGCCGTGCCGGCATACCCGATGCCGCCCGCTCGCGCGCCGACCAGCAGTTTGCCTACGTCAATGGCCGCTATGTACGCGACAAGGTGATCAGCCACGCCGCGCGCAGCGCCTATGAAGACGTGCTGCACGGCCACCGCCAGCCGGTGTATGCGCTGTATGTCGAGATCGATCCGACGCGTGTCGATGTGAACGTACACCCGACCAAAATCGAAGTGCGCTTTCGGGATGGCCGCGAAATTCATCAGGCGGTGCGGTATGGGGTTGAAAACGCGCTTGCCATACCGAGGGCGAGGGCGACCGGCTCTGAATTAAATCGCAAGGTTTCCGATTTCGAGGCCATGTGGCCTTCTCCATCAACAAATTCAGCCCTCACGGTTGCCGCCGACTTACCCCCCGGCGACTGGCCTCTAGGTCGCGCCATCGCGCAGCTACAAGGTATTTATGTGCTGGCCGAAAACACCCAGGGCTTGGTGATTGTGGACATGCACGCGGCCCACGAGCGCATCGTTTACGAACGCTTAAAAACCCAAATGGACACCGCCAGCATCACCAGCCAGCCACTGCTCATCCCCGCCACCTTCGCAGCTACAGCGCAAGAAGTCGCCACCGCCGAGGCCAGTGTCGATAGCCTGGCCACGCTGGGTCTGGAGATCACGCCCTTCTCGCCCAAAACCCTGGCCGTGCGCGCCGTGCCCACCAGTCTGGCGCAGGGCGATGCGGTCGAGCTAGCACGCAGCGTACTGGCCGAGTTGGCGCAGCATGATGCCAGCACCGTCATCCAGCGCGCGCAAAACGAGTTGCTGTCGACCATGGCCTGCCACGGCTCAGTGCGCGCCAACCGCAAACTGACCCTAGACGAGATGAACGCCCTGCTGCGTCAAATGGAGGCCACCGAGCGCTCCGACCAGTGCAACCACGGCAGGCCGACCTGGCGACAGGTCAGCATCAAAGAGCTGGATGCGCTGTTTATGCGCGGGCGTTGAACTTTTGAAAACTTTAGCCCCCCGCCTGAAAAGCTACCATGCAAAACGATTTGTTGCCGACCTGCATTGCCCTGGTCGGGCCAACCGCCTCTGGCAAAACCGCTGCCGCTTTGGCGATTGCCCAGCGCTGGCCGGTTGAAATCATCAGCGTTGATTCAGCCCTGGTGTACCGCGGCATGGACATTGGTAGCGCCAAACCCACGCCGGGTGAGCTGGCCGCCGTAGCGCACCACCTGATTGATATTCGCGACCCGCTCAATGCCTACAGTGCGGCCGAGTTTGTGCTGGACGCAAAGCGTTTGATGCGGGAGATCACCGCCAGAGGCAGGCGGCCCCTGCTGGTTGGCGGCACCATGCTGTACTTCAAAGCGCTGATGCAGGGTATCGACGACATGCCCAAGGCCGACCCCGGCGTGCGTACACTGATTGCACTGGAAGCACAGACAAAAGGCTGGCCCGCCATGCACGCCGAGCTGGCCAAAGTAGACCCTATCACTGCCGCCCGGCTACAGAGCCAGGACTCACAGCGCATCTCGCGTGCTTTGGAAGTTTTCAGAATTTCTGGCCAGCCGCTGGCATTTTTCCAGACCCGCAATGCGGCCAAAGATGCAGCCAATATTGCTACGAAATCAGTAGCAGGTTACGCACATAAACAGGGCGCTACAGCCGATATTTATGCCAATATCAACGTCAATATCAATATGAGGCTTATTTCACTCGAACCCCTGGAGCGTAGCTGGCTGCATGCCCGCATTGCTGCGCGGTTTGATGCCATGCTGGCCGCAGGCTTTATGGATGAAGTCAAAGCCCTGCGCGCGCGCGGCGACCTGAATCCCGATTTGCCGTCCATGCGCTGCGTCGGTTATCGGCAGGCATGGGAGGCTCTGGATGGCGACTTTGCTATGCATGAGCTGCGCGACAAAGGCATCTGCGCCACCCGCCAGCTCGCCAAACGGCAGATCACCTGGCTGCGCTCCATGCCCGAGCGGCATCTGGTCGCCTGCGATGCGCCTGACGCGCTGGAGCAGGTGCTGGCACTGGTCAGCGAGACGCAGGCATGACGCTACAGATTGAAAACCTCTGCAAACACTATGGCGACAGTGTGGTGTTCAGCCACGTCTCGCTGGCTGTTGCACCTGGCGAGTTTATCGCCATCGTCGGCGAGTCGGGTGTCGGCAAATCCACTCTGCTCAACTGCATGGCTGGACTTGATAGCTGGGATCAGGGCACGGTCACGCTGATGGGCACAGACCTTGCCACTTTGTCGGGCGACGAGCGCGCTCTCATGCGCCGCCAGCAG
>JBCKNJ010000060.1:0-11049 GCA_038902795.1 Polaromonas sp. | reverse complement strand
ATGGGCGCGCCCAAGCCGGCAGTGAGGGCACCTGCAGTCACCCCTTTGGTGACAAAACCACGTCGATTCAGTTTCATGAAGAACTCCTGATAAATGGGGGGAAAGAAAACAGACTATAACCTGTCCTGTTCCGCAAGGACCGTGCCACTCTTTGTGCTGCTGCCTTGCCACGGCCCGGCCCGACAGCCCTGCGCGCGCACCACTTCAGGCAAAGCAGCCCGTATGCGCGCACAGGGCGCGCACTGTTATGGTGCGATTGGTCAGGTCTCAATACTGTTCGGTTAAGTGCCTTTATCCGCAACCTGTCGAAGCAGGAAGCGCTCCGGCAGACCCAGCGCCGATAATCGGGCCATGGAAACCAAATGGCTGGAAGATTTCGTCAGTCTCGCTGAAACCCGCAGCTTCAGCCGCTCGGCCACGCTGCGCCACGTGACGCAACCGGCGTTTTCGCGCCGCATCCAGGCGCTGGAGGCCTGGGCCGGTACCGATCTGGTCGATCGCAGCTCTTACCCCACGCGCCTCACGCCTGCCGGTGAGACGCTGTACAGCCAGTCTCTGGAGATGTTGCAGGGGCTGCAGTCAACCCGCGCCATGCTGCGCGGCCACAACTCGGCCGGGCAGGACGTGATCGAGTTTGCCATACCGCACACACTGGCTTTCACCTTTTTCCCGGCTTGGGTCAGCAGCCTGCGTGAAAAGTTTGGCCCCATCAAAAGCCGCTTGATCGCACTCAACGTACACGATGCGGTGCTGCGCCTGGTCGAGGGCAGTTGCGATTTGCTGATCGCCTACCACCACGACTCGCAACCCTTTCAGCTAGACCCGAACCGCTATGAAATGGTCACGCTAGGGCGCGAGGTGCTAGCGCCTTTTGTCAAACCCAATGCTGACGGCGAGCCGATGTTCAAGCTGCCGGGCCGGGCTGGGCATCCACTTCCCTATCTTGGCTATGCGCCTGGCGCTTATCTGGGGCGGGTGGTTGATTTGATATTGAAGCAATCGAGTACCGCGATTCACCTGGACAGGGTTTATGAAACCGACATGGCCGAGGGCCTCAAGGCGATGGCGCTGGAAGGGCATGGCATCGCATTTTTACCCTACAGCGCGGTTAAAAAAGAGCTGCGCGCGAAAAATCTGGTGAGCGCTGGCGACAAGCTCGAGATGACCATGGACATCCGTGTTTACCGCGAGCGCCCAGCCTCCAGCGAATCAGCCAAAAGCCATGCCCAGGCGCTGTGGCTTTATCTAGCAGCCTGTCGGACTTAGGAATCGTCGGCTGCAAATTGACCGCAGCGGTCTATTTTTCGCCGCTTTCTTGCCCAATATCTAGATATTGGGTGGCGAAATCGTCAAAAACTATCCTCGCTGGGGCCGATTTTCGCTTTCGACGACCTAAGCCCGACAGGCTGCTAGAGTCGCAGTCCCGTCCTGCAATGTAGGTAGCAATTCTTGGTAGGTATAAAAATTTTGCATAAGGGAGTTTTGATAAAGCATTGGCGTTTTGGGGCAGCTAAACTTACAGTTGACCACGTTTAAATTTTGATTCAACACAGGAGATCCCATGAAATTCAAACTCGCCGCCCTCACCATAGCCTCGCTCGCGCTACTTGCAATGGGCGGTGCCTTTGCCCAAGCCAATGACACGATTGCCAAAGTCAAGGCTTCAGGTGTTGTCACCATGGGCGTTCGTGACTCGTCTGGTGCCTTGTCCTACACCCTCGGCGATGGCAAATACACCGGCTACCATATTGAGGTATGCAACCGCATCATTGCAGCGCTTGAAAAAGTTGTCGGCAAAAAGCTGGAAGTCAAATACCAATCCGTTACCTCGCAAAACCGTATTCCGCTGGTTCAAAATGGCACGGTTGACATCGAATGCGGCTCCACCACCAACAACGTCACGCGCCAGAAAGACGTTGCCTTCCTGCCGACCACGTTTGTTGAGGAAGTCCGTATTGCGGTTAAAGCCAATTCCAACATCACCTCGATTGCCCAGCTCAACGGCAAAAACGTAGCCACCACCACGGGCAGCACGTCAGTCCAGACGCTGCGCAAAAATGAGCGTGCCACCGGCGTTGACTTCAAGGAAATTTTTGGCAAAGACCACTCCGACAGCTTTTTGCTGCTTGAGTCCGGCCGCGCTGAAGCGTTTGTGATGGACGGCTCCATTCTGGCGGGCAATATTGCCACCGCCAAGAACCCGGCTGACTTCAAGATCGTCGGCGAAGTACTCAGCGTCGAACCCATCGCCATCATGATCCGTAAGGACGATGCAGCCTTCAAAAAGCTGGGTGAAGACACGATTAAGGACATGATCAAGGCTGGCGATATGCCTAAGCTGTGGGACAAATGGTTTCTACAGCCCATTCCACCCAAGAACACCAGGGTCGGTCTCGCTCTGAGCGAGAGCACCAAGGCCGCCTGGGCAACGCCTAATGACAAGCCCATGGAAGACTACGCCAAAAAATAATCCAGCGGTAAGAAAAACGCAAGCCCCGCCCCGCTTGGGCATCAAGCTCAAGGCGGGGTTTTTCGTTTCAAGCCTAAGCTGGCAAGGCTAAGCGGCCACCAGCTCAACAACTCAACAACACGCGGGAGTCAAGATGACATGGGACTGGAGTGTATTTTTGAGGGATGATGGCGGCGGGCGAACCTACCTAGAGTGGATGCTGGATGCCTGGAGCTGGACGCTGGCCGTTGCGGGTGCCTCGTGGGTTGTGGCAATGCTCTTTGGTGGCATCGTTGGCATCCTGCGCACGCTACCCAACAGCCCGATTCTGACGCGGCTGGCTAGCGCCTGGGTGGAGCTGTTTCGCAATATCCCGCTGCTGGTACAAATCTTCATCTGGTACTTTGTGGTGCCCAAGATTTTCCCGGTGATGAAAGATTTACCGTCTTTCGTACTGGTGGTTTTTGCACTAGGGTTTTTTACCTCGGCGCGTATCGCCGAGCAGGTACGTGCTGGCGTGCAGGCGCTGCCGCGTGGTCAGCGCTACGCAGGCATGGCGATGGGTTTTACCACTGCGCAAACTTATCGCTATGTCATCTTGCCAATGGCGCTTCGCATCATCATTCCGACGCTCACCAGCGAGTCTATGAGTCTGCTGAAAAACTCGTCTGTGGCTTTTGCGGTGTCGATTTCTGAGCTGACCATGTTCGCCATGCAGGCGCAGGAAGAAACCTCGCGCGGTATTGAAATTTACCTGGCCGTCACGGCGCTCTATGCGCTGTCAGCGTTTGCGATCAATCGCATTTTTGCGTTCATCGAAAAGAAGATGCAAATCCCTGGCTTTGTAGTGGCTAGCGCTACCGCTGGAGGGCGCTGAGATGTTTGGACTCGACCTTGGTTTTTTGAGCTGGGATATTATTTCAAAGTTCGTCATCAAGGGCTTTATCTTCAGCATCCAGCTGACGGTTATAGCCACCATAGGCGGCATTATTCTGGGCACCATCCTGGCGTTGATGCGCTTGTCAGGTCAAAAATTCCTGATGCTTCCGGCCGCTTTTTACGTCAACGGTATGCGCTCGGTGCCGCTGGTCATGGTGATTTTGTGGTTTTTTCTGCTGGTACCAGCGGCGTTTTACGCTTTGATTCCGGGTGGCAGCAACTATCGTACTGAGATCTCAGTCATCATCACTTTCGTCGCGTTTGAGGCGGCTTACTTCAGCGAGATCATGCGCGCCGGCATTCAGTCCATCTCGCGGGATCAAGTCAATGCGGGCCGCGCGTTGGGCATGACCTATGCGCAAAACATGAGGTTGATTATTTTGCCGCAGGCCTTTCGCAACATGGTGCCGATATTGCTGACGCAAACCATTATTTTGTTTCAGGACACTTCGCTGGTGTATGTCATTGGCGCCTACGACCTGCTCAAGGGTTTCAGCACGGCGGGCAAAATTTATGGTCGCCCTGAAGAAGCCTACCTGCTGGCCGCCGTGGTTTATTTTGTGATGTGCTATAGCCTGTCTTACCTGGTCAAGAAGCTGCAAAACAAGATTGCCATTATCAGATAACAGTTTGCGAAAGCTCTCGGAAGAAGAAGATGATTGAACTCAAAGAAGTTTCCAAATGGTACGCTGACGTGCAGGTTCTCAGTAACTGCAGCACCAGCATCAAGAAAGGCGAAGTGGTGGTGGTCTGCGGTCCGTCCGGCTCCGGCAAATCGACGCTGATCAAAGTCATCAATGCGCTGGAGCCTTTCCAGAAGGGCGAGATTTTTGTCGATGGCCAGGCGCTGCATGACCCCAAGACCGACTTGCCCAAGCTGCGCAGCCGTGTCGGCATGGTGTTCCAGAACTTCGAGCTGTTTCCGCATTTAAGCGTGACTGAAAATCTGACGCTGGCGCAGATCAAGGTGTTGGGTCGCACGCCTGACGAGGCCAAAACCCACGGCCTCAAGTATCTGGACCGCGTGGGCCTGATGGCGCACAAGGACAAGTTTCCGGGCCAGCTCTCGGGCGGGCAACAACAGCGCGTGGCGATTGCCCGTGCGCTGAGCATGGACCCGATTGCCATGCTGTTCGACGAGCCGACCTCGGCGCTCGATCCCGAAATGGTCGGCGAGGTACTCGATTGCATGATGGGCCTGGCTAATGACGGCATGACCATGATGGTGGTCACGCACGAGATGGGCTTTGCCCGCAAGGTCGGCAGCCGCGTGATCTTCATGGACGTCGGCGGTCGAATCCTGGAAGACTGCTCCAAAGACGAGTTCTTCAACCACCCCGAGAACCGCCAGCCACGCACCAAGGATTTCCTGAACAAGATACTAGCGTATTGAGCACCCTTCAGTGCGACAATTTACCTATGACTCTCGCTACTTCACCTGCTGCACCTGCTTCACCCCCAGGCACCACGCTCACCATCACCCGGCCTGACGACTGGCACCTGCATGTGCGTGACGGCGACGCCCTGCGTACCGTGGTGCCGCACAGCGCGGCGCAGTTTGCCCGCGCCATCATCATGCCCAACCTCCGGCCGCCGGTGACCACCGCCGCACAGGCCGTGGCCTACCGCCAGCGCATCCAGGCAGCCGTGCCTGCAGGCGTCAGTTTCGAGCCGCTGATGACGCTCTACCTGACCGACAACCTGCCGCTAGAGGAGATCACGCGGGCCAAAGACGCCGGCGTTGTAGCCGTCAAGCTTTATCCCGCGGGAGCGACCACCAACAGCGATGCCGGTGTGACCGACTTGCGCAAGACCTACAAAACGCTGGAAGCCATGCAGCGCGAAGGCCTGCTGCTGCTGGTGCACGGTGAGGTGACCAGCCCCGAGATCGACCTGTTTGACCGCGAGGCGGTGTTCATCGACACGCAGCTGATACCGTTGCGGCGCGATTTTCCCGAACTCAAAATCGTGTTCGAGCACATCACGACCAAACAAGCTGCTCACTACGTACGCGATGCCGACCGATTCACGGCGGCCACCATTACCGCTCACCATCTGCTCTACAACCGTAACGCGATATTTACGGGTGCGAACGGGTCAGGGTTGCGGCCGCATTACTATTGCCTGCCGGTGCTCAAGCGGGAAACGCACCGCATCGCGCTGGTCGAAGCGGCAGTTAGCGCTAGCAGCAAGTTTTTTCTGGGTACAGACAGCGCACCACATCCGGCACATCTCAAGGAACACGCCAGCGGATGCGCCGGTTGCTACACCGCCCACGCTGCGATCGAGTTGTATGCCGAGGCGTTTGATACCGCTGGTGCGCTGGATAAATTGGAGGCGTTCGCGAGTTTTAATGGCCCGGCTTTTTATGGCCTGCCACGTAACGTAGGGCACATCACACTAAAAAAAGAAAGCTGGTTGCCGCCCGAGAGTTTTGCCTTTGGCGAGGCCGAATTGAAACCGCTGCGCTCCGGCGAGTCGCTGCCTTGGCGACTGATTTGAATTTTTTGGCTAAGGTTGATTGGACGCGGCCCTGGCTTGTGCCTTATTCAGACTTGTCTGCAGACTTGGACAGTGACGCGGGTCGCAGCGTCGCTGCGCTGCTCAATGCTTCGCCACACGCGCCACTGGTGTTTGTTGACCAATCAGCGCTGCCGCCTGGTGCTGCCTATGAGCAGTTTATTTTTGAAACTGGCAGCGTACCGACACGCGATAATTTGCACGATTTTTTCAACGGCTTGTGTTGGCTACGCTTTCCGAAAACCAAGAAAAAACTCAATGAATTGCAGGCAATCGAGATAGCCCAGGCCGGTGTGCAACCCCTGCGTGGCGTTGTGCGTGATGCGCTGACGGTGTTTGACGAAAACGCGGCCTTTCTGTCGGCGCCGCAGCCGCTGTGGGACGCGCTGGTCGAGCGGGACTGGCAGCAGCTGTTTGTCGGCTTGCGGCCGCTTTGGCAGCAGGCGCAGCTGGTGCTGTTTGGCCATGCGTTGCTGGAAAAGCTGGTTTTCCCACGAAAACCGATCACAGCCCATATCTACCGGGCGCAACCAGCCATGAATTCAATAGCGGCTCTGGACGCCTGGGTGGCGGCCGACCTGAGTGCGGACAAACTTGCCGCCAAGCCGTTTACGCCGCTGCCGGTGCTGGGCGTTCCTGGCTGGTGGCCAGAAAACGAGAACTTTTCCTTTTATGATGACTCTTTCGTATTCCGCCTGCGCAGGTAAAAAAACAGGCTCCAAAAAAACCTGCGCTGCGGACGGACCCGACGGCTTGATTTGGGCTGAAACCTCCCCATTTGCCTGCAAGCGGCATTTGTTTATTACCGACCTCCACGGAGCATCCATGAAACGCATCTTCTTATTTGTCATGACCAACCTCGCCGTTGTGGTGGTGCTGGGCATTGTCGCCAACCTGCTGGGCGTGAACCGCTTCCTCACGCCCAATGGCCTGGACCTGGGCATGCTGCTCGGTTTTGCCGCGGTCATCGGTTTTGGCGGCGCGTTCATCTCGCTGCTGATCAGCAAGCCGGTGGCCAAGTGGAGCGCCGGCGTTCGCATCATCAACGAGCCGCAAAACGCCGACGAGGCCTGGATTGTCGAGACCGTGCGCAAGCTGGCCGAGAAGGCCCAGATCGGCATGCCCGAGGTCGGTATTTTTGAAGGCGCGCCGAATGCGTTTGCCACCGGCGCATTCAAGAATTCAGCACTGGTGGCGGTCTCCACCGGCTTGCTGCAGGGCATGACGCGTGAAGAGATCGAGGCGGTGCTGGCCCACGAGATCGCGCACGTTGCCAACGGCGACATGGTCACGCTGGCGCTGATCCAGGGCGTGATGAACACCTTTGTGGTGTTCCTGAGCCGCGTGATCGGCTACGCCATCGACGCCTTTTTGCGCCGCGGCAGCAGCAGCTCCGGCCCCGGCATTGGCTACTACGTCAGCACCATCGTGCTCGACATCGTGCTGGGTTTTGCCGCCGCCATCGTGGTGGCCTGGTTCTCCCGGCAGCGCGAGTTTCGCGCCGACGCCGGTGCAGCCGAGTTGATGGGCCGTAAGCAGCCCATGATCAACGCGTTGGCGCGTCTGGGCGGCATGGTGCCCGGCCAGTTGCCCAAGGCGGTGGAAGCCATGGGCATCACCGGCAGCATGGGCAAGCTGTTTGCGACGCACCCGCCGATTGAAGAGCGCATAGCCGCACTGCAGAACGCGCAGCCTGGGCAGGTTTAAAAACGTTCCGCGTCCAGGCGTACACGCTCAATGGAACTGTTGATATCGCGAACGTCCATGCCGTACATGTCGGCAAACTCCCGTGTTGTCTTGCCACTGGCTTCAAAAGTGCGCACCAGCGCTTCGCGTTTGGCGGCTTCCACGCCAAGTTCAGTGATGGCGTCTGCCAGCAGGGCGTTGGCTGCGTCGTCCTGCACCCGCACACGCTCTAGGTAGTCAGCGTGGCTCAAACCAGACGCTTTTATCGCCTGCATCAGCAGCACGCGCAGCCGGGGACGCAAATCTTCTTTTGAGCGTGCCTGGCGACGGCGAAATATTTCCAGAATCGCGTGATGAACATGCTCGGGTGCAACCGCCTCCATCGGGTTGCCATCGAGGTCATGGCGCGCATGGCCTGCTGCCACGCTTTCAAGGTAGCGGGTCGAGCGGGCGTGCTGGCCCATCGCTAGCTTTAGTTCGCTTTTCTTGAACACGTCAGGGTGGCGCGCCAGCAAATCCTGAAACACGCCAAGCTTGAGCGGCATAAACTGCGTGCCAAACAATTTTGGATATAGCTCGAAGAGTTTTTCAAGCAGCGGATTGACGGCGCGTGCGGCTGGTCTGCTCGCTGGTTTAGCGGTAGCTGGTTGTTGTGTCATGTGCGGGTATGGAAAGAATCACCGGGTATTGTCCGTGATTGAAAGACCCCATGCGCTTGCTTTGAATCCCGGCATACTAGGCGCGTGCATCGTCGAATTCACGCTTGGCCCATTCGTCAAACTTAACCCGCATCAATCGCTATCACCCAACAATCCAATGCGCCAGCCGCTGCCGAATGGCCACAAGCCGATCATTCGCGATGGCGCCAATGCTGCCCACCATGAGTGCGCCATCCAGCACTGCAAGCCGTGTGAGGCGCAGCAGGCTGGGGGCTTTGAGTCCGCTGGCGACAAAATCGGCATCGGCGGGCATGAGGACTTCGTCCACTTGCGCATCGGTTTGGTGCAATTGCGAGGACACCATGCACACCAGCCAGTCGTCAAATCGCTCTGACGTTTGTCGCAGCAACAAGACCGGGCGCAGTTTGGTGGTAGAAAGGTCAGTGTAGGGAAAAGTTGTGACAACAATCTGCCCAGGCTGCTTCATTTCCAGCGCTCCTTGATGTCTGCGAGGTCGTAGGTAACCGGATCGTCCTCCAGGCCGCGCATGGCTTGGGCCATGGATGCTTTGGAAAAGTCCACGCCACGCCATTCGTCCCCAACGATGCTGGGGAGCGCATGGTCTGCCTCGGCTTCCTCATACATCACGATGACTTTGGCGCGCGCTGCATTCGTCGGCAGTTGGTCGCTGCTGACGCTGATGCTGTGGTTGATGATGGGGGCTTCCATTTCAATGGCAATCATTTGCGACTCCTGCGGTTGTGGTACCACGTTCAGTTTAGTCGTTCGATTTCAGGGTCTGGTTTGTCCAGGCTTTGGCGGATCAAGTCCATGATTTCAAACCGCGCAGCGGCAGGCAATTGCAGCGCCTCGCGAACAATCTCATTGATTTGCATTTGGGTTTCTCCAATAACGTAAGCCAAGCAA
This sequence comes from Polaromonas sp., assembly GCA_038902795.1. Classification (GTDB taxonomy): domain Bacteria; phylum Pseudomonadota; class Gammaproteobacteria; order Burkholderiales; family Burkholderiaceae_C; genus Polaromonas. The sequence goes on along the minus strand of JBCKNJ010000060.1, from coordinate 1,869 downwards.
CAATTTACATCGCCTGTGTGCGGGACTTTTTATTCCAACGACTCTCTGACGCCGTCGTGACTCCACGCACCATGACCTGACCTCATATTTTATCGTTGCCGCAGATCAGGGAGCAATTGCAGGAAGGGCATGCGGTAGTGGAGGTGCGCTGAGTGCGGCTGAAAATTTGGCTACGAAGCTAGACCTGCCACCGCGCATTCGGTTTTTTGAAGTAGGTGAATGCTACGAATATAGACCTGACCCTCGGCTTTCTCCGCGACCCTCGCATGAGCCCAAAGGGCGATGCGACACGCGCCTTGCACTTTATCCTGAAAATCTGAATTTCTAGAAGTGCCCTTAAGTGTGCCGCCGGAGCGAAACCTGGAGTTCGTACTCGACAGCCACGACTTTCTCGCTTACCTCGGTCACAGCCATCTTGAGTTTGCGCGTCAGCGTCGAGGCGACTATCACGCCCACAACCGGTTTTCCAGCTGCGAGCCCTGCTCTGATCGCACCCATATACCGGAGCACTTGGCCCACGGTCGCGTCTGCCCCTCGGCTCACTTTCAGTTCCAGCACGTACAACGCCCCGTCATCACCGACCGCGAGAATGTCGATCGGCCCGACCTGAGTTTGATACTCCACTCCCTCGCCACTTTCGCCAAACAATCGGAGCCGAGTCCCGAGAAAATCGAACAGGTGTAGGTTCTGAGCCAAGTAGTCACGGAGGTGCGACTCCAATCGAAAGACGCTTGCTGAGGGCACTGCCCCGGACTCCGCAGGTGCAAATGGCTCCTGAATGACCGAGTCCGATGTCGGCTCATCGATCATTCGCACTCGTCGGGTGCCACTCTCGTCTTCATAGATTTCCCACACCCCATGCAGCGCCGGATCGTAAGTAACGAAGCTCCCGTCGGACTGTTGAAACAGCTTGTCGTAGCGATTGCCGGTGTCCGTACGCCGGACTTGACGACCACCAGCGTAGTGAACCCGCGAATTCGCGTTGACGCTGTAGCACTTGGCATCCAGTGGCGCGTTAACCGGGTTTCGCTCTGCCTGCGTCAATCGATCTCGCAGTTCCTGGATTGAAACCGATCTGCCAGCCTGAAGAACCGCATCAACCACGATCTGCCCATTAGTCCGCGAATCAGTGACCGCCATTCCCGATCCTCCAGTTACTTACCGATCACGAGGTCGATCAATGCCTTCACCTGCATTGAAAAGAAGCTCTGCAGCGGGCACTCCCTGCACCGAGCTGCCTGCCATCATTCGGCTTCTTTCTTGATCGCCTGGCCCTTCAGGAACAGCTGCGACAGAGTGAAGGGGGTCGGTCTTGCAATCATGCATCTGTAAGGCACGGTAGCTGTAGGGCACCCCGTGGATCAGTTAGGCAGCCGTCGCTTCAAAAGCAGCGACCGGGATCGGGCGATTGACTGCAACTGACTTGCGAAGCGCTTTGATGCGCTCTATTTCGTGCATGGTTTGAGCAGAAAAGTAAGACTCGCCGCAACTTGGGCACGACCACATTGGAATAGCTTCGATGACCAGTAAGGCCGCGCCTTTGCCAAAACTACGGGTCACATGCTTGAGCCGGATGGAGGTGCTGCCGCAATGGGCGCAGTGGTGCTCAACAGAGGTAGACGGTGATGACGATGAGCCCGCCGGAAAAACCGACTTTGACGACTGCTTCGGCGGACTCACCATCGAGCGTGATGCCGGAGACAACGCATTTGACTTCGCGGGTTTGAGCGTCGCGCTGGCGCTCAGTGATTGTCCCCGTGAGGACGATATTTTCAAGATCAAGGATGGAGAGGTGGTCATCTTCAAGTTCTTCGGCGGCGTGGGTTGAAACGACATAGTTCAGCGTACGAATAAGGTGGCGGAACTGGC
>JBCKNJ010000059.1:0-11569 GCA_038902795.1 Polaromonas sp. | reverse complement strand
CCCCGCACCAACCCCCTCGAACAACAACAAGGTTGCCTGCCGCGCGTGATGGTATTCCCGGTTTTTAAACCTCCCGGAGTATTTTCATGTCCAACCTGTTTGATAAGGCCGCATTAGTCGTAGCGTTTGAAAATTTGAGAATGAGCGATGTAGAGGCGGTAGGCGGTAAAAACGCCAGCCTCGGCGAAATGATCTCGCAACTGCCGACCGGGCCACACGGGGTGCGGGTGCCGACCGGCTTCGCCACCACCGCCCACGCTTTCCGCATCTTTCTGGCGCATGACGGGCTGGACAAAAAAATCAATGCGCTGCTGGACGCGCTCAATACCGATGATGGGCGGGCTCTGGCCGAAGTCGGCGCCAAAATCCGGGCGCTGGTCGAAGCCCAGCCCTTTCCGCCTGAGTTTGCGCAAGCTGTTCGAGACAGTTTCGCCACGCTGAGCGCCGGCAACCCCCAGGCCAGTTTTGCCGTGCGCTCATCCGCCACGGCGGAAGATTTGCCTGATGCGTCGTTTGCCGGCCAGCAGGAAACTTTTTTGAACGTGGTTGGCATTGAAGACGTGCTGCACAAGATGAAAGAGGTGTTTGCATCGCTCTACAACGACCGCGCCATCAGCTACCGCGTACATCAGGGCTTTGCGCATTCAGATGTGGCGCTGTCAGCCGGTGTGCAGCGCATGGTGCGCAGCGACAAGGGCGCGGCGGGTGTGATGTTCACCATCGACACTGAAAGCGGTTTTGAAGACGTGGTCTTCATTACGTCCAGCTACGGCCTGGGTGAAACGGTGGTGCAGGGTGCGGTAAACCCCGACGAGTTTTATGTCCACAAGCCGATGCTACGGGCTGGCAAACGCGCCGTGATCCGCCGCAACCTCGGCAGCAAGTTGCTGCAGATGGAGTTCACCACGGCGGACGAAAAAAAATCCAGCGGCAAGCTGGTCAAAACCACCGACGTACCCACTGAGTTGCGGAATCGTTATTCATTGACTGATGCAGATGTTGAGCAGCTTGCCAAGTACGCACTGATGATTGAAACCCATTACGGCCGCCCGATGGACATCGAGTGGGGCAAGGACGGCACCGACGGTTTGCTTTACATCCTGCAAGCCCGCCCCGAGACGGTCAAAAGCCAGTCCAAGGGTAAGGTCGAGCAGCGCTACAAGCTCAAGGCGAATCAGGCCAGGGGCGCGATTCTTTCAGTTGGCCGCGCCATCGGCCAGAAGATTGGTTGCGGCCCGGTGCGGGTTATTGACGACATCAAGGACATGGACCAGGTGCAGCCTGGCGATGTGCTGGTGACCGACATGACAGACCCGAACTGGGAGCCGGTGATGAAGCGCGCCAGTGCCATCGTCACTAACCGTGGTGGTCGCACCTGCCACGCCGCCATCATTGCGCGCGAGCTGGGCATTCCGGCGGTGGTCGGCTGCGGTGATGCGACCGAGAAATTGAAGGACGCTATGCTGGTCACGGTGAGCTGCGCCGAGGGCGACACTGGCAACATTTACGACGGCCTGCTGGAGACCGAAATAACCGAAGTGCAGCGCGGTGAGATGCCGTCCATAGCCCTCAAAATCACGATGAACGTCGGCAACCCGCAACTGGCCTTTGACTTCTGCCAGATACCCAATCACGGCGTCGGCCTGGCGCGGCTGGAGTTCATCATCAACAACAACATTGGCGTACACCCCAAGGCGATTCTCGACTACCCGAATATTGATACCGACCTTAAAACAGCGGTTGAAAGCGTGGCCCGTGGTCATGCCTCGCCGCGGGCTTTTTATGTCGACAAGGTGGCCGAAGGCATCGCGACGATTGGCGCGGCCTTCTGGCCCAAGCCGGTGATCGTGCGGCTATCGGACTTCAAGTCGAATGAATACCGCAAGCTGATTGGTGGCTCGCGCTACGAGCCCGAAGAAGAAAACCCGATGCTCGGTTTTCGCGGCGCATCGCGTTACCTCAGCCCCGATTTTGCCGAAGCCTTTGCCATGGAGTGCGAAGCGCTCAAGCGCGTGCGCAATGACATGGGCCTGAGCAATGTCGAGGTCATGGTGCCGTTTGTACGCACGCTGGGCCAGGCCAAAGCCGTGACCGAACTGCTGGCGCAGCATGGCTTGAAGCGTGGCCAGGACGGCCTCAAAATCATCATGATGTGCGAGGTGCCCAGCAATGCCATCCTGGCCGACCAGTTCCTCGAATACTTTGACGGCTTTTCCATCGGCTCGAACGACCTGACCCAGCTCACACTGGGCCTGGACCGCGACTCGGGTCTGGAGATTCTGGCGAAAGACTTTGACGAACGCGACCCGGCGGTCAAGGCGCTGCTTAGCCTGGCCATTGCGGCCTGCAAGCGGCAGGGCAAATACGTCGGCATTTGCGGCCAGGGCCCAAGCGACCATCCCGACTTTGCCCAGTGGCTCAAGGAGCAGGGCATTAGCTCCATCTCGCTCAATCCGGACACCGTGATTGATACCTGGAAGCAATTGGCGAATTAATTTATAGACTCTCCAGCTAGCACGCTATAGAGGTGCCCTATAATGTTGGGCTTGCCTTGCCACACCCGACCCGACGCTGGGGTGGCTAATATTCAACCACAAGGAGAGTTTATGCGTCATTATGAGATCGTCTTGCTGATCCATCCGGATCAAAGCGAGCAAGTCCCAGCCATGCTGGAACGTTACAAGGGCATGATTACTGCCGGCGGTGGAAAAATCCATCGTGTTGAAGATTGGGGCCGCCGCCAACTGGTGTACCTGATCCAGAAACTCGCCAAAGCCCACTACCTGTGCATCAACATCGAAGCCAGCCAGGCTGTGATGGACGAAATTGAACATGCGTTCAAGTTCAACGATGCCGTGCTGCGCCACCTGACCGTCGTCAAGAAGAAAGCCGAAACCGGCCCATCCCTGATGATGCGCAACGTCGAACGCGAAGAAGCGCGCAAGACCCAGCAAGCTGAGTACGCCGCCAACTGATCAATCATTGAACCAGATAAACCAGGTGAACCAGGTCAGACTGACCGCGTGCATCGCCGAGGCAAAGCCTCTTCGCTACACGCCCGCTGGAATCTCCGCCCTCAACCTGGTACTCGAACACGAGTCTGAAATGGTTGAAGGTGGAATGCCAAGACAGGTCAAGTTAACAGTCAGAGCAGTTGCTTTTGGAGCACTGGCCGAAATTGCAGGCCAGCTTGAACTGGGCAAGCCGCACATGTTTACCGGTTTTTTGATCAACGCACGTACCAGCAAAAGCATTGTTTTACACATCCAAGCCATAAACCCGCTTACATCGATTACTCAAATTTAAGGAGTCCATCATGCCCGGACCGAAACGTTTCAACAAAGACAAGCGCCCCAAGCGCAACACACAATCACTGCTGTTCAAGCGCAAGCGCTTTTGCCGCTTCACCGCTGCCGGTGTCGAAGAAATCGACTACAAGGACATCGACACCCTGCGTGATTTTGTCTCTGAAACCGGCAAGATTATTCCCGCACGCCTGACCGGCACGCGCGCGATTTTCCAGCGCCAGATCAACACCGCTGTCAAGCGCGCTCGCTTCCTTGCGATGCTGCCGTACAGCGACCAGCACCGTAGCCTGTAAGGAGCGAACCATGCAAATCATTCTGCTCGACAAAGTCGTCAACCTCGGCAATCTTGGCGAAATCGTCAAGGTCAAAGACGGCTACGCACGTAACTTCCTGATCCCTTCTGGCCGCGCCCGCCGCGCCACTGCCAGCAACAAGGCAGAGTTTGAAGCTAAGCGCGCCGAACTTGAAAAAGCTGCCGCCGCCAAGCTTGCCGAAATGCGGGCCCAGGGCGAAAAGCTCGCTGGTACCACCATCAAGCTGACGCAAAAAGCCGGTGTTGACGGCCGTTTGTTTGGCTCTGTCACCAACCATGACATCTCTGCCGAACTGACTAGGCAGGGCTTCGCGGTTGCCAAGTCGAAAATCCGTATGCCTAACGGCCCGCTGAAGACCGTTGGTGACCACTCTGTAACGGTTGCCCTGCACACCGACGTGGCAGTGGACATCACCGTGACGGTATACGGCGAAACAGCTTAAGCTTTTACGCTCTTTGAAAAAGCAGCTCACTGAGCGGCTTTTTTCATGGCTGGTTTTTTCATGCCCGCGCAGCCCTAGGGACCCTCTGCATAACTCCCTGCGGTCTGTGATCGCGCGGGCTCGGGCAGTCCACTGCGTTGTTTTCTTTGCCAATAGCCGTGCTATTGGCTGCAAAAAGATGCCTTGCGGCCCTTCCCGATCCGCACGCCACAGCCTCGCCAGAGTTATGTAGAGGGCCCCTAGCGTTATGCACATCTCTATGTTGCATTTCCACCGAATTTACCCAGTTTATGCACAACCTTATCCACGGCATTTTTTCGTGGTGGGCGTAGTATTTAGCACTCTCAAGGAATTCCATGTCTGCCGTACTTTCCCCCTTCGACGATTCCCGATACACACCCGATAAACAGATCGCCCAGTTGCGTATACCGCCGCATTCGATTGAAGGCGAATCCAGCGTGCTGGGCGGCCTGCTGCTCGACAACGATGCCTGGGACCGCGTCGGCGACTTGCTGACCGACCAGGACTTTTACCGCGCCGAGCACAAGCTGATTTATGCCGCAGTCGGCGCGCTCATCAACGCCACCAAACCGGCTGACGTGATCACGGTCTACGAGCACCTGCAAAACCAGGGCAAGGCCGACGAGGTTGGCGGCCTGAGCTACCTCAATTCGCTCGCGCAATATGTGCCGAGCGCCAGCAATATCCGCCGCTATGCCGAGATCGTGCGCGAGCGCTCCATCCTGCGCAAGCTGGTGTCTGCCAGTGATGAGATTGCCACCAACGCCTTTAACCCGCAGGGCAAGGCCGTGGCCATGATTCTTGACGAGGCCGAGCAGAAGATATTCAACATCGGCGAGCAGGGTTCGCGCATGAAGCAGGGCTTTCAGAGCATGGACACGCTGGTCGTCAGCTTGCTGGATCGCGTCACCGAGATGTCCGAAAACCCCAACGAAGTGACAGGCGTGCCCAGCGGGTTTTACGACCTTGACCGCATGACCTCGGGTTTTCAGGCGGGGGATCTGATCGTGCTTGCTGCGCGGCCCTCAATGGGTAAAACCAGCCTGGCCATCAACATAGCCGAGCACGTCGCACTCAATGAAGGTTTGCCAGTCGCCGTGTTCTCGATGGAAATGGGCGCGTCCCAGTTGGCGGTGCGTATCGTCGGCTCGATTGGCCGCATTAACCAGACGCACTTGCGTACCGGCGCGCTGACTGACGAAGAGTGGCCGCGCCTGACTGAGGCGATTGAAAAGCTGCGCAACATCTCGCTGCATATCGACGAAACGCCGGGCTTAACGGTTAGCGAACTGCGCGCCAAAGCCAGGCGGCTGGCGCGGCAGTGCGGCAAGCTCGGTTTGATCGTGGTCGATTACCTGCAACTGATGAGCGTTTCAAGCAGCATGAGCGAAGAAAACCGTGCCACAGCAGTTGGCGAGATTACACGCGGCCTGAAAATGCTCGCCAAAGAGCTGCAATGCCCGGTCATTGCGCTATCGCAGCTGAGTCGGGCGGTTGAGTCCAGAACCGACAAACGCCCCTTAATGAGCGACCTGCGCGAGTCCGGTGCGATTGAGCAGGATGCCGATATCATCATGTTCATCTACCGCGATGAGTACTACACCAAGGAGGCCTGCAAGGAGCCAGGCGTGGCCGAGGTCATCATCAGTAAGCAGCGTAACGGCCCGACGGGTATGGTCAAGCTGACGTTTCTTAAGCGCATCACCAAGTTTGAGAGTTTGGCTCATGGGTCTAGCGGGGATTTTTGAGCCTACGCTGAGTTGAATAAAAATAAAAAAAGGCCGGTAAAAACCGGCCTTTTTAATTTCAGCAAAAGCTCAATTACGTGACGTGCTTGCCGATCAGGCCAGCCATCTCGAACATCGACACTTGCGCTTTGCCGAATACGGCACGGAGCTTTTCGTCGGCGTTGATCATGCGCTTGTTGACCTTGTCCTGCAGGCCGTTGGACTTGATGTAGATCCACAGCTTGCGGACAATCTCGGTACGTGGCAGAGGCGTGTTGCCTACCACGGCTGCCAGTGCGGCGCTCAATGTCAGCGGTCTCATAAACGCTGCATTGGGTACACGCTTTTTGGCGGGTGCTTTTTTAGCTGCTGGCTTTTTGGCCGCAACTTTCTTTGCAGGAGCCTTTTTAGCGGCTACCTTTTTCGCAGGAGCTTTTTTAGCGGCTGCCTTTTTTGCTGGAGCTGCTTTCTTCGCAGCTACTTTCTTTGCCGGAGCAGCCTTTTTTGCCGGCGCTTTTTTAGCCGGTGCTTTTTTAGCCGGTGCTTTTTTAGCCGGTGCTTTTTTTGCAGTTGCCATGATTGATTTTCCTTCTAGAAGTTGATAAATCACCGCTAGAGATAACTACTCACTAGCGGCATTGCGGATGCTACTGGAGAAAACCGTGTTTTCATAGGGAAAAAGCACTTTTTTTGCGCCTTTGTGTTGCAGATTCACCCTGAACAATTGAAAACGCTCTCTCTGAGGGCCTGCTTTGCAAGCGCGTAATGCCGGGTGGTGAGGTGATTTTTGCGAGAGAAAACGGTTGCGGAAGTGATGCCTTGTGCATTTGCGAGAGCCGCAAAAAATGCTGTTTCCCGCCCAATGAAAGCCCCGGTTTTCAGGGTTCAGGTGCGGCCTCATGCTCACGCAGCACAGGAGGTAGCGCCATTAACACCGCGCCAGCATTCAGCATTTCGTGGGTAGTCGCGGTATGCCGGGGCAGCGTGCCCGTTGGTAGCCCAATGCATGACGCTATGCGTGGCCTGGCGCACACTGCATGGCTAGCGCGTCACCACGCTGGTTTGCAGGCAACGCACAATGCAGGTTTTTTCATCAAAAAAGGATGCCCGAAAAATGCCGAATACCAGCAACATCAAATTTGTCACTGGTGATTTGTGCGACAACCATAAAAACGACACTTCTGGGGGTTTTTGGGGTCAGAGTCCAAATTCATCGTGCCCTTGGCACGCCCTTCGGGTGCGATGCTATGCATCGTAATGAAATTGGCGTCTGACCCCAATAACCCTCCGAGCCCCGCGCAACGCAGCAATTTGCCTGAAAAATGAATTTATAGAGGTGCCCTTTAGATCACGCGCTCTGTGCGCAATATTGCGATCTGCGCTGCGCTGTAGCCCAACTGCGTCAGAACTTCGTCGGTGTGTTCACCTAGCAGGGGAGAACGCGTGACTTCGGTGGCGCTGTCCGACATCTTGATCGGGTTGCCTACGGTCAGGTACTTGCCGCGCACCGGATGGTCGACTTCGACGATGGTGCCGGTTGCTCGCAGGGCCGGTTCCTCGGCGATTTCCTTCATCGAGAGAATCGGTCCGCAGGGGATGTCATATTGGTTGAGGATTTCCATGGCCTCGAACTTGGTCTTGGTCATGGTCCACTGCTCGATGCGCGCGAAGATCGGCAACAGGTGCAGCAGGCGGGCAGCAGGTGTCTGGAAGGCTTCGTCGGTGATCCAGCCTTCTTCGCCGATCACCTTGCAGACGGCTGGCCACACGGCGGCCTGGGTGATGAAGTAGATATAGGCATTCGGGTCGGTTTCCCAGCCCTTGCACTTCAGGATGGAGCCCGGCTGGCCACCGCCAGAGGCATTGCCAGCGCGCGGCACCGCTTCGCCGAACTTGCCATCCGGGTATTGCGGGTATTCGTGCATGGTGCCGGTACGCTCCAGCCGCTGCTGATCGCGCAGCTTGACGCGGCACAGATTCAGCACGGCGTCCTGCATAGGCGCCAGCACCTTCTGGCCGCGTCCCGTGGTGTTGCGCTGGTAGAGCGCGGAGACGATGCCCAGCGCCAGGTGCACCCCGGTGCCGCTGTCGCCGATCTGGGCGCCGGTGACCATCGGCGGGCCGTCGTCGAAGCCCGTGGTCGAGGCCGCGCCGCCGACACACTGGGCGACGTTTTCGTAGACCTTGCAGTCTTCGTAAGGCCCGGGGCCGAAGCCCTTGATCGAGGCCACGATCATGCGCGGGTTGAGCGCCTGGATGTGTTCCCAGGTGATGCCCATGCGGTCCAGCGCGCCCGGCGCAAAGTTCTCCACCAGCACGTCGCAGGTCTTGATCAGCGTGTCCAGGACCTCCTTGCCTTTCGGGTTCTTGGTGTCCAGCGTGATCGAGCGCTTGTTGTGGTTGAACATCGTGAAATACAGGCTGTCCACGCCCGGGATGTCGCGCAGTTGCCCGCGGGTGGCATCACCTTCACCGACGCGTTCGACCTTGATGACGTCGGCACCGAACCAGGCCAGCAATTGGGTACATGTGGGCCCCGACTGGACGTGGGTGAAATCAAGGATGCGAACGCCGTCTAACGCTTTGCTCATGAAAAATTCCTGCTGGAGTTGAAAATGTGTTGCACGTCCATGGGACTAGCCATGGTGCCGGCCGCTCAGGCCAGTTCAACCCCTATGTTAATCACCACGCCCGCGATCTGCCGTGGCCGACCCGATCATGGGGGATTGGTCTGTGTGGCAAGCTGGCTTTCAAGTTCCATCAGGCGTTTGCGCAGGCTGCGTTCCTCGGTGAAGCGGCTGGTTTCGTCGCGGATCACCGCGACAATGGCCGACACCTTCTGGTCTGGCGAATGCAGCAAGGCCACCGTGAAGGCGATGGACAACGAGTGCCCGTCCTTGTGCACGGCCGGCACGCGCAGCACGTCGTTGCCGTACTTGGTTTGCCCCGTCGCCATGGTCTTGTGGTAGCCATCCCAGTGGCGTTGCTGCTGGCGCTGCGGAATGATGATGTTGAGTGACTGTCCCAGTGCTTCGCTTTCCGCGAAGCCGAACATGCGTTGCGCTGCCGGATTCCACAAGGTGATGGTGCCGCTGGCATCAGAGGCGACGATGGCATCGCCAACTGCCTCTACGAGCTGCTTGAAGTCAATGGCTGATTGCATGGGTCTGCGCCTAATCTCCTATCGATCTGAAAATGGAATCAGACAGCCTTTGCCTCGTGCATGGCCGCGATCTGTTCCTGGTTGTAACCCAGCTCGGCCAAGACCTCGTCGGTGTGCTCGCCCAGCAGGGGGGAAGCCGTGATTTCGGGCTTGAGGTCGGAGAACTTGATCGGGCTGCCGACAGTGAAGTAGCTGCCACGCTCTTTGTGCGGCACTTCGACGATGGAGCCGCTCGCGCGCAGGGAGGGGTCGTTCAACAGTTCCTTCATGGAGAGCACCGGGGCGCACGGAATATCAAACTTGCGCAGAATGTCCACGGCTTCGAACTTGGTCTTGTCTTTGAGCCACGCTTCGATGGTGCCGAAGATGTCCATGATGTGCGGCTGGCGGGCCTTGGGCGTCATGTAGAGCGGATCGGTCTTCCACTCGGGCTTGCCAATGGCGTCGCAGATCGGCGCCCAGGCTTGGCCCTGGATCGTGAAATAGATGTAGGCGTTGGGATCGGTTTCCCAGCCCTTGCACTTCAAAATCCAGCCGGGTTGGCCGCCACCGCCAGCGTTGCCACCACGCGGGACTACGTCGGTGAACTTCTCATGCGGGTACTGGGGATACTCTTCCAGGTAGCCCAGTTTGTCCAGACGCAGCTGGTCGCGCATCTTGACGCGGCACAGGTTGAGCACGGCGTCCTGCATCGCAACGGCTACTTTCTGGCCCTTGCCGGTCTGCTGGCGACCGATGTAGGCCGTCAGGATGCCGATAGCTAGGTGCATGCCGGTGTTGCTGTCACCCAGGGCGGCGGCAGAAATCATGGGACCCGATTGCTCTCCCTTCCACCAGCCGGTGGTGGAGGCTGCGCCGCCGGCGCACTGGGCCACGTTCTCATAGACCTTGAGGTCTTCGTAGTGGTGGCCGTCGCTGAAACCCTTGACCGAAGCCAGGATCAGCTTGGGGTTGAGTTCCTGAATGCGTTCCCAGGAGAAGCCCATGCGGTCCAGCGCGCCGGGTCCGAAATTTTCAACCAGAACGTCCGATTCCTTGATCATCTTCTCAAGTACTGCCTTGCCTTCAGCCTTTTTGGTATCCAGCGTCAACGAGCGTTTGTTGCTGTTGAGCATGGTGAAGTACAGCGCATCAACGTCGGGTATGTCGCGCAGCTGGGTACGCGTGACGTCGCCAGAGCCGGGACGCTCGACCTTGATGACGTCAGCGCCGAACCAGGCCAACATTTGCGTACAGGCCGGGCCTGCTTGCACGTGGGTGAAGTCGATGATCTTGATGCCTGCAAGAGGTTTGTTATTCATGGTGATTTCCTTGTTCAAAAATGAAACGGTGAAAATTATTTTTTGTTCGCGGCGCTGCTGGGGTTCAAGCTGGTGATGCGGCCGCTTTCGGTGCCAGCGGTCTCGTCGATGATGGCATTGATAAGTGTAGGGCGGCCAGAAGCCACGGCCTCGCTCAATGCTTTTTCTAACTCGGCTGGTGTACTGGCGACAACGCCAACACCACCAAAGGCCTGGATCATCATTTCGTAACGCGCGTTTTTGACGAAGACGGTTGGCGCTGGATCAGCGCCGCCACTGCCATTCTTGTCCGTGCCTTTGTAGATGCCGTTGTTGTTGAACACAACGACACAGATCGGCAGGTTGTAGCGGCAGATAGTTTCAACCTCCATACCGCAAAAACCAAAGGCGCTGTCACCCTCGACCGCAATCACTGGCTTACCCGTCACCACAGCGGCAGCAATCGCATAGCCCATGCCAATACCCATGATGCCCCAGGTGCCTACGTCGAGGCGTTTGCGTGGCTCGTACATGTCAACGATGGAGCGGGCAAAATCCAGCGTATTCGCGCCTTCATTAACCAAATAGGCATCGGGGCGAGCCTTGATTTGGTTTTTGATGACGTTTAACGCACTGTGAAAGTTCATGGGCGTTGGATTGAGCTTTAAGGTCTCGGCCATCTTGGCGATGTTTTTGCTGGTGCGTGCATACACCTCAGTCGTCCACTCTGCGGGTGGTTTGGCAAAGCTCGTGCCCATGCCTGCCAACAATGCTTGCACGCAAGAGCCAATGTCACCGACCAACGGCGCTGCGATAGGCACGTTGCTGTCCATCTCTGTTGGCGCAATGTCGATCTGGATAAATTGGCGGTTTGCTGCGTTAGCACCACCCCAAGTTTTCCCCTTGCCGTGCGACAGCAACCAGTTCAAGCGTGCACCGACCACCACCACCACATCAGCCTCAGCCAGCACGTAAGAACGTGCAGCCGATGCGGACTGTGGATGGGTGTCGGGCAACAAGCCCTTGGCCATCGACATGGGGAGATACGGAATACCCGACTGCTCAACAAATGCCCGAATATCGGCGTCTACCTGCGCATAGGCTGCGCCCTTACCTAAAATAATCAAAGGCTTTTTCGCGGACTTGAGCAAGTCCAGCGCACGCTGCACAGACTCTGGTGCTGGCAACTGACGCGGAGCAGCGTCCACCACCTTAATCAGTGAGCGTCGACCCTCTACCGCATCCATGACTTGTGAAAACAGCTTTGCTGGAAAGTCCAAATACACACCGCCCGGGCGACCAGATACCGCAGAA
>JBCKNJ010000058.1:0-11575 GCA_038902795.1 Polaromonas sp. | reverse complement strand
CAGCAAGGCAGCGGCAGTGAGCACATCAATCGCTGCATCCATCTGGATGTCTTCAGACGCGGGCACAAAACCGCCATCCCCAGGTTCAGAAGTTTCAGGAGCTTCAGAAGGGCCAGACCAATTCATGGTGCTCTCAAAACGCGGCATGAACGATACGGCTTTGCCAGTCAATCCGGTGTGCGCAGCCCAGGCGCATCTAGCCTGCTGTATCAACTGTGCGTAGGGCACCAAAACCACGGTCCGGGACGGATGCGCGCCATGGGTTTGAATGCTTGTCGCCAATTGCGCCATGGCCTGCGCCCAGCACACGTCACCGGGATGACCAGAGAGATCGGGGCTTTGCGGGGTTTGCAGGGTATCGGCTATCGTGGTCATAGTATTGATAAGACTTGGGCGTAACTGCAGTGGGACTTGGTTTCTGACACAATGCCCAGAACTTTAGCCGTATCCTGCAACCCCTCGACATAAGGAGCCGTCATGGCCAGCGAACTGATTAAACATACCACCGATGCCACGTTTGAAGCCGACGTGCTGAAATCAACCCAGCCCGTGCTGGTCGATTACTGGGCCGAATGGTGCGGCCCCTGCAAAATGATTGCACCCATCCTGGACGAAGTCGCCACCAGTTACAGCGGCAAGCTGCAGATCGCCAAGATGAACGTCGATGAAAACCGCGATATTCCCGCCAAATTCGGCATTCGCGGTATCCCCACCTTGATGCTGTTCAAAAACGGCGAACTGGCAGCCACCAAAGTCGGCGCCATGAGCAAGGCACAATTGACCGCGTTTATTGACCAGCAACTGGTTTAATTCGCAAACCTGCGTTTATTTGCCTTTAGAGCTGATGGGGAAGCACTCCTCCCCATCAACGGCCTTCACAAAAACCCACATTTTTCCTGTCATAATCCAAAAAGATTCAGCAGACGGCCTTTAACGGCGCTTTATCCAGGGTTATTGGGGTCAGACGCCAATTTCATTACGATGCAAAGCATCGCACCCGAAGGGCGTGCCAAGGGCACGATGAATTTGGACTCTGACCCCAAAAACCCTCCGGCTTCTTTTCAAACCTCCCCCGTTTTCTCCAATGAACTCACGAATGAGTTCCACCCCAGCAGGTAATCCATGCACTTAAACGAACTCAAGGCACTGCATGTGTCTGAAGTCTTCAAGCAGGCCGAAGAGCTTGAGATCGAAAACGTTGGCCGTATGCGCAAGCAGGAGTTGATGTTCGCCATCATCAAAAAACGCTCCAAAACCGGTGAAACCATCATCGCCGACGGCGTGCTCGAAGTGCTGCCCGACGGCTTTGGCTTTCTGCGCGCACCGGACTCCAGCTACACCGCGTCTACAGACGACATCTACATCAGCCCGAGCCAGATCCGCCGCTTCAACCTGCACACCGGCGACATGATCGAAGGCGAAGTGCGCACCCCGAAAGACGGCGAGCGCTACTTTGCACTGAACAAACTCGACAAGGTCAACGACGGCCCGCCCGAGGCCAACAAGCACAAGGTGATGTTCGAGAACCTGACGCCGCTGTTCCCGCGCGAACAGTTCAAGCTCGAGCGCGACATCAAGGGCGAAGAAAACCTGACCAGCCGCATCATTGACATCATTGCGCCCATCGGCAAAGGCCAGCGCGCCCTGCTGGTAGCGCCGCCAAAGTCCGGCAAGACCGTGATGATGCAGCACATCGCCCACGCCATCACCGCCAACTACCCCGAAGTGGTCTTGATGGTGCTGCTCGTCGACGAGCGCCCTGAAGAGGTCACCGAGATGCAGCGCACCGTGCGCGGCGAAGTCATCTCGTCAACCTTCGACGAGCCGGCCGCGCGCCACGTGCATGTGGCTGAAATGGTGATCGAGCGCGCCAAGCGCCTGGTCGAACTCGGCAAGGACGTCGTCATTCTGCTGGACTCGATCACCCGCCTGGCTAGAGCCTACAACAACGTGCTGCCCTCCTCCGGCAAGGTACTGAGCGGCGGCGTGGATGCCAACGCACTGCAGCGTCCGAAGCGCTTTTTTGGCGCTGCCCGCAAAATTGAAGAAGGCGGCAGCCTGACCATCATCGGCACGGCCTTGATTGATACCGGCAGCCGCATGGACGAGGTGATTTTTGAAGAATTCAAGGGCACCGGCAACTGCGAGATCCACCTGGACCGCCGCCTCTACGAAAAACGCGTGTTCCCGGCCATCCACCTGAACCGCAGCGGTACCCGCAAGGAAGAACTGCTGCTGTCCCCCGAAATCCTGCAAAAGTCACGGATTTTGCGTCAATTCATGTACAACATGGACGAAATCGAGGCGATGGAGCTGATGCTGAAAAACATGAAAGCGACCAAAAACAACAGCGAGTTCTTCGACATGATGAGAAGGGGTGGCTAAAAACCATGACATAATATAAGGCTTCACGGAAAGTGCTCAAAACGGTTTTGAGTGGCTCCCTAAACGACACATAGCGACACATAGCGACACATAGAAGGAAAAGAAAAGATCATGAAAGAAGGCATTCACCCCAACTACCGCGAAGTTTGTTTCATGGACATGTCCAACAACTTCAAGTTTGTGACCCGCTCATGCGTGAACACCAAAGAAATGCTGAAGATGGAAGACGGCCGCGAACTGCCGTTGTACAAGCTTGATACGTCGAGCGAATCGCATCCTTTCTACACCGGCACACAAAAATCCATAGACAACATGGGTGGCCGCGTCGAGAAATTCCGCAACCGCTTTGGCAAAACTACCGCCAAGGACGCTGCACCGACTGCTGCCGGGTAAGCTGCAAGAGTGCTAGCGAAAAGATTTTCGCCGCCTTCATAAAAAGCAGCCTGAAATTCAGGCTGCTTTTTTTTCGGCTTCAGTGACTCAGTGAAAATACCAGCTTGAACAAACCATCTCCCGCCATCGTTGCCCAGTCAGCCGTGCGCCGCCTGCCCCGGCTTGCACTGGTGCTGTTTTGCCTGGCCTATGTATTGCCCGGTTTTTTTGGCCGCGCACCATGGAAGTTTGAAGATATCGCAGCTTTCGGCGTGATGCGCGAGCTGGCCTCGCCTGCTGGCCACTGGCTCGCGCCGCAACTGCTTGGGCAGGCCAATGGGTCCGATGCACTGCTGCCCTATTGGCTGGGCGCACTGGCCATCAAGTGCCTGCCGTTTCTGGATCCGGCTTCTGCCGTACGCGTTCCATACGCCTTGCTGCTGGCGCTGACGCTGCTCACCACCTGGTATGCCGTGTCTTACCTGGCCAGATCCCCGCAAGCCCAGCCAGTCGCTTTCGCCTTTGGCGGTGAGGCCAGTCCGACAGACTACGCAAGAGCCATTGCCGATGCTGGCCTGCTGGCACTGATTGCCTGCCTCGGTCTGGCGCAGTTGTCGCACGAAACCACGCCTGCGCTGGCGCAACTCGGTTTTGCCGCTCTCATGTTTTATGCCATGGCGGCCAGCCCTTATCGCCGCGCTACCAAAATCTTTGGCCCGTCCCTGGGCCTGCTGATCGGCACGACCGGGCTGGCCCTCAGCGGCGCACCCACTCTTGCACTATTGCTTGGCCTGGGTGGCGCGCTGGTGGAGTGGACGCACATGCGATGGGGCAGCACGCAGGCATCGGTACAGCTGGATGCGGACAGCAAGCGCCGGTCGTTGCAATGGGTACTGCTGATCGTCGGCATCACGGTGGCTGTCTGCCTGCTTGGTTTCGCCCTTGACCTGTGGCGCTGGCGCATTGAGCTGCCCGGCGCTGACGGGCAGCCAAGCTTGACAGCATGGCGCAAGCTGGGGCGTTTGCTGCTGTGGTTTACCTGGCCCGCCTGGCCGCTGGCATTGTGGACACTGTGGCGCTGGCGGCGGCAACTGGCCAGCCGCCATGTAGCCTTGCCGCTGTGGTTTGCAGGTATGTCGATAGCCGCTACATTGACGACAACCTCAGCCGACCGCAGCCTGCTGCTCAGTCTGCCGCCACTGGCGGCCCTGGCAGCCTTTGCCCTGCCTACGCTCAAGCGCAGCGTGGCCTCGCTGATCGACTGGTTCACGCTGCTGTTTTTCACCGGCTGCGCCATCATCATCTGGGTGGTCTGGATTGCCATGCAAACCGGTATGCCCCAGCAACCGGCAGCCAATGTGGCAAAACTCGCACCCGGTTTTGAGCCGAGCTTTTCGTGGTTTGCATTTCTGGCAGCGGCCCTTGCCACACTGGCCTGGGCCTGGCTGGTGAAGTGGCGCGCAGGCAGACACCGTACCGCGATTTGGAAATCACTGGTGCTGCCCGCTGGCGGCGCAACGCTTTGCTGGCTGCTGCTGATGACGCTGTGGCTGCCCCTGCTCGACTATGCGCGCAGCTACGCACCCATGTCGCGCCAGATTGCCAGGCTGGTGGACAAAACCGCCTGCGTCGAAATCCACGGTCTGACAAACGCACAGGCGGCCGCCCTGCAATACCACGGGCAACTGGAGTTGCGGCAGGCAAAATCGCAAGCGACCTGCCCTTACCTGATCGTCGATGCCGATGCGCAGGCCTCCTTGAGCAGTAGCGTGCAAATGCCCGACTGGGCGTTTCTGGCCACCGTACGCAGGCCGACCGATAAAAATGACGCCGTTCTACTGTTCAAGCGGGTGGGTGCTGGCAGTTAGGGCTTCTGAAATCTGCGCACGCGCGCTGCCGGAAAGGTCATTGAAAAGCAGGAACCCTGCCCTAGCTGGCTCTCGATGCGCAGCTCCGCAGCATGGCGCTGCGTCACATGCTTAACGATGGCCAGGCCCAGGCCAGTACCACCTGTTTCGCGCGAACGGCTGCGGTCAATTCGGTAAAACCGTTCCGTCAGGCGCGGCAAATGCTCGGCGGCGATGCCGGGGCCGCTGTCCCTGACGCGGAACTCGCCACGTCCGTCCTCCAGCAGCTTCCAGCTAACTTGGACATGGCCGCCTTCCGGGGTGTAGCGGACTGCATTCGTCACCAGATTCGACATCGCGCTATGCAGTTCGGCCTGCACGCCAGCAATTTCGCAAGCCGGGCCAGCATCAAACTCCAGTTGATGGCCGGGTGTACCCAGTATTTCGGACAAAGCCCTTGCCTCCTGCTCACACTGTGCCAGCAAGGCACTGGTGGTGGCCCATTCGTTGGCGCTAGGTGTCGGGCCGCCTTCAAGCGTTGACAGGGTCAGCAGGTCATTGACCAGGGTTTGCATACGCTGGGACTGCTGCGCCATCAGACCCAGATAGCGCGCACGCTCAGGCTCCTTGAGTGGTAGTGTCTGCAGCGTTTCAATAAACCCCGACAGCACCGTCAGCGGTGTGCGGATTTCATGCGATACATTGGCTACAAAATCGCGTCGCATGGCCTCGGCAAGCTCTACAGCGGTGATGTCACGCGACAGCAGCAACTTGCGATCAGTTCCGTAGGCATGAACATGCACCGACAACCGGACCGGCCGCGCTGGCGTACTCGCGCTCCCCGGAATCACCACGTCATGCGAAAAATCGCTTAAAGCCATATAGGCCTTGAAGGCTGGTTCGCGTACCAGGTTGGTGATGTGTTGCAGGACATCGCGCTGGGCATCAAAGCCGAAATGCTGCGCCGCTGTCTGGTTACACCACTCGATACGCCCCGCAGCATCGAGCAACACCACGCCGTTCGGTGATGCCTGCATGGCCAGTAAAAATTCATCCAGTCGGGCCTGACTTTCGCGGTAGTGAGCATCCCTAACCTTGAGGAGCCGTCTGATTCTGTCGGCAAGCTCGCGCCATACACCGCGTAATTCAGGTACCGGGCTGACCATGACGGCAGGCGTGTCGTTGCTCTGTTCAACACGCAGCCATTTGAGCAGCCGTCCTATGTAAAAACTGTCAAACGCCAGCCAGGTGACCGCACCCAGAATAAATCCTGCGACCAGCCCATATTCAGATGCAGCCCAAAAGCCTAAACCGCCACCTGCAAACATGCAGGCAGCAAAAACCAACCAGCGATAAATCATGTTCGGGATTGTGCCGCAGTAATTCCATTTCCAGATCAATACGATATGTTGTTGCTTCGCCTTGCCGTGCTACAGCACTGTCTGCGACTTCGCGCCTAATCTCCTATCGATCTGAAAATGGAATAACGAGTGCCGTCAGCCGATAACCTGCGCCTCTGACGGTTTCCACCATGCTACCCGCCGCGCCCAGTGCTTCCCTGAGACGCTTGACATGTACATCCACCGTGCGTTCCTCGATAAACACATGGTCGCCCCATACCTTGTCAAGCAGGCTGCTGCGGCTGTGTACACGCTCGGCATGTTTCATCATGTAATGAAGCAGCTTGAACTCGGTCGGGCCGAACTTGAGCTCCTGATCGTGAAATGAGATGCGGTGCGTTGCCGCATCCAGCATCAGGCTGCCCACGGTCACACTGTCGCCAACCGATGCAGGCGCACGCCTGCGCAGCACCGCACGAATGCGGGCCAGCAGTTCCTGGGTGGAAAACGGTTTGGTGATGTAGTCGTCAGCACCTGCATCAAGACCGGCCACCTTGTCAGGCTCGTCACCACGCGCAGTCAACATGATGATGGGAATGGCTTTGGTGCGCTCCTGCTTGCGCCAGTGCCGTGCCAGCGACAAGCCACTTTGCCCCGGCAACATCCAGTCCAGCAGTATCACGTCGGGTAGTGCCGCATCAAGCTCACGCTGCGCCGTCACGCTGTCCTGCGCCAGCACTGCAACAAAACCGCTGTGCTGCAAATTGACGGCAATCAGCTCCGCGATGGCGGGCTCGTCTTCAACGATCAATATACGAGGCTGGTGCTTCATCAATCCACTACCTTACAACAGACTCAATCTGCTCCATCGACGTGTGCCGCACATCGGCGCCCTTGACCACGTAAATGATGAACTCGGCGATGTTTTTGGCATGGTCGCCGATTCGCTCAATCGCCTTGGCCACGAACAGCAGGTCCAGGCTGGAGGAAATGGTGCGCGGATCTTCCATCATGTAAGTGATCAGCTTGCGCACAAAGCCATCAAACTCCTTGTCGATCGCATCGTCTTCCTTGAGGATGGACACGGCCGCGTTGACATCGAGCCGGGCAAAGGCATCGAGTGCCTTGCGCAGCAAACCGGATGCCAGGTCGGCAGCAATACGCAGCTCGGAGGACGGCAGGGTACGGGCGGCGCCACTGTTGATGATGGACTTGACCATGCGCGCAATTTTTTCCGCCTCATCGCCGGCACGCTCCAGATTCGCCGTGGTTTTGAAAATGGCGATCAGCAGGCGCAGATCACGCGCCGTCGGCTGGCGGCGCGCGATGATGGAGGACAGTTCCTTGTCAATCTCCACTTCCATGGCATTGACACGCGTCTCCATGTCGGTGACCTCGGTGGCGGCCTCCGCGCTGAACTGCGCGAGCGCATAGACGGCGGTTCGAATCTGGGACTCCACCAGGCCGCCCATCTCCATGACGCGGGTTGAAACGCTGGTCAGTTCGCTGTCGAACTGGCTGGATAGATGCTTGTCACTCATGATCAACCAAACCTTCCTGTAATATAGTCTTCGGTTTCCTGGCGCTTCGGTTTCATGAAGATGTCGTGGGTGACACCGTACTCCACCATTTCACCCAGATACATGTAGGACACATAGTCCGACACGCGGGCCGCCTGCTGCATGTTATGCGTCACGATCAGGATCGTGACCGTGTTCTTGATTTCGCCAATGAGCTCTTCGATTTTTCCGGTGGCAATCGGGTCCAGAGCCGAGGTCGGCTCGTCAAACAGGATGATCTCCGGGTCGGTCGCAAGCGCGCGCGCGATACACACACGCTGCTGCTGACCACCGGACAGGTTGGTAGCCGACTCGCTCATGCGGTCCTTGACCTCGCTCCAGATGGCGGCCGAGCGCAGTGCTGCCTCGACCTTGTCTTCAAGATAACTCAGGGATTTTTCCCCCCGCACACGCAAGCCGTAAGCCACGTTTTCAAAGATGGACTTCGGGAAGGGGTTGGGCTTCTGGAAAACCATGGAGATGCGCATGCGCACTTCGATGGGGTCAACCGCGTGGTCAAGAATGTCCACATCGTCGGGATAAAGCACGATCTTTCCATCGTATCGATGACCGGGATACAGATCATGCATGCGATTGAAGCAGCGCAGGTAGGTGGACTTGCCGCAGCCGCTGGGGCCGATCAGGGCCGTGACCTTGTTCTCATAAATCGGCATGCTGACGCCTGTCAATGCTTTGAAGGCGCCGTAATAAAAATCGAGATTCTTCGACTGCGCCTTGAGCGCAGGTGCGTTCTCGGGAAGCGTGATGGTAGATGGCATGGGGTATGGGGCTCTCTGAATGATTACCACTTGATGTTTTTGCGAAGGCGATAACGCAGCCAGATGGCCAGGCCATTCATGCCCAGGGTCAGAAACACAAGAACCAGACTGGCTGCCGCGGCGTTGGCATGAAAGGCCGGGTCAGGCCGGGAGGTCCAGTTGAAAATCTGGATGGGCATGACGGTAAATGGCGAGAACAGCCAGTCAAACAGACCTGCCGGCGGGTCGCCTGTGAACGGCATGGAAGGCAGGAACGCGATGAAGGTCAGTGCACCAATCGTGATGATGGGCGCGGTCTCGCCGATGGCCCGCGACAGCCCGATGATGATGCCCGTCAGGATGCCGGGCATGCCATAAGGCACCAGATGGTCGCTGACCACTTGCCACTTGGTCGCGCCACAGGCATAAGCACCTTCACGCACGGTCTGGGGAATGGCCCGAAGCGCCTCACGCGTTGTCACGATCACGATCGGCAGAATCAGCAGCGCCAGCGTCAAGCCCGCCGACAGGATGCTCTGGCCGAAGCCGAAGGTGTAGACAAACAAACCGAGTGCCAGCAGGCCATACACAATGGAAGGCACACCAGCGAGGTTGCTAATGTTGATCTCGATCACATCGGTGAACCAGTTTTTACGGGCGTACTCTTCAAGATAGATCGCGCTCGCAATGCCCACCGGGATGGCAAACAGGGCGGTGACGATCATCACGAAAAACGACCCTACCCAGGCCGACAGAATGCCAGCCTCCCCAGCCCTGCGCGACGGGAAGTTGGTAAAAAACTCGGATGAAAGCCGCGGAAAACCATCAATCGCCATTTCCGTAAATAACGTGACCAAGGTCAGAATCGCCAGGGCGATAGCGCCCACGCCCACCAAGCCGAAGATGACATCCCAGCGTTTGTGTGATTTGATAATGGCACGGAGTTCTTCCGTGCGGGTTGCATTGCGAATCATCAATAGACCTCCCGATATTTGCGGCGCAGCCAGTGACCCAAAAGATTGAACATCAGCGTGATCAACAGCAGTGTCAGACCTGCGGCAAAAATGGTCTGGTAGCCCACGCTGCCGTGCGGCAAATCGCCCAGCGCGACCTGCACGATGAAGGACGTGATGGTGGCCGCAGGCTCCAGCGGGTTGAGCGTCAGGTTCGGCTGCATGCCGGCAGCCACCGCGAGAATCATGGTCTCGCCCACCGCACGCGAAATACCCAGGATGTAGGCCGAAGCAATACCGGAGAACGCCGCCGGAACAACCACCCGGGTGGCCGTCTGGAAGCGCGTGGCGCCCATCGCGTAGGAGCCCTCGCGCAGACTCATGGGCACAGCGCGCATGGCGTCTTCAGACAGGGAAGACACATAGGGAATGATCATGACACCCATCGCAATTCCGGCCGACAGGACATTGAATGTGGGCAAGTCAGGGTAGATTTTTTGCAGCAGGGGCGTGATCACCATGAGGGCAAAAAAACCGTAAATGATGGTGGGCACCCCGGACAAAAGTTCCAGCACGGGTTTGAGCACCTCACGCAAGCGGTGTTCGGCAAACTCGGACAGGTAAATCGCAATGATGGTGCCCAGGGGAATGGCGATGGACAGGGCCACCAGCGAGCTCGACAGCGTGCCGGCCAGCAGCACGGTGATGCCAAAGTGCGCGTCGTCAAACAGCGGGGTCCACTGCGTGTCGGTCAGGAAGGTCCAGAGCGGAACATTGCTGAAGAAAACCAGCGACTCTTTGAGCAGAACATAGACGATGGCCAGGGTTGTGAACACCGAAACACAGGCCGCCATGAGCAGCACAAACTCGATGATCCGGTCCTTGCGTTTGCGCGCGGCCTTGATCTGGGCCAGTTCGGCGAGGCGAGCCGCCCCTGTCAGCCGTTCAGTCATCACAATGCGACCCGAAGTAGTGGAGGCACTCATTGTAGGTTTCATTTCCGTTGAGGGCAGATTCAGTTCAAGCCAGCAGATGTATCGGCTTACAGCTTGGCTTCGCGCTTGACCAACTCTTCGATGCTGATGCCAACTTCATTCTTGCCGCCGAAGATGGTGCCCTTTCTATTCGCGGCAATGTGCTTGATGTTCGTGGTGTAGATGGCAGCCGGCAAGGGAACGTACTTGACCTCTTTAGCCAGCTTGGCACCCTGGCTCATGTAAAAGTCCACAAACTTCTTGACTTCGGGCTTGGCCAGGGATTTGGCGTTGATGTAGATGAACATCGGACGGGCCAGCGGCTGGTAGGTGCCGCCCATCACGGTTGCCTCGCTCGGAGACACCGCCGGTTTGCCGTCCTTCGGGGCGATGGGCAGGGCCTTGAGCTTACCCATATTTTCCACGTAATAGGCAAAGCCAAAATAGCCGATGGCATTGATGTCACCGGCGACGCCTTGCACCAGCACATTGTCATCTTCAGACGCGGTGAAATCGCCCCGGCTGGACTTGGACTTGCCGACGATGGCTTCGGTGAAATAGTCGAAAGTGCCCGAGTCAGAGCCTGCGCCAAACAATTTCATCGGCTGGTCGGGCCACGCCGGATTGACCTGGTTCCAGCGTTTGACTTTGCCCTGGGCTGCGGGCTCCCACATTTTCTTCAGCTCGGCCACCGTGGCTTGCTTGAGCCAGCTATTCCTCGGATTGATCACAACCGTCAGCGCATCAAAGGCGACAGGCAGTTCGAAGTACTCGACCCCGATTTTTTTGCAATCCGCCATCTCGGACGCCGAAATCGGGCGTGAAGCATTGGAAATATCGGTTTCGCCACGGCAAAACTTCTTGAAGCCGCCGCCGGAGCCGGAGACACCGACGGTGACTTTCATGCCTTTGTGGGCCTTTTGGAATTCTTCGGCAACCGCCTCGGTGACAGGATAGAGCGTGCTGGAGCCGTCAATTTTGACAACCTGCGCGAAGCCGACCAAAGGCATCGCGCCGAGAAAAGCCAGCGCCGAGGTGGCCAGCAGGGATTTGATGGGGAAAGATTTCATGGTTTTTCCTTTCGGAACATAAGAAACGACGAGGGCAGTTTATGTCTCTAATATGACAAAACCGTGACATGCTCAAACAGCTTTGCAGTTCTTCAGAGGTGGACTTGCCGTTGTGCATGAGTTCGGCGGCGCCCGGGCCTTGTTTGACTCCCGAAGCAGCCCTTTCAGGCGCCTGCTTGGGTAGGCGCGGCAGCACCGGTGCCATCAGCGGGCTGGCCAACTTCATGCCGCGCACGGTGTGGCAACTGGTGGGTGAGCACGCTGCACCTGAAACATCGGTGCGGCGCGAACGTATCATCACGCTGCTGGGTTTGCTG
>JBCKNJ010000057.1:0-11716 GCA_038902795.1 Polaromonas sp. | reverse complement strand
TCCCGCTTTCAATCTCAGGTTTTCGATCTTCACCCGTGTATTGGCCCGCTGGTTGACCGTATCTGTGGCCCTGGCTGCCACCACGGGACTTCCGCTCGCAAGCGCCGCCACCGCATCGCCGCCCAGTGTGCAGTCCATCATGGACGCGATGGAGCGCGCCCATGCGGCGGTGGTCGGTATTCGCGTGACGGCGATTGAAGGCGCTCGATCCGCCGCGACCCTGGGTCTGAGGCGCAGAGGCTCCGGCGTGGTGATCGGTCCTGACGGCCTGATATTGACCATTGGCTACCTGATGCAGGAAGCCCAGCAAATTGAAATCGTCACGCAAGACAACAAGATTTTGCCGGCCACAGCAGTGGCTTTTGACATGGCCACGGGCTTTGGTTTGGTACGCCCGTTGCTGCCAATGCGCGGCGTTAAACCGGTCACATTCGGCAGTTTGCAAGACCTCAAACCCGGCGATCAACTCATGGCCGCAACCGGGGCTACCGCAGACGGTGAAGAAGGCGGTGTGAGCATGACGCAACTGGTTAGCACGCGGTCTTTTTCGGGCTGGTGGGAATACCACATCGACACCGCGCTGTTCACCAGTCCACCCGTTAGCTCTGGTAGCGGCAACCACAGCGGCGCGCCCCTTTTCAACCACAAGGGTGAGTTGCTGGGCATAGGTTCTTTACTGGTGATGGATGCCAGCGGCGAGAACAAACGCCAGCCCGGCAACATGTTTGTGCCGGTGGATTTGCTCAAGCCCATACTGGCCGAGATGCAACAGTCGGGCAGCAGCCGCCAAAGCCGCAGACCGTGGCTGGGTTTGACCTCCAGCGACAGCGGTGGCCGGGTGCAAATCGTTCGCGTCAACGCCGACAGCCCTGCCAACACAGCGGGCCTGCAAGCTGGCGAGGTGGTGCTGGCAGTCGATGGCACAGAAGTTAAAACACTGGAGAGTTTTTACAAAAAACTCTGGGCACGCAGCGCACCCGACGAGGCCATCACCCTGACGGTGCTGCGCGGTGAAGAAGTCAGAACAGTGGTGCTCAAGCCGCTGGACCGCATGTTGACGCTCAAAAAGCCTTCCAGCATCTGACCCGCAAGATGGCAGGAGTTATTGGGGTCAGACGCCAATTTCGCTGCGGTGCATCGCACCGCACCCTGCGGGTGAGCCAAAGGCTCGGCGAATTTGGACTCTGACCCCAATAACTCCAGTCGAATAAAATCACTGCAACGCCTCCCCCGCCTCAACCCTTTATCCTTCCCCTATTTTCAAGCGGCATCCCTACGATGCCGTTTTTCATTACCCCATGACACAAGCCAACAGCCCAGCCACCAACACATGCACACCCGGCCTTGATGCCTTGGCCAAGTCGTTTGAGCCTGCCGCGATTGAAAGCCAGTGGGGCCCGTTGTGGGAGCAAAGCGGCCTGTACGAGCCGACTTTGGACGCAGCCAAAGACTCGTTTTCCATTCAGTTGCCGCCGCCCAACGTGACGGGCACTCTGCACATGGGTCATGCATTCAACCAGACCATCATGGACTCGCTGACGCGCTACCACCGTATGAAGGGCGACAACACGTTGTGGCTTCCGGGCACTGACCATGCGGGCATCGCCACGCAAATTGTGGTGGAGCGCAAGTTGCAAGGTGAAGGTAAAACGCGGCATGACCTGGGGGCGACACCTGCCGAATCTCGCAAGAACTTTGTAGCCAAAGTGTGGGAGTGGAAGGAAGAATCGGGCACCACCATCACGCGCCAAATGCGCCGCATGGGCGACTCGGTGGCGTGGAAGCACGAGTACTTCACCATGGACCCGAAGATGTCGACAGTCGTTACCTCGACCTTCGTGCAGTTGTATGAACAGGGTTTGATTTACCGTGGCAAACGCCTGGTCAACTGGGACCCGGTGCTCAAGTCAGCCGTCTCCGACCTGGAAGTGGAAAGCGAAGAGGAAGACGGCTTCATGTGGCACATCCGCTACCCGCTGGCGGATGGTTCGGGCTCAGTAACTGTGGCGACGACTCGGCCTGAAACCATGTTGGGCGACGTGGCGGTGATGGTGCATCCGGACGACGAACGCTACACCGCACTGATCGGCAAGCAAGTCACGCTACCGCTGTGCGGCCGAACCATCCCGATCATTGCAGACGACTACGTTGACAAGGCCTTCGGCACCGGCGTGGTCAAGGTGACGCCGGCGCACGACACCAACGACTACGCCGTCGGCCAGCGCCACCAGTTGCCCATCATCGGCGTGTTGACGCTGGACGCGGCCATCAACGACAACGCGCCTGAAAAATACCGGGGCCTGGACCGCTTCGTGGCGCGCAAACAGGTCGTCGCCGACCTCGAAGCCCAAGGCTTTCTGGTCGAAGTCAAGAAACACAAACTCATGGTGCCGCGCTGCACCCGCACCGGCGCAGTCGTCGAGCCCATGCTGACCGACCAATGGTTCGTTGCGTTGAGCAAGGTGAGTGATAGCGACCAAAAAATTCAAAACGACACAGGTGTCGTGGGAAAGTCGATCTCACAAAAAGCGCGCGATGCGGTCGCCAATGGTGACGTGAAGTTTGTACCCGAGCAATGGGTCAACACCTACAACCAGTGGATGGGCAACATCCAGGACTGGTGTATTTCACGCCAGCTCTGGTGGGGCCATCAAATTCCGGCCTGGTACGACGAAGACGGCAAGGTCTATGTGGCTGAAAACGAAGCGGCTGCACAAACACAGGCACCGGGCAAAAAACTGGTGCGTGATGAAGACGTTTTAGACACCTGGTATTCATCAGCACTGGTGCCTTTCTCATCACTCGGCTGGCCCGAGAAAACCAAAGAGCTTGATTTATTCCTGCCCTCCAGCGTGCTGGTCACCGGTTACGACATCATCTTCTTCTGGGTCGCCCGGATGATCATGATGACCACGCATTTCACCGGGCAAGTGCCTTTCAAACACGTCTACATCCACGGTTTGGTCAAAGACGCTCAGGGTAAAAAAATGAGCAAGTCTGAAGGCAATGTGCTCGACCCGGTGGATTTGATTGATGGCATTGAGCTGGCGCCGCTGCTGGACAAACGCTCGCAAGGCCTGCGTAAACCCGAGACCGCACCGCAGGTGCGCAAGGCGACTGAAAAAGAATTCCCCGCTGGCATTCCGGCCTACGGCGCTGATGCGTTGCGCTTTACGTTTGCCTCGCTCGCCAGCCTGGGCCGCAGCATCAACTTTGACAGCAAGCGCTGCGAAGGCTATCGCAACTTTTGCAACAAGCTCTGGAACGCGACGCGCTTTGTGCTGATGAATTGCGAAGGCCAGGACTGCGGCCTGGCTGAACACAGCAAAGAGCAATGCAAGCCCGCGAGACTGGATGCCACAGGTCGCGAAATCGCGCCTGCGGGCGAATTCCACAACTACATGAGCTTTTCACAAGCCGACCGCTGGATTTCATCGACCCTGCAGCGGGTAGAGCTTGAGGTTGCCAAGGGCTTTGCCGACTACCGCCTGGATAACGTGGCGGACAGCATTTACCAGTTTGTCTGGGACGAGTTTTGTGACTGGTACTTGGAGATTGCCAAGGTACAGATCCAGACTGGCAACGACTCACAAAAACGCGCAACGCGGCGCACGCTGATTCGGGTGCTTGAAGGTATCTTGCGGCTGGCGCACCCGGTGATTCCGTTCATCACTGAAGAGCTGTGGCAAAAGGTGGCACCAGTTGCAGGCATTAAAAAGACAACTTATATCGGCCAGGCGGCCTACCCGAAAAGCCAGACCAAGAAAATTGACGAAAAAGCTGAAGCACATGTGGCCAGACTCAAAGCACTGGTCGATGCCTGCCGCAATTTGCGCGGTGAGCTGAAGGTTTCACCCGCCACGCGGATGCCGCTGTATGCGTGGGACGAGTCCGATTTTACCTTTGAAAATGCAGCCACACTCAAGGCGCTCGGCAAGCTCAGTGAAGTCAAGGTTTTTGCATCCAAACAGGCATGGCAGGATGCGACCGAAGGCATGCCCGTGTCCCTTGTTGGGGGCTCGAGTTTTTGCCTCTACATGGAAGTCGATGTGGTGGCTGAAAAGGTGCGTCTCGGCAAAGAGGCTACGCGGCTGGAAGGCGAGTTGGTCAAGATCAATGCCAAGCTGGCGAATCAGGCCTTTGTGAGCAAGGTGCCGCCTGCGGTACTGGCGCAAGAGCAAAAGCGCCTGCAAGACTTCACAACGACGCTGGAGAAAATCCGGGAACAACTGGCGCGGCTGAAATAACTCAATACCCCAATGCAAAAATATACAAATCTGAATAAAGCCGTTTTCCCTGTTGCGGGTCTGGGTACGCGCTTTTTGCCAGCGACCAAAGCCCAGCCCAAAGAGATGCTCCCCGTCGTTGACAAGCCGCTGATCCAGTACGCGGTCGAAGAAGCCTATGCAGCCGGCATTCGTCACATGATTTTTGTAACCGGGCGCAATAAACGGGCCATTGAAGATCACTTCGACACCGCCTATGAACTCGAAAACGAGCTGGAAGTAGCTCAAAAGTTTGATTTACTGGCCATGCTCAAGTCCATGCAGCCGGAAGATATGAGTTTTTCCTATGTCCGCCAGCCGCGCGCTCTTGGCCTCGGACATGCGGTTTTATGCGCCGAGCACCTGGTCGGCAATGAACCATTTGCGGTGCTGCTGGCAGACGACCTGATGGTCGGGCCAGCGGGTGCCGAGTCGATATTGGCCCAGATGGCTGCGCAGTTTGAAAGGCTGCAACAATCGGTGCTGGCGGTGCAGGAAGTCCCCTCGGAACAGACTCGCCGCTATGGCATTGTGGCGGGTGAAAACGTCAATGATGGTTCTGGCGGCAGGCTGATAAAGGTCAGCGCCATAGTCGAAAAACCCGCCCCCGAGCTGGCACCTTCGCGCATGGGTGTTGCGGGCCGCTACATTCTCACGCCAGCCGTTTTCAGGCATATTCGCAGCCAGCCTGCGGGTGTGGGCGGTGAAATTCAATTGACGGATGGCATTGCCAGCCTGATGCAGGAAGAAGCCGTGTATGCCTTCAAATACCAGGGCAAGCGCTACGACTGCGGCAGCAAGGCCGGATTTTTGGAGGCCACGGTTGAGCTGGCCCTGCAGCACCCTGAAGTGGGTGAAAATTTTCGCAACTACCTCAAAAATCTCAAGCTGGACTGAGCTGAGTTTTTCAGCGCCGCTTGAGGACGTGAATAAAGTCCGCGCCAGCTGTTTCCTGCTCCACCAGATCATTGCCCGTCTGCTTGGCAAAAGCCTGAAAGTCGCGGGTTGACCCGGGGTCGGTAGACGCCACGCGCAGCAGCTGGCCGCTTTGCATGTCTGTCAATGCTTTTTTGGCTTTCAGGATGGGCAGCGGACAGTTCAGGCCACGGGTGTCGAGTTCTTTGTCGATATTCATATTGATGTCCTTGATGTCTTTGGGTTAGGGCTCCGAGCCCTTAGCCTGGATTTTAATCAATTTCGCCAAAACCGGCGTGTGGTTGTTCCAGTAACCCTATGCTGGAAACACTCCAGTAGACAAGTACCGATCACCACGGTCGCAGACAATGAAAACAATCACTGCGTCCTTCACTGTTTTTGCAATCTGTTGCGCCACCCAGCAGGCACCCGCCGCCGAAATGCCTGCAAAAATGCCTTCCTCGCGCGCCATGCGGCGGCACATGTCTTCAGCGTCCACTTGACTCACCAGCACCAGTTCATCGACCGCGCTGGCATCGTAAATTTTCGGCATGTAGGCGGCAGACCACTTGCGTATGCCCGGAATGCGCGAGCCTTCGCTTGGCTGTGCGCCAATGATTTTGATGGCCGGGTTTTGCTCTTTCAGGTAGCGCGACACACCCGTGATGGTACCCGTCGTACCCATGGCGCTGACAAAATGCGTAACCTTGCCGTTGGTGTCAGCCCAAATCTCCGGGCCTGTGGTCTCGTAATGAATGCGTGGGTTGTCCGGGTTGGCAAACTGATCCAGCAGCGTACCCTTGCCTTCTGCTGCCATTTTGTCGGCCAGGTCACGGGCATGCTCCATGCCGCCACTTTTGGATGTGAGCAACAACTCGGCACCAAAGGCCTTCATGGTTTGTGCGCGCTCAATGCTCAGGTCTTCCGGCATGATGAGCACCATGCGGTAGCCCTTGATGGCGGCGGCCATGGCCAGCGCAATGCCGGTGTTGCCAGAGGTCGCTTCAATCAACGTGTCACCCGGCTTGATGTCACCGCGCTCTTCGGCGCGTTTAATCATGGCCAGCGCAGGCCGGTCTTTCACCGAGCCCGCCGGATTGTTGCCTTCCAGTTTGCCAAGAATCACATTACCGCGCGCGGCGTTGTCGCTTGCCCCAATACGCTGCAATGCAACCAGCGGTGTCTTGCCAATCGCGTCTTCAATGGTTGGATATTTCATAGCCCACACTGTGCCATAATTTAAGGCTTCGCACCCAGCAGCCCGGGTGGTGAAATTGGTAGACGCAGGGGACTCAAAATCCCCCGCCGAAAGGCGTGCCGGTTCGATTCCGGCCCCGGGCACCATAACTTTCTACTTCACAGGGCCGGGGCAATAGGAACGCAGGCCGTTAGCCACGGTTGGATAACGAAGCGTCACTTTCAGCTCGTTTTTCAGTCGCGTGTTGTCCAGCTGGCGCGACTCACTCATAAAACTCAGCAGCACCAGTGGCAGCTCGCCCTGCGCGGCATCGCGCGCCATGCGTGGCGGGCGCGGGAGGCCGTACAGGTCAGCGGCTAGGTCGAAGTAGTCACCCATCTTCAACCGGGTGTCATCACAGGCATTCGTCACACGCTGCGGCTTGCCGCGCCACAGGGCGGCGATGCAGGCGCGTGTCAGGTCATCGGCATGAATGTGGTTGGTGTACACGTCGTCGCTGGGGTTTAAAACAGGCGTGCCTTTGAGCAGCCGCCCGCGCGGCGTGCCACCTTCGCGGTCAGGCGCATAGATGCCCGGAATGCGCAGGATGTGGGCCCGCACGCCCGTCGCCCGCCCAAACAGGCGCAGCGTACCTTCCGCATCCACCCGCCGCCACGCGCGTGTCGTGTGCGGGTTGACGGCTCTTGTTTCATCGATTTCTGCGCCCTTGCAATCGCCATAAACCCCGCTGGTCGAGCCATACACCACCGCTTGCGGCAGGCTGCGCAGGCGCAGGGATTGCAGCAAGGCGCGTGTGCGTGGGTCATCACGGGCATCACGAGAGTTAAGTTTGTCGTTAGGTGGCGGTGCCAGATGCACGATGCGGGTCGCAAGCCCGGCAAGCCGCCGCAAGGTCTTCGTGTCATCAAGGTTGCCGTGCAGCGGGGTGATGCCTTGCGCACGCAACTCAGGCAATCTGACGGGCGACGAGGTGAGCGCCATCACCGCCAGCGTGGGCGGCAGTTGCCGCGCCACGCGAAGGCCGACATCGCCGCAACCGACGATCAGAATGCGCTGGCGGCGAAACCGCGCGGGCAGCGCGCCAAGGGGACTTTGGTTTGAAGGCAAAATTGGGGAATCTGCTGCAAAACAGCCAGAGTTATAAAAAAAACAGAACAATGTCAGAGGATACCCAATATGAGTTTCAACGTCACGGTGCTGCCCAGCGGCCGCTCGTTCACCGCCAGCCCCGACGAAGCATTGCTGGCCGCCGCCATCCGCCAGGGCATAGGCATGCCCTATGGTTGCAAGGACGGCGCCTGCGGTTCGTGCAAGTGCAAAAAACTCGCAGGCACGGTGACACACGGCCCGCACCAGCTCAAGGCGCTGTCGTACGAAGAAGAAGCCGCCGGCTTTATCCTGACCTGCTGCGGCATTGCGCACAGCGACCTGGTGCTGGAGTCGCGCCAGGTCACCGACGAAAGCGCTTTCCTGATCAAGAAAATGCCGAGCCGTGTTGCCAGCCTTGCCAAAGCATCACATGACGTAATGGTGATTCGCCTACAGCTGCCGGCTGCCGATGTGTTCAAGTACCACGCCGGTCAGTACGTTGAATTTATGCTGCGTAACGGTGACCGCAGGGCCTATTCCATGGCCAACGCACCGCACACGCAAGCCGAGACGCCGCAGGTAGAGCTGCACATTCGCCACATGCCGGGCGGCAAGTTCACTGACCATATTTTCAGCGCCATGAAAGAAAAGGAAATTCTGCGCGTCGAAGGCCCGTTTGGCAGCTTTTACCTGCGCGAAGACAGCGACAAACCGATGGTGCTGCTGGCTGCGGGTACAGGCTTTGCACCCATCAAGGCGATCATCGAGCACATGCAGTTCAAGGGCATCACGCGGTCAGCGGTTCTGTACTGGGGTGGCCGCCGTCCGGCAGACCTGTACATGGACGAATGGGTGCGAACCAAGGTCTCTGAAATGCCCAGCCTGACTTACGTTCCGGTGATCTCCAACGCCCTGCCCGAAGACGCATGGACCGGCCGAACCGGTTTTGTGCACAAGGCCGTGCTCGAAGATTTTGCCGACCTTTCTGGCCACCAGGTCTATGCCTGCGGCGCACCCATCGTGGTCGATTCGGCGCGCGCCGACTACCGGGCGCTGGGTGCTTTGCCCGAAGAAGAGTTTTTTGCGGACGCGTTCACGACCGAAGCAGACAAGGCCCAAGCGCTGGCCTGATCCGGGGGGACCGTGGATGGCGCCTGCTGACACCCAAGAACGTGAAAAGAATTGGGGTCAGACTCCGAAAAGAATTGGGGTCAGACTCCAATTAGCTCGGGTTGCACTACGGCTTGGCGACTTCTGCATCGGTTTCAACCGGTGCCTTGGTGTGTTTGACGAAAAGCTGTGCGGCCAGAATGCCCACTTCATACAGGGCGCCAACCACCATCAGCAACATGATCATCGAGCCTGCATCAGGCGGCGTGACCAGTGCGGTGGCTATGGCGGCTATTACCCAGAAGTAACCACGGTACTCGCGCAGTTGCGCTACCGTCAGCACGCCCATGCGCACCAGCAAGATCACCGCAATCGGTACCTCAAAGGCCAGGCCAAAAGCCAGAAACATACCGAGCACAAAGCTTAAATATTCTTCAATATCAGGCGTGGCGGTGATCGACTTGGGCGCAAAGCTCTGGATGAAGGCAAACACCTGGCCAAACACGAAGTAATAACAAAATGCGACACCAATAAAAAACAGCAGCGTGCTTGAAATCACCAGCGGCATGACGAGCTTTTTCTCATGCGAATACAAACCTGGCGCCACAAACGCCCACACCTGGTAGAGCACCACGGGCAGCGCAATCATGAAGGCCGCCATGAACAGAATTTTGATGGGCACGACAAACGGCGTGATGACACTGATGGCGATCAGCGTGGCCCCCTTGGGCAAAGTTGCAATCAGCGGCGCGGCCAGAATGTCATACAGCGTGCTGGGACCGGGGTAAATGGCCAGCGCTGCTGCTGCGATGCCAATCGCAATGATCGCCTTGATCATGCGGTCGCGCAGCTCAAAAAGGTGCTGCACAAACGGCTGTTCAGTGCCTGCGAGTTCGTCAGGCTTGTCGGATTTGTCTAGGCTGGGGTCGCTCATGAGTGAGTTTGCGCTGAATGGTTTGCACTCAGGTGCTTACCGAAAATGAAGAAGATTTTTAGCCCGCTGCGTCAAGCACTAGAGGCGGACCGGCTTGGGCCGAAAGCGCGCTACACGCGCGGCACCAGACAGCGCCTTGGTGCGCGTGCCCGAACGGGCCTTGTACCACTGCGGCGTGGCGCCCTGTTTCAGACGCCAGTTCTTTTTCGGGTGTTTGTACTCGGGGAAACTGATCATGCCGGGCACCTCGTCGCCGGACGCCGTGCCCGTGGTTTCAGCCCATGATTTCTCAAAATCGCTGGCGTTGGTCTGGATGGAGTTTTCGACATCGCGGGCGGCACCCTCGACCGACTCCTTCATCTTCTTGAGCTCGTCGAGCTCCATCGAGCGGTTGACCTCCTGCCTGACATCGGCCACATAGCGCTGTGCCTTGCCCAGCAGGGCGCCCACCGTGCGCGCCAGGCGCGGCAGTTTTTCAGGGCCGATGACCATCAGCGCGACAGCGCCTATCAGCGCGATCTTGGTAATGCCGATGTCAATCATTGCGAACCTGTTAATTCAAGCAAGATGCGGCAAGCCAGATCAAGACTTTTGCCGCGCTTCAACGTCAATAGTGGTTTTGTCAGCGGCTTGTGCGTTGGTGACTTGACCTGGCGCAGCTGCAGCTTTTTCTTCAGCGGTTTGCCCGCCTTCTTTCAGGCCGTCTTTAAAACCCTTGACAGCACCGCCAAGATCGCTGCCCATGTTTTTGAGTTTTTTGGTGCCGAACACCACGACAACAATCAGCAGCACGATCAACCAGTGCCAAATAGAAAATGAACCCATGAGTTGCTCCTAATCTGTAATTTCGCGTTTAAAACGTTTTGCAGGGCGGCCTGCGGTAGCAGTCATTCTAAAGGTCTCGGGCCGCATAGGGCGTAGTACACACACTTCCCTACGGGTCAGCGTCCCGCCGACAGGCCGCCCTTAGGCGGGACAGCCCCTATTGCACACTGTGAAAGGGGCAGCGCACCGCCGTAGGTACACGCAGTGACAAGCGTGGGGGCCCTGTCTAGCCGCGCAGCCAAGGCCTGGGGCCGCCCATCACATGCAGGTGCAAGTGATGCACGTCCTGTCCGCCTTCTGCGCCGGTATTGGTCACAATCCTGAAACCCCCTTCGGGGTAGGGCTTGCAGCCCTGCGCCAGCGCCAGCTTCGGGGCCAGCACCATCATACGGCCCAGCAGCGCCGCGTGCTCGGGCCCGACCTGCGCCATCGAGGCGATATGCACTTTTGGAATCATCAGAAAGTGCACCGGCGCCCAGGGATGGATGTCATCGAACACGAAAATCTCGTCGTCTTCATAGACCTTGCGACTGGGAATCACGCCGGAAGCGATTTTGCAGAAAATACAGTTTTCAGGATGGCTCATACGGTGCGGCTTTTTGCCTTGCGCAGCGCTTTTTCTTCAATGCCGCTGGTGCCCTCGCGGCGCTCCAGCTCGGCAATCACGTCAAGCGGGCTCAGGCCGTAATGGCTTAATGCGATCATGCTGTGAAACCACAGGTCTGCCACTTCACCAACGAGTTTGTCTTTGAGCGCTGGCGTACTGCCGAGGTGGTCAATGTCTTTGGCAGCCATGACGGCCTCGGTGGCTTCTTCACCGATTTTTTTCAGAAAAGCATCCGGGCCTTTGTGCAGTAGCCGCGCGACGTAGCTGGTGCCGGGGTCGCCACCATTGGCTGCCTTGCGGCTGTCAATGATTTGTGCGAGGCGTTGCAATGAGTCGTTGGTGGTCATAGTGAACACTTATTTGTAGATGCTGGCCGGGTCTTTCAAGACCGGGTCTGTAACAACCCACTGGCCGTCTTTGTAAAGGCTGAAAAAACAGCTGTGACGGCCTGTGTGGCAGGCAATGCCCGGCTCATCAGGTGCGTTCCCAAGTTGCGTGACCTTGAGCAAAATAACGTCGTTGTCGCAGTCAAGGCGAATCTCATGCACCGTCTGTAGGTGGCCAGACTCTTCACCCTTGTGCCACAAACGGCCACGCGATCTGCTGTAGTACACGGCCTGGCCCAGCGCGGCGGTTTTTTCAAGCGCCTCGCGGTTCATCCAGGCAAACATGAGCACATCGCCGCTGGATGCTTCCTGCGCGATAACGGGGACAAGGCCCTTGTCGTCCCATTGAATGTTGTCTAGCCAGTTCATATCCACATTGTCATGGGT
>JBCKNJ010000056.1:0-12023 GCA_038902795.1 Polaromonas sp. | reverse complement strand
ATGCTGTCCACGGACAGCGTCAACTGGGCCTCCCACCCGGTGGCGATGCGCTTGACACGATTGGCCACTGCATCGAGTTCGGCCAGCCGCTGCCCGTCCGCTATATTGGAGGCTTTGAAGCAATCCGCAGAAAGATAAATTTCCATGATGACCTTACGCCCCTCCGCAGCACGCGGCTATGCTGATCACGGCTGGCTCAAGTCGTTTCACTCGTTTTCGTTTGCCGGTTATCACGACCCCGAACATATGGGGTTTGGCAACCTGCGCGTCATCAACGAAGACCGCATTGAGCCGGGTAGCGGTTTCGCAACGCACGGCCACAAGGACATGGAAATCATCAGCTATGTGCTCAGTGGCGCGCTGGCGCACAAAGACAACATGGGCAATGTGAAGGGCATCCCGCCCGGCGATGTGCAGCGCATGAGCGCGGGCACGGGGGTGCAGCACAGCGAGTTCAATCACGCCGAGGGCCAGACCACGCATTTTTTGCAAATCTGGATCGAGCCGAATGTCACTGGCATTGCGCCTAGCTATGAGCAGAAAACGTTTGCTGATTCTGAAAAACGTGGTCAGCTGCGTCTGGTTTTGTCTAACGATGGCGCGCAAGGCTCGGTCACCATTCATGCAGATGCAAAAATTTACGCCGGTCTGCTGGACGGAGACGAAACCGCCACGCTGGCTTTGAGACCGAACCGTAAGACCTATGTACACCTTGTCAAGGGCGACCTTGAGGTCAACGGACAAAAGCTGGCACAAGGCGATGCCGCGATGATCGAAGCGCAAAGCAGCCTGGAACTTGGCAAGGGCAGGGATGCTGAAGTGCTGGTATTTGACCTCGCGGCTTGAGGGGAAATCAGTCATGGCGGAAGTTGTTGTTGTTTATCACTCCGGTTACGGCCATACCCAGCGCGTGGCGCAGTTTGTATCGAACGGTGCAGGAGCCCAATTGATTGCCATTGATGCAGAAGGTAATCTGAGCAACGAGCAGTGGGCCGCGCTAGACGCAGCCGATGCCATCATCATGGGCAGCCCGACCTATATGGGCATGGTCAGCTGGCAGTTCAAAAAATTTGCCGATGCGACCAGCAATAAATGGCTTGCCTGCGCCTGGAAAGACAAGGTCGCAGGCGGCTTTACCTGTTCGTCCAGTCCCAGCGGTGACAAGCTGTCGACCATCCAGTACTTCATCACGCTGGCCATGCAACTAGGCATGATCTGGGTCGGCCAGCCGTCGCTGGACGATGGCACTATCAACCGCCTGGGGTCAACGTCTGGCGTGATGGCGCAGGTCGGTCCACAAGACCCGGCCAGTGCCATTGCGCAGGGCGACCTCGATACCGCTGCCGCCTATGGCAAGCGCGTGGCTGAAGTGGCCACCAAGCTGCGCGGTTAAATCTCGGTTGATGTCAGCTTCAGGCTGCCGCACCTAAAATGAATTTATAGAGGTGCCCTTGATGTTTGTTCACCTACGCATCCATACCGAATTTTCAATTGTTGACGGCACCAATCGCATTGATGAAATTGTTGCCGCCGCCGCGCTTGACAAACAACCTGCGCTGGCCATCAGCGACCTTGTTAACCTGTTTGGCACTGTCAAGTTTTACAGCGAAGCCCGCAAGGCAGGTGTCAAGCCGCTGATCGCCGCTGATGTGTGGGTGCAGGTGCCGGGCAAAGATGCTGCCAGCCCGCCTGCGCGCATGTTGCTGCTGGTGCAAAACCACAAGGGTTACCTCAATCTATCAGAACTGCTCACGCGCGCCTGGACGCGCGGCGTGGTGCAGGGTCAGGCCATCATCAGCCTTGAATGGCTGCGTGAGCTGAACCAAGGCCTGATTGCCCTTTCGGGTGCGCAGCGTGGTGCCATTGGCCAGGCGCTGGTGCAGGGCGATGATGCGTGTGCGCTTGAATGCGCGCTGCAACTCTCTAGCATCTTCCCGCAGCGTTTTTATATCGAGCTGCAACGCGCGCAGCAAGCGGACGACGACAGGCATGTCAGCGCTGCCGTGCAATTGGCCGCGCGGCTGAAGTTGCCGGTGGTGGCGACGCACCCGGTGCAGTTTTTAACCTATGACGATTACGAATCGCATGAAGCACGGGTGTGTATTTCTGAAGGTGAAATTTTGGGCAACGCGCGGCGCGTGCGCAAGTTCACGCGTGAGCAGTACTTCAAATCGGGCACGCAGATGGCACAACTGTTTGCAGACATTCCATCCGCCGTAGCCAACACACTTGAGATTGCCAAGCGCTGCAACCTGACGCTGACCCTTGGCAAGCCGATGCTGCCGGACTTTCCGACACCCGAAGTCAATGGCGTGCGCATGCCGCCTGATGAGTACTTTCGCCAGGCTTCGTTTGAAGGGCTTGAGGCGCGCCTTAAATACCTGTACCCGAATGAAGCGCTGCGTGAAGAAAAGCGCCCCACGTATGTGGAGCGGCTGGAGTTCGAGATCAATACCATTTTAAAAATGGGTTTCCCCGGTTATTTTTTAATCGTCGCTGACTTCATCAACTGGGCGAAAAACAATGGCTGCCCGGTCGGGCCAGGTCGTGGTTCTGGCGCGGGTTCTCTGGTGGCTTATTCGCTGAAGATTACCGACCTGGACCCGCTGCAATACAACCTGCTGTTCGAGCGTTTTCTGAACCCCGAGCGGGTATCCATGCCCGACTTTGACATTGACTTTTGCCAGGCCAACCGCGACCGCGTGATCGACTACGTCAAGGACAAATACGGCAAGGACGCGGTCAGCCAGATCGTCACCTTCGGCACCATGGCAGCGCGTGCCGCCATTCGCGATGTGGGCCGCGTGCTCGACTTTCCCTATGGGTTTTGCGACGGCATTTCCAAGCTCATTCCCAACAAGCCGGGTCAGGCCATCACGCTGCAACTGCCGCCCGCAGAGCGCGATAAAAACGACAAAATGGTTTACGCGCTGGAGGCCGAGCCGCTTCTGGCAGAGCGTGAGCGCAAAGAAGAAGATGTCCACACCCTGCTGGAGCTGGCTCGCAAGCTTGAAGGCCTGACGCGCAACGTTGGTATGCATGCCGGGGGCGTATTGATTGCACCTGGTAAATTGACGGACTTTTGCCCGCTGTATTTGCAGCCCGGTAGTGACTCGGCGGTCAGCCAGTTTGACAAGGACGACGTTGAAGCCATCGGCCTCGTCAAGTTTGACTTTCTGGGTCTGGCAACGCTGACGATTCTGGAGATGACCAAGGACTTCATCATTGCGCGCCATCCGTCGCAGGCGGATTTCAGGTTTGAAGATCTTCCGCTGGATGACGCGAAGGTGTACGAGCTGTTTGCCAGCGGCCAGACAGAAGCGGTTTTCCAGTTTGAAAGTAGCGGCATGCAGCGCATGCTCAAAGATGCCAAACCGAATCGGCTTGAAGACCTGATTGCGATGAACGCGCTGTACCGGCCCGGCCCTATGGAACTCATCCCGACCTACATCGCCCGCAAGCAGGGGCGTGAAGTGCCGGAGTACCCTGACCCGCGCGTGAAGCCCATACTGGAAGAAACCTACGGCATCATGGTCTACCAAGAGCAGGTGATGCAGACCGCGCAGATACTGGGCGGCTATTCACTCGGTGCTGCCGACATGCTGCGCCGCGCCATGGGTAAAAAAGACGAAAAAGAAATGGCCGCCCAGCGCGGAAAATTTCGCGAAGGCGCAGGCAAAAACGGCTTGACTGAAGAAAAAGCCGACGAGGTTTTTGACCTGATGGAAAAGTTTGCAGGCTACGGCTTTAACAAGTCGCACTCTGCCGCTTATGCCTTGCTGGCGTACCACACGGCATGGCTCAAGGTGCATTACACGGCTGAATTTTTCTGCGCCAACATGACCATCGACATGGACGACACCGACAAGCTGAAAATCCTGTTTGGTGATGCGCAAAAAA
The DNA here is from genome assembly GCA_038902795.1 of Polaromonas sp. Classification (GTDB taxonomy): domain Bacteria; phylum Pseudomonadota; class Gammaproteobacteria; order Burkholderiales; family Burkholderiaceae_C; genus Polaromonas. Next base: position 8,123 of record JBCKNJ010000056.1, on the reverse strand, counting down.
TGGGTGTGTCGTTTGAATCACCTGACATCAATCGCGGCCAGTACCGGTTTGAGCCCATCACCGCCACCAGCATCCGCTATGGCCTCGGGGCCGTCAAGGGTACGGGCCAGCAGGCGATTGCTGCGATTGTGGCGGCGCGCACGGATGGCGGTCCTTTCACGTCGCTGTATGACTTTTGCGTGCGGGTTGACAAAGCAAAACTCAACAAGCGCACGGTTGAAGCGCTGATCAAAGCTGGTGCGTTTGACAACCTGCATCTGAACCGCGCTGAGTTGCTGGCTTCTGTTGACCGCGCTTTTGAATTTGCTGCAGCGGCGCAGGCCAACGCCAACCAGAGCGGCCTGTTCGATATGGACAGCCACGCCGCCAGCACGCAGGAGCCGCCGCTGGTGGCAGCCATGCCCTTTGGCGTGAAGGCCCGGCTGTTACAGGAGAAAACAGCGATTGGCTTTTACCTCTCGGGCCATTTGTTTGACGAGGTGGCGCTGGAGGTACGGCAGTTTGCCAAACGCAAGATTGAAGACCTGATGGATTCGCGCGAGCCGCAATTGCTGGCCGCCATCGTCACCGACCTGCGCGTCATCAACGGCCAGCGCGGCAAGCTGGCACTCTTCAAGCTTGACGACAAAACCGCCATGATTGAAGCCACGGCAGACGAAGCCTTGCTCAACGCAAACCGCAATTTGCTGAAGGACGATGAACTGGTCATTGTGCAGGGCGTTCTGCAACCCGACCGGTTTTCAGGTGGCTACCGTTTGAAGGTCACGCAGGTGTACGACCTGGAAACCGCCCGCTGCAAGTTCGGCAAATACTTGCGTGTGGCGGTTGATTTGGATAAAAAGGGCACAGCACCCGATATCGCCCGTATCGTCAAAGACTTTCCGCCGCGCCGCGAGATGTCAGAGCAGGGCGAGTTTATGCGTGGCCTGCCGGTACGCCTGAGCGTGCGCAGGAACGCTGACTTTGGCATGCTGGAAGCGCCGCTGGCGCTGGACGAGCGGGCCAAGTTTTTTCCCACAGATGCAGCACTGGCCAGTTGGATGGCGCAAGCTGACGCGGGGATGGCGCAGATTGTTTATGAGTGAATTCGCCCTTTAGTCGCGTGGCCGAAACTCAAGAATCATCGGCGATGGCACCCGGCCGTCCACATCGCGCGGCATGGTCTCTGTGCGAATGATGGCTTTGATGACGGCCTCATCCCAGGCCTTGTTGCCGCTTGGTTTGATCAGCCGCTGGCTGATGATGCTGCCGTCCAGCGCGCTGCGCACCTCGACCTCGGCCATCGGATTACCGGCGATATCCTCCGTGAAGACAATGTTGGGTTTGACCTTGGCCCGCACCTTGCCGCCGTAGCTGGCGGACGGACCGCTGGCATTTTGCGCCGCGCCTTTGGCGTCCGCTCCTCCCGTGGCATCTGCCAGACCGGCGATACGCCGGATATTTTCCTGCCGCTGTTTGTCTGCCGCTGCTTCGGCCAGTTTTTGTTTCGCCTCGTCTTTGGCCTGCAACTCGGTTTGGAGTTTTTCCTGCGCCGCTTTGGCTTTTTGCAGTTCGGCCTCTTTTTTCTGCAGCAGCAACTTGCGTTTTTTCTCCTGCTCCAGCGCAATGTCCACATCGGGCGTGGGCGGCGGAGTGCTGGCTTGAGGTGGCTCAGGCGCGGGTGGAGGCGGTGGCGGCGGGGTCTCTAGCGGCTTGGGCGCGGCCTCCTGCGGCACGCTGGACCACAGCTCGGCTTCAAACGAAGCCGTCTGGTCGCTGTACTTCCAGTTGACGCCCCAGGTCAACGCGGCGATAAGCAGCACATGCACTAACAAGGCCAGGCCGAACGCGCGCAGCGAGCCCGCATCGCGTGGCGGGCCCAATTCGAGACGGTCTGCGGCGCTGGGCATGGTGACGTCAGGTCGCTTTCAGCTTATTTGCCGGTTTGAACCGAGAGGCCCACACGCGAGACGCCGGCTTCCTGCAGGGCGCTCATGACTTTCACGACGGTCTCGTAGTTGATGGACTTGTCGGCGCTGATCACGACAGGCACAGCGTCTGCGCCTGCACTTTTGACGGCCGGCTCCATCTTCACAATGTCGGCCGCAACGCTGCTCACCTTGCTGGGTACGGCGTCGGCTTTGGCGCTGCGCTTGATCTCGACGGTCTCGTCCTTGCGGATTTGAACCAGCAGCGGATTTTTTGGCTGGCTCGGTACTTTGGCATTGCCGACCTTGGGCACGGCAATCATGCTGGGCGTGATCAGCGGTGCCGTGACCATGAAGATGATGAGCAGCACCAGCATCACGTCGATAAAAGGCACCATGTTGATTTCACTGATGGTGCGGCGGCCCCGGCCGCGAGATGACATTGCTGGCATGTTCAGTGTCCAGACGGCGATTGCGCCCCAAGGTTACGCTGCAAGATGTTCGAGAACTCTTCGATGAACGTTTCCAGCTTGTTGGCCACGCGGTCGATGTCGTGGGCAAAGCGGTTGTAGGCCACCACTGCCGGGATGGCGGCAAACAGGCCAATGGCGGTGGCCACCAGCGCTTCGGCAATGCCGGGCGCGACGCTCGCCAGCGTGACCTGCTCCAGCGCGGCCAGGCCGGTGAAGGCATGCATGATGCCCCAGACCGTGCCGAACAGGCCGACATAAGGCGACACCGAGCCGACAGTGGCGAGGAAGGACAGATTCGCTTCGACCGCATCGACCTCGCGCTGGTAACTGGCGCGCATGGCGCGCCGGGCACCTTCAAGCAGCGTGCTGGTGTCGGCCATGCGGCGCTCGCGCAGCTTCTGGAATTCGCGCATGCCGCTGGCAAAAATGCGTTCCATCGGGCCGCTGTGTTTTGCGTTCTGGGTAGCGGCAGCATACAGGTCGTTCAGGCTGGTGCCGGACCAGAACTCGCGGTCAAACTCATCATTGAGCGACTGCACCCGCTTGAGCGAGATGATCTTGCGGAAGATGGCGGCCCAGCTGGCAATCGATACTCCGACCAGCAGCAGCACCACGGCCTGGACCACCCAGCTGGCGTTGAGAAGGAGGTTGACGATGGAGAGGTCTTGGTTCATGTTGCGGTTTCCAGACGGTCAAGGATGTGAGTGGGAATTCTGGCAGATTTTAGCCAAGCACAGCCTCCAGCCGCGCCACGGCTTCACGCAGATGTTCCATTGAGCTGGCGGTTGAAAAGCGCACAAACCTCTCAGGTGCTGTCTGCCCAAAATCTCGCCCTGGAGTGACCGCAATGTGGGCGCGCTTCATCAGCTCAAAGGCAAAGTCCCAACTGCCACTGACCTTGATTTTGCTTGCGGCGGCAGTGCAGTCAGCATAGGCGTAAAACGCACCGTCTGGCATCACGGGTACGGTAAGGCCAAGGCGATTGAGCTCGGGTATGAAGTAATCGCGCCGCTCTTTAAATGCCGTGCGGCGGCGTTCGTATTCGGCTAGGCTCTCGGGCTCAAAGCAGGCGAGGGCGGCGTACTGGGCCACGGTACTGGCGCAGATAAAAAGGTTTTGCGCAATGCGCTCGATCACCGGGGTCAATGCTTTGGGCACCACCAGCCAGCCCAAGCGCCAGCCAGTCATGTTGAAGTACTTGCTGAACGAGTTGATGCTGATGATGCTTTCACCCAACTCACCGGGCAAGCCCAAGGCGGTGTGGCCGAAATGCTCTTCGTAGCTCAGGCCCAAGTAAATCTCGTCAATCAAGGTGATGCCGCCGCGACTGTGAACAAATTCATGGATACGTTGCAACTCTTCGGGCGCGATCGAAGTGCCTGTCGGGTTGGAGGGCGAGGCCAGCAAAACGCCACGGGTTTTGTTGTCCCAAGCGGCCTCGACCTTGGCGCGGGTCAATTGAAAGCGCTCATCTGCCGTGGTCGGTATCAGCACCGACTGCCCATCCACCGCGCTGACGAAATGCCGGTTGCAGGGGTAGCTCGGGTCGGGCATCAATATCTCGTCGCCTGCCTCTATCAATGCCAGGCAGGCGAGCTGCAAGGCTGCGGAAGCACCCGCTGTGATGATGATGCGGCTGGCAACCACATCAACCTTGAAGCGCGACGCATACCAGGCGCTGATCTTCTCGCGCAGCTCGGGCAAGCCAGTCGCCTGTGTGTACTGGGTTTTGCCTTGCGCGATGGCTGCGCTGGCAGATAGCACCACCAGGGGCGGGGCGGTGAAGTCTGGCTCGCCAATGTTCAAAAAGATCATGGGCTGCGCGCTGTGCGCGACTTGTTTTGCCATGACCGCTGCGGCCTTGGCAACCTCCATCACATAAAAAGGCTCAATGCGCTGAGCGCGCCGGGCAATTCGCATGGGCATCACGGGTAGCGCCTTCAGGCTTTTTTGTCGGCAGCAACTTCAGCTGCGCGAAAGCTGGGCGCCAGCTTATTCAGCACGCCGTTGACGTATTTATGGCCGTCAGTACCGCCAAATGCCTTGGCCAGTTCAATGCATTCATTGATGACGACACGCCAGGGTACATCTTGGCAATTCTTGAACTCGTAAACGCCTATCCAGAGCACCGCGTGTTCAACCGGGGAAATCTCAAGCATGGGTCGGTCGAGTGCTGGCGTGATGCTGGCATCAAGGGCTGCCGCATCCTTGACACAACCATGCAGCAGTGTGTCGTAATGGGCGGAGTCGGCTTTATGAAAGCCCACCAGGTCGCGCGTGAAGGCATCAATTGAATCGGCCTCGTTGCGCCCCACCAGGTGTTGGTACAAGGCCTGCATGGCGAACTCTCTGGCCCTGGTGCGGGCTGATTTGGCAGCCGCTTTTTTAACCCCCGTGTCGGTCAGACCGGTACGGGTCTGCGGTGGGCGTTTGGGTTTTGTGGTGGCTTGGGCCATGGGTTTTGTGCTGCCTGTGGCGTTTATGACGTTTAGGGTGTTTATGAAAGCTCGTTGAGCAGGTTGGCCATTTCGACCGCAACCCGCGCGGCATCAATGCCTTTGTCTATTTGGCGCGCCACGGCCTGAGCCATGTTTTCCGTTGTCAGGATGGCGTTGGCAATGGGCAACTGGTAGTCCAGCGCGATGCGGGTAAGGGCTGCACCGCTCTCATTGGCGACTAGCTCGAAGTGGTAGGTTTCACCCCGGATGATGCAGCCCAGCGCAATCAGCGCGTCGAATTTATCGCTCTCGGCCATCACTTGCAGCGCGTTTGCCACTTCAAGTGCGCCCGGTACTTTGACATGCCTGATGTTTTTCTCATCAACGCCCAGCGCCGCAAGCTCTTGTCTGCAGGCATCAGCCAGCGCGTTGGTAACGCTTTCATTGAAGCGCGCCTGCACGATGCCGATGGCGAGTTTTCTGCCATCAAGTCTGTCAGCCAATCCTTTTTCTGCACCAAACATGGGTTTTCCTTGTCGCTCTTATAGTGTTGGGGACAGAGCTTGCGGCTTTGCCGCTGCGGCCTGTCCCGCAAGTTGTTTCTTTGTGATGTAGCCGACGATTTCCAGGCCGTAACCCATCATGCTGGGCATACGCCTCGGGTTACCCATGAGCTTCATTTTGTGTACGCCGCAGTCGCGCAAAATTTGTGCGCCTATGCCGTAGGTGCGCAAGTCCATGCGGCCGCGCTCGGGGGCTTGGGCTGCGCGTGCCGTGCCTTCAAACTGCGCCAGCAATTGCGCAGCGCTTTCGCCACAATTGAGCAGCACAACGACACCCTTGCCGGCATCGGCAATGTGCTTCAGGCTCTGGTCAAGGTTCCATGAATGCATGGAGCGGCCAAGCTCCAGCGCGTCAAGCACTGAAAGTGGCTCATGCACACGGGCCGGTACGGTGTCGTCTGCGGCCCATTGGCCCTTCACCAGCGCCAGGTGCAGCCCCTGGCTGGGTTTGTCCTTGAAGGCGTGTGCGGTGAATTCGCCAAAGGCGGTGGTCAGTAGGCGGCTGCCGATTTTTTCAATCAGTGATTCATTGCGGCTGCGGTGTTCGATCAGGGCGGCAATCGTGCCTATCTTGAGCTTGTGTTCTGCTGCAAAAAGCAGCAGGTCGGGCAGGCGTGCCATGGTGCCGTCGTCTTTCATGATCTCGCAGATCACGGCGGCAGGCGAGCAACCGGCCATGCCTGCCAGGTCGCAGCCTGCCTCGGTGTGGCCCGCACGCATCAGCACACCACCATCAACCGCCTGCAAGGGGAAGATGTGACCAGGCTGCACCAGGTCGCTGACTTTTGCATTTTTGGCAACCGCTGCCGCAACCGTGCGGGCGCGGTCTGCGGCAGAAATGCCCGTCGTCACGCCCTCGGCCGCTTCAATGGATACCGTGAAGGCCGTCGAATGCTTGGTACCGTTGCGCGTAGTCATGGGTTGCAGTTGCAGCAGTTCGCAGCGCTGGCGTGTGAGTGCGAGGCAAATCAGGCCACGACCATAACGCGCCATGAAGTTGATGCTCTCTGCCGTCACGTGGTCGGCAGCCAGCACCAGGTCGCCCTCGTTCTCGCGGTCTTCTTCGTCAATCAGGATGACGATGCGGCCGGCCTGCATGTCGGCAACGATGTCTTCAACGGGGGAAATACGGGTAGTCATAGGCTGATGGTCAGGGTCTAAAAATTTCTTTTAATTGCTTTGCACAGTGCCTTGCAGCATACGTTCAACGTAGCGTGCGATCAGGTCAATTTCAAGGTTCACGGTTGAGCCTGGTTTTAGCTCGCCGAGCGCGGTGTTTTGCACGGTGTGGGGTATCAGATTGATGCTGACTTCACAGCCCGAAGCGGTGTCTTTGGCGCTATTGACCGTCAGGCTCACGCCGTTAACAGTGATGGAACCTTTGTACGCCAGGTATTTGGCCAGCTCTTTTGGCGCCAGTATGCGCAACTCCCAGCTTTCACCGACCTCGGCAAAATGTGTGACGCTGCCTATGCCGTCCACATGGCCAGACACGATGTGACCACCGAGGCGATCATGCGCGCGCAGGGCTTTTTCAAGGTTGATGATGCCCAGCTGCGCCAGGCCGCTGGTTTTGGCCAGTGATTCGGCTGATAGGTCGATGCTGAACTGGTTGGCGGCAAGGTCCAGCGACACCGCTGTCATGCACGCACCATTGAGCGCAATGCTGTCCCCCAGGCCCACGTCATCAAGGTAACCGGCAGGCGTTTCGATGGTGAGTCGCTGGCCATGGTCTGAAGAGCTGCCCAGGCTATGGATGGCGACGATGCGCCCCATGCCGGTGATGATTCCGGTAAACATAGCGCTATTTTAACAGCCCTAAAACTGGTCGCGCCCAGCCACGCAAGCCCTTACCCGCAGGTCATTGCCCACCATTTCAGCTGATAAAAACTGTAATTCAGTAGCCTCGTTAAGGCTTTGGAGTGGCCCAAATGAAGCCATGCCCTGAGCCGTACCCAGCAGCTTTGGGGCCATGTACAGCAGCAATTCGTCAATCAGGCCTTCACGGATCAGGGAACCGTTTAGTTTGTGGCCGGCCTCAACGTGCAGCTCGTTGATCTCGCGCTGGCCGAGGTCGCGCAGCATGGCGGCAAGGTCAACCTTGCCTGATGCCTCGCCTTTGTCATTTTTGCCGGGCAGGTAGATAACGCTTGCCCCGCGCGCTTCCAAAGCTGCTTTTTTGGCATCATTTGGCACTGCAGCGTATATAAATCGGGCCCGACCAGCTATAAAAAGAGGAGCATCGAGCGGTGTTTCAAGTCGGCTATCGACCACCACCACATGCGGCTGGCGCGGTGTGGCTACCAGCCGAACATCAAGGCGCGGGCGGTCTTCAAGCACCGTGCCTATGCCAGTCAGCACAGCGCAACTGCGGGCGCGCCAGGCATGGCCGTCAGTACGCGCGGCTTCGCTGGTGATCCACTGGCTCTGGCCGTTCAGCAACGCTGTTTTGCCATCCAGCGAGGCCGCGATTTTCATCCGTACCCAGGGCGTTTTACGAATCATGCGGCTGAAAAACCCGATATTGAGCGCGCGCGACTCGGCGGCGCCGGGGCCGACTTCAACTTCAATGCCCGCAGCCCGCAGCCGCGCAAAGCCCTGGCCCGAGACCCGGGGATTCGGGTCGGCAATCGATGCCACCACTTTCCTGATGCCGGCGGCGATCAGGGCGTCGCAACAGGGGCCGGTGCGGCCGTGGTGGGAGCAGGGTTCCAGCGTGACGTAGGCGGTTGCACCGGCGAC
>JBCKNJ010000055.1:0-12090 GCA_038902795.1 Polaromonas sp. | reverse complement strand
AATGCTGCTGAAGTATGACCAGACGGAAATGACTGGCCTTCGCCGTTAGGACGCTTCTTGTTAGTTGTATATTTCAAACCGTAAGTGACGCCTAAGGTAGTAAAGAACGACTTATAAAATTGTGTGCGGCCTTCAGGGTCATCTAAATAAAACGTTGTACCGTATGCTATTGATGGTATTAAAACCTGAATAACATCTCCAGATTTTTTAATATTATCTGATGCTGTTGATGGTTGAGCAAAGAAAATTCCTACACAAATGACCAATGCAATAAGAATTGTCTGTTTTGTAATCATGTTGTTTGTCCTCTGTTGTTTGTCAAGTATTTAAAGGATAGAGGTGCCCTAAAGAAGGATAGGAAATTCAACGCCACTTTTTGGAGTATCCCGAGTATCCCGTGCTTTTCAGTCGTAGTCAATCTGGTCGTAGTCAATCTGGAAGTTTGTGTCGAAGAACCTCAAAACCCGCCCCTGCTTGCCCGTTGACCGAGCATGTGTCCGCGCTCGCGGCGGAAATTTGCCTCTTGCGTGACCGTAGGCACAAGCCGCCTCGTGACGAGCGACGGCTCGTCTTGCCCTACCACGTGACGCGCTGATCGAACTCGTAGTCCGATGCCGGTTGCGCCTGCGGATCGCTCTCGTCCGGCTCGACGCCCGGCATCTCCCACAACGGCGACCCCCGTGCCGGCAGCAGACGCGGCGGCGATGTCGGCTCACCCAGATGGCCGAGAATCTCGCGGATCATCACCGCTTCGGTGATGAAGGCGATGATCCGCATCTCGCCGCCGCACTTCGGGCACAGCAAGGGCGGCATCTCGCGCGGGGTTGGCGGCAAGGGCGGCCTGAACTGGCAGGCTGGTTTGATAGGTTTTCCCAACGGGCCTCGATGCAGGCGACGCCGCCGCCCTAGAAACTGTAGCTGATACCAAGGTCCAGCGCGTTGGTGATGATATTGGTGGTCAGCGTGCCGCCGGCGTCAACCTTGGCCTTGTTGCTGGAATAGCTGCCTTTGTATTCGGCAAACAGCGCCCATTTGTTGTTCAGCTCATAGCTGGTGCCAATCACCAGAATCACGGCAGGGCCGGTCAGCTGATACCCGAACGTCTTGATTTCATTGAAGCGTTGAATTTGCACATGCGGCACGGCAATGCCCAAACCGCCGCCGACATAGGGCGTGAACCGCCCGGCATTGGGGAAGCGGCGAAAGACGTTGGCGGTGATCAGGTTCAAACCATGGGTGAATTCCAGCGTGTCATAGCCAAGCGCTGCCTTGTTTTCGGCATAGACCTTGGCATGGTTCATCTCGACCCCGAAGCCCCATTTTTCACTTTTCCACCACGTCGCGCGAATGCCGTAATAGGGTGAGCCCTCGAAGGATTTGCCAAGCCATCTCACCCGGCCTTCGCCAAGAACCGAGTCGTCGATGTTGCTATGGGGGGCGGATTGGGCGCCGGTGTAGAACGAAAGCTGCATTTCGGCCTTTGCCGTGCTGGCAGCACCCAGCGTGGCCATCAATAGCACTGCCGCCGCCAGCGTTGCGCGTGTCATCAGGCCATCTGCCGAAGTACCTTCTTGTTCATTTTTCATTTCACTTCTCCTAGGTTAACAAAGGAAAGGATAGGAATTCCAACGCCACTTTTTGAAGTATCCCGTGCTTTTCAGTCGTAGTCAATCTGGGAATTTGTGTCGAAGAATCTGAAAACCCGCCCCGGTTAGCGCGTTGTGCGTATCCGGGGTCATTTTTAGAAAGTCGATGCATATGAAATTCAATAGGTCGGCATCGTGCCGTCGACTTGCTGAGCCCAGGCATGGACGCCGCCTGTCAGGTTGCTAATTTGGGTAAAACCATGCTGTTCCAAAAACAACGCGACTTGCATGCTGCGCACGCCGTGGTGGCAGATGCAGACAATCGGCTGCCCCGCGTCCAGTTCGGACAGCTTGTCAGGGATGGTATTCATCGGCATCGTCAACGCGCCGTCAATATGACAGGTCTGAAATTCCCACGGCTCACGTACGTCGAGTAATACGGGTTTCTCGCGCGATGAATTCGCTAGCCATGCGGCCAGTTCTGGTGTAGTCAAGTTTTTCATCGTTAGCTACTCAAAACACCCCTGCCGCATGCGCCTGTTCGTCGGCATGGTACGAGCTGCGCACCAGCGGGCCCGAGGCAGCGTGCAGGAAGCCCATCTTGTAAGCTTCTTCCGCATACATCTTGAAGGTGTCCGGGTGCACATAGCGGCGCACCGGCATGTGCCCGCCGGACGGCTGCAGGTACTGACCGATAGTCAACATGTCAACATCATGGGCGCGCAGGGCGCGCAGCACTTGCAGGATTTCCTCATCGGTCTCGCCCAGCCCGACCATCAGGCCGGATTTGGTCGGTATGTTGGGGTGCAGGGCCTTGAAGCGTTGCAACAGGTTGAGCGAGTTTTGGGAATCCGCACCGGGACGCGCTTCCTTGTATAAACGCGGCACGGTTTCGATGTTGTGGTTCAACACGTCGGGCGGCGCGGTGCCGAGGATTTCCAGTGCATGGTCGAGCCGACCACCGAAGTCGGGCGTCAGGATTTCGATATAGGTGTTGGGCGTCAGTGCGCGGATGTGCTGGATGCATTCGACGAAATGGCCAGCGCCACCGTCGCGCAAATCATCGCGATCCACCGAGGTGATGACGACGTAATTGAGTTTCATCAAGGCGATGGTTTGGGCCAGGCGTTCCGGCTCGTTGACGTCCAGCGGATTCGGACGTCCCGTGCTGACGTTGCAGAACCTGCAGCGGCGCGTGCATTTGTCGCCCATGATCATGAAGGTTGCGGTGCCTTTACTCCAACACTCTCCAATGTTGGGGCAGGAGGCCTCTTCGCACACCGTCACCAGCTTATTGGCGCGCACGATGTCCTTGATCTCACGGAAGCGGCCCGGGGATGACGACGCCTTGACGCGAATCCAGTCTGGTTTTGGCAATCTTTCGGCAGGATCGATCTCGTCGCGCTTGGTCTTGAGAGGACCTCTTTGCTTGTCCGGCGAATGGTAAGTCTCGGTTGCGTGCGGTGTGATTTCGCTTGTCATAGTCAGCGTTCCAGGTACTGTAGTTTGTCCTTTACATCCTTCCAGTCCTCGGCTTCCGGCAGCGGCTTATGGGTCCTGGTGATGGTCGGCCAGTTGAGCGCGAGTTCGGCGTTCAGCTTGATGAATTGCTGCTGATCGGCCGGCACGTCCTCTTCCGCGAAAATGGCGTCGACCGGACACTCTGGGACGCATACTGCGCAGTCGATGCATTCGTCCGGATCGATGGTCAGAAAATTTGGACCTTCGCGAAAGCAGTCCACCGGACACACATCAACGCAGTCGGTATAACGGCATTTGATGCACGATTCTGTCACAACGAAAGTCATAAAAATCCTATCCCAAAAACCCTGAAAAAATTACGCCTCACGTTCCAAAGCAAGAAATTCCGTGCGCAGCGCCAGATTGGGTAGTAGTTCGCCGAGCATGGCTGATGTTATGGTTTCCTCTCCCTGGGTGCGAATGCCGCGGCTTTCCATGCACAGGTGCCGACAGCGAATGACTACACCAACCGCTTTCGGTTCCAGATGTGTCATCAAGGCGTTGGCAATTTGGGTCGTGAGGCGTTCCTGCACCTGCAGCCGCTTGGAAAAACAATCGACCAGGTGCGTCAACTTTGACAGGCCCACCATTTTGCCGTTGGGAACATAGCCGATCGTGGCTTTGCCAAAGAAAGGCGCGAGATGGTGCTCGCAATGGCTATAGACAGGGATGCCGCGCACCACGATGAGTTCGTTGTACTCCTCCGCCCCGTCTTCGAACACTTTTAGACATTCAGCCGGGTTTTGGGCATATCCGGCAGTCCAATGCTTCCAGGCCTTTGCAACGCGGGACGGTGTTTCTACAAGGCCGGCTCTATCGGGGTTCTCTCCCAAACTGGATAAAAATCGGCGCCAGTCCTGCTCGGTAAATTGTGACTCTGACATCTGTGCGTTTCCTGTCGGGGTTGATACTTGTAAAAAACTTTTTCGATCGCTCTCGGCGTGACCTTTTGATTCACACGATTCCTTAGTCTTAGCTAGCCTGTTGCCGGTTCTGCTCTGACCTCATCAGCCATTAGAAACAGACCGAGGAATGAGCTATTTAGAGGGGCCCTGCTGAATGGGCTATGCATGCCCGGCTTCTTCCAGGGTCTTGGCGATGATGTTCAGTGCGTGCACCCGCTCCGGCATCCAGTCGGACACGGCGTCATAGACCAACCGATGCCTGGCGATGCGCTGCAATCCACTGAACCTGGCGTCGATCACCCGGACTCGAAAATGCCCGGCACCACCCGCGGCGCCGGCGTGGCCGACGTGCAAATGGCTCTCGTCCTCAACCTGGATCGCGGCCTCGGGAAATGCCTGTCGAAAGCGGTCCAGCAATGCATCGTGTGTAGGTTTCAAGACGTTTTCTTCCGGCATGTTTTCAAACCTAAACCGCCACGACTTCGATGTCCGGCTCAATCGACTTGACCAGATTCTCGATGCCCCTGAGGGTGCCGGATATCGAGCTCGGACAGGTGCCGCACGCGCCCTTGTAGTGCACGCTGAGCTGGTTGCCGTCGAGACCGACCACGTGGAGGTCGCCGCCGTCATTTTGCAGAGCGGGGCGGATCTTCTCGTCGAGCAGCACGTTGATAGCACCGAGGCGCTGCTGATCTTCTGGGCTTAGGCCAGCCATTGCACTGTGGGCTGCTGCAACGGTGCCCACTGTTTGCGCTTCCGCCGTCGGCGCGGCGCGGATCGGCACCGCTACTAAACGGACCAACGCCGGCCAATCGGCACCGCCGTCCTGTGTCACCGTGATCCATTTATCAACGTAAAACACATTGCTTACATGCTCGATGTCGAACAGCGCGCAAGCGAGCTTATCGTCCTTCGCCTGCCCGGCGTTCTCGTACGAGTGCGTAATGCCCCAGGTCAGCGGCTCGAAGAGGGTGAACTTCACCGCGTTCGGATTGGGCGTGTCTTCAATATCTGTAATTTTTGGCATTTTCAACTCCTGAAAGGGGTTTTTGGGGTCAGAGCCCAAATTCGACTAGCCTTTGACTCGAGTTATTGGGGTCAGACACCAATTTCGCTGCGGTGCATCGCACCGCGCCCTCCGGGCGAGCCGTAGACTCGGCGAATTTGGGCTCTGACCCCAAAAACTCACACTGCAGCGAAATTGGTGTCTGACTCCAATAACCCCCGGTAAGTGAGTACCCCGCACATAACCAGTTTCAATGTCATCAACTCACCGCTGAATCGATCAATTTCTGCAATTCACCTTGGCTGTACATCTCGCGCACAATATCGGCGCCACCGACAAACTCGCCCTTGATGTAGAGCTGCGGAACGGTCGGCCAGTTGCTGTAAGCCTTGATGCCATCGCGGATTTCCGGGTCGGCCAGCACGTCCACGGCGGTAAAGTTCTGCACGCCGCAGGCCTTGAGTAGCTGCACCGTCGCAGCGGAAAAACCACACTGCGGGGACTGCGGCGTGCCTTTCATGTAAAGCACGACGGTATCGGCTGTGACCTGATTGTGAATTTTTTCCTGTACGTTCATTTTTCATTTCTCCAAAGTTATTTAATGGCTGATTGCGCCCAGGCATGGGGCGTGAATGTGCGCATGGCCAGCGCATGAATTTCCGAGCGCATGCGATCTCCGAGTGCCAGGTACACCAGCTGATGCTGCTGTACCTTATTTTTGCCGGTGAATTGCGGGCTCACGACCACCGCCTCGAAGTGCTGGCCATCATCGCCCAGCACTTCCACATGATCGCAGGGCAGGCCATTCATGATGTAGTCTCTTAGTTCATTCGCTGTCAACATCTTGTCCTCTCAAGGGTTACTCTGTGGCAGGGCTAGCCTCACGCGTTGCCGATCGGTGCCTGCATCGGGTCTGCCTCGGCTTCGGTCGAGGCGCTGGCGACCGAATTGAACGCGGCGTGCAGCGTGTGCCACGGTAGAATCGCGCATTTGACGCGCGTCGGCAGGTCGCACACACCGGCGAATACCGCGAGCCGTCCGATCTGATTCGGGCTGTCAAGGTTGAGCTTTCCAGTGGCCATGGCGAGAAATTCCTGGATCAGAATTTCCGCGTCCGCACGCGTCTTGCCCTTGACAGCGGACGTCATCATCGACGCCGACGCCTTGCAGATCGCGCACGACTCACCCTGGAACGCGATGCAGGCTATGCACTCGCGATCAAGACTGAGCGCCACACTGATGTGATCGCCGCACAGCGGGTTGTGGCCCACCGCATGGTGGCTCGCGTGCGCTAGCGTGCCGTAGTTGCGCGGCTTCTTGTTGTGGTCGAGGATGACCTCTTGATATAGCGCTTTATAGTTGGCCATTACGCAAACACCTTCTGCACGCTGCGAATGCCGACTATCAGTGCATCGACCTCCGTCAGTGTGTTGTAGAACGCAAACGAGGCGCGCGAGGTGGCCGACACTTTGAAGTGCTGCATCACCGGCTGCGCGCAATGATGGCCGGTGCGCACCGCGACGCCCTCCTGATTGAGCAGGGTGCCGACATCGTGCGGATGCACGCCGTCAACGGTGAACGATATGACCGAGGCCTTGTTTTTGGCGCTGCCGATAATGCGCACGCCCGGCATGCGGGTCATTTGTGCGGTGGCGTAATTGAGCAGATCGAGTTCGTGCGTGGCGATGGCGTCCATGCCGATGGCCGAGAGGTAATCGACTGCGGCACCCAGCCCGATGGCGGCTGCGATGGGCGGCGTTCCGGCCTCGAATTTATGCGGGATAGTGTTGTAGGTGGTTTTTTCGAAGGTCACCGACAAAATCATGTCGCCGCCGCCCTTGAAAGGCTGCATTTTTTCCAGCAGCGCGGCCTTGCCATACAGAACGCCGATACCGGTCGGGCCGCACAACTTGTGGCCGGAAAATGCGTAGAAGTCGCAATCCAGATCCTGCACGTCAACCTGCAGGTGCGGCGCCGCCTGCGCGCCGTCAACCAGCACCCGCACGCCGTGCGCATGCGCAAACGCGATCATCTGCTTGACCGGGTTGATGCTGCCCAGCGCGTTCGAAACGTGCATCACGCTGACAAGCTTGGTGCGCTCGTTGAACAGATTTTCGTATTCATCGATCAGCAGTTCACCGGCGTCGTTGATCGGTACCACGCGGATCTTCGCGCCGGTTTCTTCGGCCAACATCTGCCATGGAACGATGTTCGAATGGTGCTCGAGCGTGGTCAGAATAATCTCGTCGCCGGCCTTGATGAACTTGCGGCCGTAGCCGTGCATCACCAGGTTGATCGCATCGGTGGTGCCGCTGGTGAAGATCACTTCGCGCTCTTCGGGTGCGTTGATGAAGCGCTGCAGCTTGCGCCTAGCGGCCTCGTATTCGGCGGTCGCGGTCTCCGACAAATAATGCACCGCGCGGTTGATGTTGGCGTGCTCGCTCGTCTGGTAGCGCACCAGGCGGTCGATCACCTGCTGCGGCATCTGGCTCGATGCGGCGTTGTCGAGATAGACCAGCGGCTTGCCGTCGATCTGGAGATGGAGGATCGGAAAGTCGGCGCGTATGCGCTCGACATCGAATGGCGCCATAGCGGGCATCCTGCTGGTCGTTGTCACGCCAGGCACGGACGACAGCCGGACGGGTGCCGATGGGGAGGCGAGTGCGGTCTGCACGGCGTTCATGATTGGCTGCTGGTTTGTTCGAGCACTGTCTGCTCAAGCCGCTGCTTGAGTGATGCGACCGGGATGCGGTCGATGATCTCAGCGCCGAAGGCATAGGTCAGCAGACCGCGTGCAACGCTGTCAGACAGTCCGCGGCTCTTCAGGTAAAACACTTCCTCTATGTCGAGCTGGCCGATGGTTGCACCATGCGCGCATTTTACGTCGTCGGCGAAAATCTCCAACTGCGGCTTGGTATCGACGTAGGCCTTGCTGGTCAGGAGCAGGTTGCGGCTCGACTGTACCGAGTCGGTGCGCTGCGCACCCTGGCGCACCATGATCTTGCCGTTGAACACCGCGTGCGCGCTGCCGCCGACGATGCATTTGTGCAGCTGGCGGCTCACGCCGTGCGGTTTTGCGTGGTCGATGCAGGTATGGGTATCGGCCAGCTGATTGGCTGCGATGAGCGCCAGCCCGTCAACCGCGCACTCGGCACCTTCGGCCAGCAACACGTCGAGGTTGTAGCGCGAAATCTGTGCGCCCAGCGCGACGCTCACCGATTGATAATTGCTCGAACGCCCCACGGACACCGCGCAATTTGCAATATGAAACGCTTGTGCGCCTTCGCGCTGAATCCGGATGTGATTCACACGCGCATTGTCTTCCAGCGCGATTTCGGTCACAGCGTTGGTGAAATGGGCTTCTTCTTGCCAACGCGGTTGGTACAACACGACGTAATCCTCGATCACCGTCACTACGCTACCAGACTCGGCAACCACCAGGCAACGGGGAGTGCTTACAACCTCTTTTTGCGTCGCAATAAACAGCAGATGCACCGGCGCTGCCAGCGCCACGTTGCGCGGCACCACAATCACTGCCGCATCATGCAGGAAGGCCGTATTGAGAGCCGCGAATACGTTGTCACGGAAGGCTGCGTGACGGCCGAGATGTGCTTCGATCGCTGCGGCGTGCGTGGCAAGTAGCGTCGGCAGGTTGGACACCACCACGCCGCTGTTTGAAGCCGTACTAGACAACTGCGGCGCATGGATACCATCAACAAACACCAGTCGGGTGCTTGCTTCTTCAATATAAAAATGAGCGATATCGGCGGCTTCCAGATAGGTTGCGCTGAGTGCCGGAGAAAACGACAGTTTGGTAAGCCGAGAAATATCGGTAAAGCGCCACTCCTCGTCGCGCAGGGTGGGCAGCGCCAGCACGTCGACTCGATTGACCGCCTCGACGCGCAGCGCGTTGATCCACGCCAACGGGCTGGTCGGTAGCTGCAGCTGGCCTGCCAGCAGCGTTTCAAGGTAACCCGCAGCGGGTCGGCGAATGGCGGTGACTGTGCTCATGCCGCCCCCTCCGCAGCCCTCGTCTGGCTCGCCGCCTGGTGCTCGGCAGCGACCCAGTCGTAGCCCCGCGTTTCGAGTTCGAGCGCTAAGTCCTTGCCGCCGGTCTTGATGATGCGACCTGCCTCCATCACGTGCACGAAGTCGGGCACGATGTAGTTGAGCAGCCGCTGGTAGTGCGTCACCAGCACAATCGCATTGTCCTTGTTGGCAAGCTGATTGACGCCGTGCGAGACGATCCTCATGGCGTCGATGTCGAGGCCGGAATCGGTCTCGTCGAGGATGGCCAAGCGGGGTTCGAGTAGCGCCATCTGCAAGATTTCGTTGCGCTTTTTCTCGCCACCGGAAAAGCCTTCGTTGACGCTGCGGTCGAGAAAATCGGGACTTATTTCGAGCATCTTCATCTTCTCGCGCACGAAGTCGTCAAACTCGAGCGGGTCGAGTTCTTCCTTGCCGCGCTGCGCCTGCACCGTGTTGTAAGTCAGGCGCAGAAATTGGCTGTTGGCGACGCCGGGTATCTCGATCGGATACTGAAAGGCCAGAAACACACCGGCCAGCGCACGCTCTTCGGGGGCAAGGTCGAACAGGTTTTTGCCTTCGAACAGCACGCTGCCGCCCGTCACCTCATACGCCGTGTGACCGGCCAGCACCTTTGCAAAGGTGCTCTTGCCCGAGCCGTTCGGCCCCATGATGGCATGTACTTCACCACTCTTCACGGTGAAGTCCAGTCCTTTCAGAATTTCGATGCCGTTCACGGTCGCGCGCAGCCCGCGCACTTCGAGCAGGGTTTTGCTGTCTTGCAGAATCATCCGACACTTCCTTCGAGCTTGAAACTGAGGAGCTTGGTCGCTTCGACCGCAAACTCCATCGGCAATTGTTTAAATACGTCTTTGCAGAATCCGTTGATGATCATCGACACGGCGGCCTCGCCGCTGACGCCGCGCTGCGCAAAGTAGAACAACTGATCCTCGCCGATCTTCGAGGTCGAGGCCTCGTGCTCGACCTGGGAGCTGTTGTTGCGCACCTGAATGTAGGGGAAGGTGTTGGCGCCTGACTGATCACCAATCAGCATCGAGTCGCATTGCGAATAATTGCGCGCGCCGGTGGCCGTCGGTGCAATTTTCACCAGCCCGCGGTAGCTGTTGTTGGAACGCCCGGCCGAGATGCCTTTGCTGACGATGGTGCTGCGGGTGTTCTTACCGATGTGGATCATCTTGGTGCCGGTGTCAGCCTGCTGATGGTGGTTGGTGACGGCGACCGAATAGAACTCGCCGACCGAGTTGTCGCCACGCAGTATGACGGAAGGATACTTCCAGGTGATCGCCGATCCGGTCTCGACCTGGGTCCACGAAATGCGCGAGTTGACACCTTTAGCCAGGCCGCGCTTGGTGACGAAATTGTAAACGCCGCCGATGCCGTTTTCGTCGCCCGCATACCAGTTCTGCACCGTCGAGTACTTGATGGTGGCGTTGTCGAGCGCCACCAGCTCGACCACCGCTGCATGCAACTGGTTGGTGCTGAATGCGGGTGCCGTACAGCCTTCAAGATAGGAGACCGACGCGCCTTCCTCGGCAATGATGAGGGTGCGTTCGAACTGCCCCGTTTCCTCGGTGTTGATGCGGAAGTAGGTCGACAAATCCATCGGGCACTTGACGCCCTTGGGGATGAAACAAAACGAGCCGTCGGTGAACACCGCCGAGTTGAGCGCGGCGTAAAAGTTATCGCCGGTCGGCACCACCGTACCGAGATATTTCTGCACCAGCTCCGGATGCTCCAGCACGGCCTCCGACATCGAACAGAAAATGACGCCGACCTCGGCCAGCTTGTGCTTGTAGGTGGTTGCCACCGACACGCTGTCGAAAATGACATCGACCGCAACGCCGGCCAGCGCCATGCGCTCGTGCAGCGGTACGCCAAGCTTTTCGAAGGTGCGTATCAATTCAGGATCGACCTCGTCCATGCTTTTCAACTTCGCCTTCGGCTTAGGTGCGGCGTAGTAGCTGATCGCCTGATAATCAATTTTCGGATAGTGGACGTTCTGCCAGTTCGGTTCTTCCATTTCGAGCCACGCCGCATAAGACTTGAGCCGGAACTCGAGCAGCCATTCAGGCTCGTTCTTCTTGGCCGAAATCATCCGGATGGTGTCTTCATTCAGCCCTTTGGGCGCGACATCGGACTCGATATTTGTGACGAAACCGTGCTTGTAGGGCTGGTTGACGATATTTTGCAGTGCTGCGCTCATGATGTTGTTCCTAAGTTAAGCTGAGAAAGACGACCCGCAGCCACAGGTAGAAGTAGCACCAGGATTGTTCTTGATGACGAACTGCGCACCTTCCAGATCGTCTTTGTAATCAATCTCCGCCCCCACCAGGTACTGGTAGCTCATCGCATCAATCAACAGCGACACGCCGTTTTTGGTCATCGTCGTGTCGTCTTCGTTGGCGACTTCGTCGAAGGTGAATCCGTAGGAGAAGCCGGAGCAGCCGCCGCCCTGAACAAAAACACGCAGTTTCAGGTCCGGGTTGCCTTCTTCGGCAATCAATTCAGCGACCTTGGCCGCCGCGCTGTCGGTAAAGATAAAAGCTGCGGGCATTTCGGTCTGGATGTTTTCAGCAACTGCGCTCATCAGGCAACCTCCGTGCTTCGCACTGCGGTATTCGCCTTGGGGCGGCCCGGCGTGCTCATGGTGTTACCTCTGTATTTTTTACATCAATCTTGGGCTTTTTCATGTTGAAGCTCTCGCCGCAGCCGCACTCGCTTTCGACGTTGGGATTGTCAAATTTGAACATTTGCTTGAGCCCTTCGGTGACGAAGTCGATGCGCGAGCCATCGAGGAATGCCAGGTTCTTGGCATCGATCAGCACACGGGCATCATGCGACTCGAAGCTGTGATCGGTCGCGCGAATTTCGTCGGCGATGTCGAAGGTGTGCGCCAGGCCGGTACAGCCCACTTTCTTGATGCCGATGCGCAGGGCAATCCCTTTGCCGCGCTTTGCAAGCTGGTGCCGAATCTGTTTTGCCGCATTTTCAGTCAATGTAATTGCCATAAGTCAAGCTCCTAAGT
>JBCKNJ010000054.1:0-12270 GCA_038902795.1 Polaromonas sp. | reverse complement strand
CGACAATCGATAATGTATTACTACGACTACCATCATGAGTGAAATAAAAGATTTTCATCTGCTGCATCTGCTCGAACTGTGCGCTACGACCGACGTAGCCGTCGGCTGCGCCACCAAGGTTGAAAAAGACGGAATGTCGCTTGCCGTGTTCAACATTGAAAACCGATTTTACGTGACCAACGATGCCTGCACCCACGGACCCGGCTCACTGTCCGAGGGGTATATCGACGGCGATGTCATCGAATGCAATTTTCATAATGGCGCTTTTAATATCCGTACCGGCGAAGTGGTCACTCCGCCCTGCATGATTCCGCTGCGGACCTACGCGGTGCATACGGTGGATGGCAAGGTCTACATCGACCCCAATCAACAAGCGCTGGCCTTGAATCCGATCAAGCAGTGCCAGAAGCAAAATCCGACGCAGAATTGATACGCGCCGCGGCAAAGCAGCAAGCCGACAGCAGCGCGAGCCATTCACCCATCAGCGCGCCGGATATGCTGCAGAAATCGGCAGCAAAAACCCGAACGGCGGATCAAACGGCGCTGGCCGGCGCGCCGCTCGGGGTCTGCGCAGGAATCAGGAAAATGAACAGGTTGGCAACGACAATCGCGAAGGCCAGGAAATAGAAGATAGACATCAGTCCGTAGTGGTCTGCCAGCAAGCCGCTCACGAGCGGACCGATAGCCGAGCCGACCGCCTGCAAGCCGAACAGCACGCCGATGCTGCTGCCGGCCATCTTTTTCGGGGTGCTCTCCAGCAGCCATGCCTGCAGCACCGGACGAATCGCATACAGAAAGAAACCCAGCACTGCAATGAGCAGCACAAATGCATGGGAACGTCCGGCAAACGCCATGAATACCAGCACCACAGCGGTCATCGCCAGGCTGCTCATGATGATGGGGCGGCGGCCCATCCTGTCGGATAAATGACCGGCGATCGGCGCAGCGGCAAAACCGGCCGCCTGCAGCGCGAACAGGCAAGCGCCCACCCACAACGGCGAATAGCCCATTTCATAAGCCAGGAATATCGGCAGGAAGGTCAGCAGCGTGGTTTGCGTCATCGAGCGGAAAGCGGAGCTGGTGGCCATCAGGATCAGCACCCGGTTCTTGAACAGCCCGCGCAGGCCGCGCGCATATTCCTGCACGCTCTGCCCCTCGGGCTCCGCAGCCGCTGGCTTGTTTTTGGAAGCCAGCCGCAACGTGCCCATATAGGCCAGAAGCAGGCAAGCCATGATTGCGCCCGGAATCGCGTTCAGCACCACGATCTCGCGCCAGGTAAAGAATGCCAGCAACGCTCCGACTGCCAGCGGTGCCAGCGCATCGCCGACATTGCCGCCCATGCCGTGCAGCGACAGCACGAGGCCCTTGCGCTCTGGATAGCGTTGGCCGAGCGTCGGAATCGCGGCCGGATGCCACAGGTTATTGCCAATGCCGACCATCGATACACAGATCAGCAGCATCACGTAGCTGTAGGTAAAGCTCATCAGCAGGTAAGGAAAACCTATCCAGAACAGCGACACTGCCATCAGCAAACCTTTTTTGCCGACCGTGTCAACCAGCATGCCGCTTGGCACATTCGAAATGGCGCCGGCGATGTACTGGCAGGTCATGATCAGGCCGATCTGGCTGTAGGTCAGGCCCAGCTCTTTCCCGATCAGCGGCAGCAGCAGATAGAAGGTGGCCGGATACCAGTGCGTCAGCGCATGCCCGATGGTAATCAGCCAGACTTCGCGGAACGATTTTTCAGGCTGTACGTCCGGGGTGATTGAGGCGGCGGTCATGTTAATCCTTGTTGATTATTTGCTTTGGAAAAGCAGCCTCCCATGCGAGCGCGCCTCATCAACGCGGCAGACGCTACGACTCTGCGCTTACCGCGTGCTTTGCTTGGTTACCACTTCCTCGTACGACTTGGTCCACTTCTCCATCTGGTCCAGCGCGAGCACCGGGTCGACTAGCTTGATGCGCAATTTGGCGAGCGGCGATGGCACCTTGGAATTCGTCGGCACATAATCCATACTGACCAGTAATTTTTGCGCTTCGGTCGAAAGCATGTAGTCATGGAACAGCAGCGCGGCGTTGGGATGCGGGGCGCGCCGCGCGATGCCTATGCCGTTGGCACGAGCGACTGCTGGCTCCAACGCAAACCAGTCAATCGGCGCCCCCTTGCGCTTGGCGGATTCCGGCATGTAATTGTAGACTGTCAGCGCCAGCGGTATCTCGCCTGCGATAACCAGGTTGTTGAGCAGAGAATGTCCACTGCGCACCGACATGCCGTTGCGACCTACAATGGCACGGAACAAATTGATGCCTTTTTCTTCGCCCATACTCATTACCACGGTCGAGTACCATTCCTGGACCTTGGCTTCGATGCCAAGCTTGCCCTTCCACTTGGGATTGAGCAGATCCTGATAGGTCTTGGGCAGATCTTCCTTCTTGATCAGATTGGTGTTGTAGGCCTGCACCCAAACGGACAGCAGAGTGGCTGCCCATTCGCGATGAGTCGGCACTGCGCCCGCAATCAGTTCCTTGTAGTACGGTGAATTGACCGGCTGAAGAATTTTTTCTCGATGCAGCGCCTCCAATTCCGGCGAACCGAAATGGATCGCATCAACCTCGTAGCGCCTGGCGGACGCCTCGGCCAAGGTTCGTTGCAACACCTTGTCGGTACCGGAGCGCCACACCTTGACCTTGATGCCATATTTTTTTTCGAACGGATCAATTAATGTCGGCAGGTCTTTTTCAGCGATCGACGTGTAGAGCGTCAATGTGCCTTCCTTCTTTGCGGCCGCGAGCACCTTCTGGCTCCGACCCGGCTTGTCGTACAAAAGCAGCGACGCATCCTGTGCGCCTGCGGTCAGGCTGGTCGCCAGCACACCCAGCGACAGCAACACACCGGCCGCAACACTGCTTATCGCAAGCTTGAGCGATAAACGTTTAAAATGCTCTATGGGCATCATTGGAACCATTTCAGTAACTGCTTTAAAGATACTTCGGCCTGGCTAGCTTAGGCGGCAAGTCCGCGAGCTCCGCCGCATAGGCCTCTGCCATACGCGGCGCCAGTCCATGCTTTGAGAGCGCATCGGTGAACAGGTCGCGTATCAGCGGACTTTCGTCGGCGTAATTGATCTGATCGCCGCCCACACGCTGGCTGATCCATGCCTTGGGTATGCCCTGTGCATTGCGAATCGAGACCACCTCGTGCTTGAACGCCAGATAGCGCGCCAGGGTCGTGCCGGTATTGAAATGCTGATGGAACCACAGGTTCGGCGGCACGATCATCGAACCCACCTGCCATTCGTAGCGCCGCGGCTCTTCGCCTTCGGGCCACATCAGGCTGTAACCTTCGCCGAACAGAATGATCACGTGGGCGCCAGGACCGTGGCAGTGGGCTTTCTTGTAGGTGCCGATCGGGAACTGGGAAATGTGGCTGTTCATCGAGCCTTTGGCCATATTGAAGCGTATGTGTCCGCCACCGGCCCCGCGTTCTTTGGCGCTGATCAGCGGCAGATTGACCGCATCGGCGACAAAATTGGTTTCCAGCAAAAGACCTTTTTGCTCGCCTTTATTATCGAAATAACCCGGCTCGCCGGAGAAGCGGTTTTTAAAATCGTATTGGGTATTGAAGACGAAATCGATGTCTTCATACAGGTTGATCACCGATGGGCCATTGGTCACCGCAACGAAGCGTGCGGCGTCTTTGCCGGAGCCATTGAAGTGCTGGCAGGTCGCATTGAGCGGAATGGCAAACAGCGAGCCGGCCTGCCATTCAAACGTTACCCGCTGACCGGCATCGTTCCAGACCGTGCTCGACCCCCTGCCGTTGAGCACGTAAATCATTTCTTCAAATAATTGCCGCTGCGGCTCCAGCTGTTTGCCGGGCGGGATCTCGCACACATAACAGTCATTCGAGGTGCGCGACGCTTCATGATTGATGAACACCCCGGATCCACCGCGGCGCACCCACGGCTTCAGAGCCACCGTGTGCAAGCTGGACACATAGTGTGCGCTGATGATGTCGAGTCCTTCTGCTGCCACCCAACGCGAATAAGGCGACTCTTTTTCAGTCGCAAATTTTTGCGCGAGGTCCTCTGAGACCATTGCGTCTTTTGCCATTCGATATTCCTGTTTTTTTTAAATTGATTCCGGCTTAGCTCCCGCTAACGGCGGATCAAAGGAATCGCTTATTTTGCTTTTTGGTTGATGAAATGCGCGACCATCTCCGTCGTCAGCACCACGCCAGGCTGGTATTGCGGCGCATCCTCAAGCTGCTCCAGATCATTCAAGCCAAACTTCTGATAAATGCGATTGATCGCCGAGATCAGCCGCACTGGCTGGTCGGGATCGGCATTGAAATGCTGATGAATCGTGTTGGGTGGAATGTAAATCACGTCACCCGCTTCCCACTCGTAGCGCTTGACTTCATCCTGCACCTTCCAGTGATAGGTGTCGGTGATTTCAACGTCGCAGTCCTGGTGCAAATCGTAGCCGCGTCCCTCCAGCACATACAGGCATTCCTCCGCCAAATGCCGGTGTTTGCCGGAGTGACTGCCCGGCGGGATGATCTGCATGTAAGCATCGACCGATTCCATTCGGGTATTCATTTGTTCATTCAACAAATGTTTGAGCAAGCCCTGGCGCGACATTTCCCACGGCATTTCCTGCGGATGCACGACTTTCTTGCGCTTCGCATTGCGTACTGGTGCCGCCGTCGCATCATCCAGCAAACCTTGGTACAACTTCTGATTTTCCGTGCCTGTCATCCAGGTCTTTGATTCGCCCCATGCCATTTTCTGATTCCTTTAACCGTTATTCGTTAGAGTGATTGAAATTTACGTCGGCTTCGCGCACCTCGAATCCCTCGCCGCCCGGTGCCTGCTCCAACGAGCGCGGCTCCACCTGATACTGAAACAGCATATTCATAAACAGGTACATCGGTTTGGTCTTGATCACCAGTGCCCGCGCCGGCTTGACCGCGTCGGCATTGAAATGCTGATGCACGCAATTGTTGTGCACGATGGCGATGTCGCCTGCGCTCCAGTCGTAGCGAATGCCATCATGGATTTCGTAACCGGTGCCATCGAGAATGTAGAACGCGGCTTCGTTGACATGACCGTGCTTTTGCGATTTGCCGCCCGGGCCATACTCCTCGAGGTGCAAATGGAAGGTCTGGGTGATGCCGTCTTTCGGCTCGACGTAGTGCCGGCTGAATGCCTGTGGTCCATCGACGAATTTAATGTCGCTGGCTTTGCGCACGCGCGGCTGGGCACGCAATCTTGCCAGCTCATCCTTGAGGTTGTACGCACCGGCGATGGCGCGTACGAATACGCGGTCTTTCTTGCTGTGATAAAGCGCTTCGTTGCTCATGGTCAGGCTGCTTTCCTATAGGTTGTTTTGGATGGTCATGCACTTCTCGGGATTCATGCGCAGATAAACGGTAGCGCCGACCGCGGCCTTGAATGACGTATGCGCCCGCGCCAGCACCTGATGCTCGCCGACCTTGATCCGGTAATCCAGGTACTCGCCCAGGAATACCTTGAAGTCGACCGTTCCCTCGATGACGTTGGGGCCGTCCGGGCGCTGCTCGGTCAGCTCGATGTCTTCCGGCCGTACCGAAATCAATACCGGATCGCCTTTGCCGAGCCGGTCGAACGATGTAACGCTCAACTGGCCGATGGTGGAATTGACCCGGTACCCGCTGTCGTTCGCCTCCGGCGCTTCCACCGTCGCATCCAGAAAATTGGTGAGGCCCACGAAATCGGCGACGAACTTGTTGCCCGGCCGCTCATAGATATCGCGCGGCGAACCGATCTGCATGATATGCCCTGCGCTCATCACGGCGATTTCGTGCGACAGCGCCAGCGCTTCGCTTTGGTCGTGCGTAACGTATACCGTGGTCACCCCGATTTCGCGCTGCATCCGTTTCAGTTCGTAGCGCATGCGCTCGCGCAACTTGGCGTCGAGATTCGACAGCGGTTCGTCGAGCAGCAGCAGCTTTGGTTCCATCACCAGCGCGCGCGCCAGTGCCAGGCGCTGCTGCTGGCCGCCGGACAACTTGGTGGCTTCGCGACCGGCGAATTCATCAAGACCGACTGTGGTCAGTACCCGCATCACTCTTTCCTCGACCTCTTTCTTGCTGAATTTGCGACTGCCAACGTCGAGCGGGAACGATGTATTTTGAAACACGTTCATGTGCGGCCAGATCGCATAGGATTGAAACACCATGCCGAAATTGCGCTTGTTGGGCTGGATGAAAATGTTTTTATCCGATGAATAGACGACCGTCCCGGCCACCGTAATCTCACCGGATTTCGGACGCTCCAGTCCGGCGATTGAACGCAGCGTAGTGGTCTTGCCGCAGCCGCTCGGACCAAGCAGCGTAAACAGCATGCCCTCCGGCACCTCGAAACTGATGTCCTGCGCAGCCTTGATGACCTCGCCGCGATCGTTGGGATATTCGGTGTAAAGTTTTTTAACGCTCAACATGTTTTCTCTCCAATTTCTAGCATTTATCAGGCTTCTTTGACGCCGTATTTTTTGCCGACCAACTGCGCTAGCATCACCAGCACGAACAAAGCGATGATGAACATCACACCCATCGCCGAGAGCTCAACGTATTGTCCGTTCTCCCACAGTTCCCAGATCATGATGGAAATCACTTCCGTTCCCGGGCTGTAGAGCAGAATCGAGGTCCCCAGTTCGCGGATCGACACGATCATGATGTAGATCCATCCTGCCAGCAAACCGGGTTTCAGCAGCGGCAGAATGATGCGCCAGAACGTGCTGCCCCAGGATGCGCCGCTCATCGCCGCCGACTCCTCCAGTTCCTTGTGGATCTGCAGCATCGATGTCGTGTTGGCGCGTATTCCATAAGGCAGGAAACGCGTGACGTAGGCAATTAACAGGATCCATATCGTGCCGTAAACGCCGATGTCGAAGTTCAGGTAAAACACCATGATGGACAGACCCAGCACCAGGCCCGGGAAGACCAGCGGCAGTGTAGCCAGGTTGTCCAGCACCCAGCGTCCGGGCATTTTGGTTTTGACCACGATCCAGCAGATTACCGAAGTCACCAGCATGATGATGGTCGCACTGGCGAATGCAAGCATTGCACTGTTCACCACCGATCTTGCTAAAGTCGGATAGTTCCACATGAACTTGTAGGCAGCAAAGGTCAAGTTCTGCAGCGCAGCCATCGACGGTACGCTGTAGAACTTCTGTAGCGATGACCAGAGCAAGACCAGAAACGGCAATACCACAATGAGTAGGAAATAGACGATGAAGATAGCAGCGGTCAGGTAGCGCCAGTTGCCCAGATCCAACGCGCGCGGCCGGTAACCCTTGCCGGTTACGGTCGAGTACTTGCTGCCTTGACTTGACAGACGCGACACGAAGTACATGCCGACCGTCGTGATCAGCAGCAGCGTGACGGCGTAGGACGATGCCAGGCCGATCTTGCTTGGATACTGGTGAATCGCCTGGTAGATCGCCGACGTGAATACCTGTATGCCGACCGGCAACCCCAGCAGCGCAGGCACCTCGAACGCCTCGAGCGCGAGCACAAACAGAATGAGCAAGGTGCCGATGATGGCCGGCCATGTCAGCTTGAGCGTGATGCGCCACGCAATCTGGGGAATGCTGGCGCCGCTCATCATGGCCGATTCTTCCAGCGACGGATCCATCGAACGGAATGCCGCCGTCATGAGCAGGAAAGCCAGCGGCGAAGAACCCAGAGCGTCAACCCAGATCATGCCCCATATTGAGTAGACATTGAAAAATACGTAATCGGTGCTGAACCAGTTTTGCAGCAGCAGGTTGAGGATACCGATTTTCGGACTGGCGAGCAGGATCCAGGAGACCGTAAACAGGATTCCCGGAATGATCAGCGGAACGATGGAGAGCGCGAAGAACACCGACTTGAACGGGGTATTGGTCCGTTCGTTCATCCATGCCAGCGCAGTGCCTATCACGAACGCAAGTGCGGCGGAACCGACGGCGAAATAGAGCGAGCTTCCAAGCAAGCGAAATGTGTCACCGCTGGTGTAGGCGGTGGCATAGTTGCCGAGTGTGAATATTGCCACCTTGGTGGCGGTTTGCGGCGTAAAAAAACTCTGCCATATCAGGAAGCCGAGCGGCATCAGCGCCAGATAAGCCACTATTGCAACGCAAATACCAATGATCGTCCACTGCAGATTGATGCGCCGCCATGCTGCCGGCTTGCTGACTGGTGGTACCCGTATTTGTTCCATTAAAACGTCTCCTTCTTTGAGCGACTTCGGCGCGCTAACGCTCGTGCTTCCAGCTCAGTATTTTCGGTTTTGTCGCCTTGACGGGCTGCGCTGTCGTCGCTGCCGGCGGTTTGCGTTTGACGGGCTCGTCGAGGACTTGCTGGTCACGTGCGAGGTTTTCAATCATTGCCAGCAACGTCTGGCGTGTGGTCTTGATGTCGGCTGCGGAAATGCCTTCCACGCCGACATTATTGCTGTCGACGGCCAGGGGGACCAGTTTGTTTTTCAGCGCGCGTCCCTTGGCGCTGAGATAGACGTAAACATTCTTCTTGTTCGGGGGCAACTGCTTGCGCACGATATAGCCTTGGGCATCCATCGATTTCAGGGCGATGAAGGTGGTCGGCTCCATGACGCCGACGCGCTCACTGATCTCTTTCTGGGTGATCCCGTCGGCCTCCCAGAGCACCCTCAGGAACGTCCAGTGGCCGAACGGCACGCCGTGCTGGTCGAGTCGCATGGTCAGTGAGCGGGTAAAGGCGCGTGATACGTCCCGAACAAGATGGGCGAGCCGGTCATTGGGAATCGCATCCCGCCAATGCTGAATGATTTTTTTCGTGTCACTTTTCATGGAGCGAATTATGACCGAGCAACTCCGCCATTTTCCTGACATCCGGGGAGGCTGCGGCTTGCGCCGTACCATCCGGATCACGCAATTCGAACATGTAAATGCCCTGTGCGACTTCCTCTTTTCGGAGCACCAGCAACTTGAAAAAATCGGGCTCTTGCGATGGGTTTGAAAGCATTGCCGAAGCCTTCGGGTTAACGATGACCGGGCGATTCATAAAACCTCTTGACAGAAAAACCTCGGGCAAATAATATTAGGCATCTAAGAATAATCTGAATCACCCGGATGGGCAAGTTTTTTTGAGCGGCAAACACGATCCGCAGACAGCCTTGAAGGAGCCTCTCCCATGCTGACCCAAGAAGAAAACGAGTTGCTGTGCCGCGTCGAGGACAATGCCCCGATGGGCCAGCTCATGCGCCGCCACTGGACACCGGCGCCGCCGCCGATCGATCAAGATACCAACCATAAAGAACGTTGATGACCAACGAGACACTCACCCTGAGCATTGCGCTTTCCGACAACGAAAGAACCCGACCGATTACCCAGGGACGCATCAAGGCGCAGGGCGTACGGCTGATACCGACGGTGGTGCATCCGTCGGAAATGTTCTGGCGGCAACTGAAGTACGCCGACTTTGACGTTTCCGAGATGTCGCTGTCGTCGCTCTTCATCGCGACCGCGCGTGGCGACCGGCGCTGGGTCGCTTTACCCATCTACACGTCGCGCATGTTTTTTCACACCAACATCCTGATGCGCACCGATCGCGGCATCCTCAAGCCCGAAGACCTCAAGGGCAAACGGGTCGGCGTGCCGGAATACCAGCAGACGGCAGCAGTTTGGTCGCGCGGCATCCTTGAGCATGAGTTCGGAGTCCTCGCACGGGATATCGAATGGTTTATGGAGCGCGGCCCCGAAAAAAGCCACGGCGGCGCCACCGGCTTCAAGCCGCCCGAGGGCGTGCGGCTCAACCAGATTCCTGCCAGCACCAACATCGGCGAGATGCTGGTTAACGGCGAACTCGACGCGACGCTGCTGTATCTGAGCAACCGCAACCTGGTGGACCGCAGCACGATTGACCTTGAATCCGTCGATGTTGTGAGGCCGCTTTTTGTCGACAAGCTGGCCGAAACCCGCCGATACTTTTCAAAAACCGGGATCTACCCGATCAACCACGCGGTGGTGATCCGCCGCGAGCTGTACGAAAAACATCCGTGGCTGGCGCTGAATCTTTACCACGCGTTTGTCGCCGCCAAAAAGGATGTGGAGCGGGAGACCGCTGAGACGTTGCAGTCTTATTTTGAAACCGGCCTGATGGACGGCGCCGGGCCGCAAGGACAGCAAGCATTGCAGGCAGACCCGAAAGCCTATGGCATGAAGGCATCACGCAAAATCATCGAAATCATCTCGCAGTATGTGCACGAGCAGGGCCTGACGGACCGCCGTGTCGGAGCGGACGAATTTTTCGCAACGTCGACGCTGGATATTTGAAACAAGGAGTCATCGAACCCGATCCCATGCGGCTTTCCACGGACGTTCATGCCCGTGCCAGAACAAATAAAAACTGATTCCCGCCCCCGTTTTAATTGAAACCCCATGCCCATGATCATCGATTCCCACGCGCACGTTGTCGTGCCCAATGAAAGCTACAAGTACATGGCCGAGGATCAAGGGTCCCCTAGTTTTGGGCATACTCAGGTAGAACGGCCAGTCGCTGCCGCAGACGCCGGTTTTCTCTACCCGGAGCAAACCGCCGTCTGTCGGCAACTCGGGTTTCGCGAACGACTGAACTTCCGTGCGCCTGATGTCCACTGCCACGGCAGTCGCGATGTTCGAGCTCATGTATTGAATCTTTCTAGACCGTTGTTAGTGGAACGCCCGGCTTGGCGATCAGGGCCTCCCTGGCAGCTTCCTTGAACACTGCGCCAGGCGGCAACACAAGGGCCGCCGATCGCACGCTTTGCGCTTTGGGCTCCACGCCAGGGGGCAATATGCCTTTTTGCAGCGCCTGGGCCGCTTTGCGCAGCCTGTTGCGCGCCATGATGATGCCGTTGTCAGTGGACACAAGATTTTCCCGGGTGCGGTCTGCGATCGGTCCCATGCTTTCCTGCAGTGAGGAATCCTGGATTGCTATGCCTTCAATCCCGCTGAAGCTTGCGCCTGACTTTTGCGCCGCCCTGTCCATCAAATAGTCATTGGCACGGTTTTGAACCGGGATGAAGGTGTCCGGAATCAGCTTGACGTGAATGCCATGCCCGTCTTCCATCGCCTTGCGTTCTTCGCCGACAATGTCTTTGACAGGGTGGTAATTAAAGCTCCAGGTCCAGCAGTTTTCGTCATCTATCGGCATCCAGAAATGCCCGCCGACCGAATAGTCGCCCCGCGGGGGAATCACCGTGAAATAGGGCATGACCCATTGCGTGATGCGCCAGTAGTAGTGGCCGTTTTCGGCATTGCGGCGCGCGCCTATCAACAGCCCGCCGTCTGATTCCACCACTTCAAATTTGACCTGGAAGTCCTGCAGGTTGTACTGCACGCTGCGCTCAGCTTTCTTGAGCATGGGGTCGCTTTTCATCGCGCCGCGGTGCAGGAAAGAAACGTGGCTCGAATCAATGCCGCCTTCCATGGCCTGAAGGTAATTTGACTCCTGCAACCGTTTTGAAAGGAAACGCTGCTGCTCGCCGACCATGGACACCTCGAACTCCGGCAATGCCGGCTGTTTGTCTGGCGGGCCCATATAGGTCCACAGGATGCCGCCGCGCTCGACCAGAGGATAGGATTTAAGTTTCATCTTGGCGCAAAAGCCGCTCCCCTCGGGCTCGGACGGCACTTCGATGCATTGCCCGGTCACGTCGTATTTCCAGCCGTGGTAGGAGCAGCGCAGCCCGCTTTCCTCATTGCGGCCAAACCACAATGAAACGCCGCGGTGCGCGCAAAACTCGTCCATCAGGCCCAGCCGACCTTCGCTGTCGCGAAACGCAATGAGCAATTCCGAAAGCAGCTTCACGCGCACCGGCGGTCCGTCGGGCTCGGACACCTCCTCGGCCTTCAGAGCAGGCAGCCAATAGCAGCGAAAGAGATTGCCCATGGGTGTGCCGGGACCCGTACGGGTCAGGTATTCGTTTTGTTCTCTGGTGGTCAATTTCGGTCTCCAGGCGGGCCTTGCCCGCGTTTGTCAGTTAATGGTGCGGGACAGCGGACAAACATGCTTCTGCGTGGGCGCGGGCTGGCCATGAGATCGTCGTTGTGGCACTTACGACATCATTGACCCGGCAATTAATTTTTCAAGGATTCCATATAATATCGTTATATGACTAATAAAATCCAGAATTCGATTGTGTTCTAATTTTTCGCAAACGAAAAGGCATTGGGACACAGGGAAACCCTTAAAAGATGTTCAGCTATTTTTGCCGCCTGAGACAG